>JBCDES010000007.1:0-31037 GCA_039179295.1 Chlamydiota bacterium
ATGGAAGTAACCGATTTAATCACCGTAGATGAAAAATCTCCCGGATACGAGGCTTGGAAAGCGACATCGGTTCCGCATGGGGTCAGTGTAAGATTTAGAGAATCCGGCGAAGTGGAAAGAGTGGGATATTTCGATCGCGGACTTTTGCACGGTTCGTTAAAGGTCTTCTATCCTAAAGGACAACTCAGTCAGATGACGACATTCGATCAAGGAAGGCCCGAAGGGCAATTTTACTCCTACCATCAGAACGGGCAGGTTTTAGCGGAAGGTCGGTATAAAGACGGAGTGTTAGAGGGAGATTTTATCCGTTACTATCCCAAGGGAGAACGAGAAGCTTTGAGCTTTTACGTCAAGGGAGAAATCCATGGGAAAATGATTGAATGGTATGAAAACGGCAATGAAAAAACGGAGCGCCATTACGCTTACGGCAAGCTTCACTCTGAGAAAAATCGACCCGGAATCATTCAGTTTGATGAGAATCATACGATTACGGAGGTTCAAGATTACGATCAAGGGGTTCTTCACGGAGATCATATTCAATACCATCCCAATGAAAGACAAAGTTATCGAGTGCGCTATGTCAACGGAAAGAAAGAGGGGATCGAAAGGTGGTTCCACGCCGACGGTCGGATAACGGGCGAGGGAGAGTATGTCGACGGAAAGACGGTTGGAAAACATTGGAAAAAACATCAAAACGGAGCGATGGCTTTTGTTGCAACCTACGATAAAAAAGGGTTGCTCAAAGAGCCGATTCGCGAATTCGATCCGAACGGTCGTAAAGTTGCCGAATACTCTAAAAATTCCGAAGGGGAGCTTGATGGGAAATTTCAATCTTGGTTTGCCGACGGAAAGCTAGAAACCGACGGCTACTATGTCGAGGGTAAACTCGAAGGTGAATATAGCCGATACTTTCCTTCGGGGAAGATAAAACTCAACGGACATTATAAAAACCGATTGAAAGAGGGATGTTTTCAAGAGTGGTATGAAGATGGAACGCTCGCTTTTAGAGGAACATTTCTTCAAGGCAATCACAA
This sequence comes from Chlamydiota bacterium, assembly GCA_039179295.1. Classification (GTDB taxonomy): domain Bacteria; phylum Chlamydiota; class Chlamydiia; order Chlamydiales; family Simkaniaceae; genus Neptunichlamydia. The sequence continues at coordinate 1,035 of JBCDES010000007.1, forward strand.
TGGAAAATTTTGCCGTTGGTATCCCAACGGGCAAATGAAAACCGAAAGAAACTTCAAAGATGCCTTATCTCACGGCGACCAAAAAGATTGGTATGAAGACGGATCTCTCCATCTCGAAGCTCGGTATGAAATGGGTAAAAAAGACGGGCTCTTCAGAGCCCGGAATCGAAAGGGGATGCCCCTTTTTGAAGGAGCCTTTGACCAAGACAGACCTATCGGAATCCATACGACCTATTATGATTCCGGACAAAAGTTTGAGCTGTTTCACTACTTGGACGGAAAAAAAGAGGGAAAGCATGAGCAGTACTATCAAAACGGTCAAATTAAGTTGAGTGAAACCTTTAACAACGATCTCGTTGAAGGAGAAACTCTAGGTCATTTCGAAGATGGCGGCGAAGCGTTTATCAGACATGCAAAAGAGGGAAAACCGATTGGAGTTCAGAAAGAGTTTTATCCCCCTTCTAACGGAGTCAAAGGAGCATTATCGGGTCTTTATTCCTATAACGATAGAGGTGAGCCCCACGGCGAGCAAAAATCCTATTATCAGAGCGGCACCGTTAAAACATCGATCGGCTATGAGAACGGCCGGCTACACGGATTAAAAGCCCTATGGGATCGGGAGGGGAATCTTCTTGAAGAATCGAACTATATAAAAGGAAAATTAGAAGGACGTCACTTTGAGCGAGACCGAGAAGGACGAGAAATCGTTTATCATTACAAGAATAATAAACGAGAGGGTCCTCATTATATCTACTATCCTTTAGATCTTACCGGTGGAGAAAAGGTCAAAGCTATCGAAGGGACTTACCGCAATAACAAGATTGACGGTGCGGTCACCGAATACGATCCCGATAGGGCAAAGATCAGCACCACGACCTATAAGGATGGAAAGAAAAATGGAGCTGCCGAGCTTTTCCATAGAAACGGTCGGACGGCGATTCGATTAACATTCAAAGACGATCTAAGGGAAGGCTTCTCCTATCAATACTACGATTCGGGTCAACCTTACAGACAGGTCGCGTTCGTGAAAGATCGAAAAGAAGGAGACGAAAAAACCTACTTCGAAGATGGTCGTTTAACTAGCATTTACCCTTACAAAAACGGCAAGCTTGAGGGAAGAGCCGAGCATTGGAACGAATCGGGAATTTTGATTTTCGAAGCCGAGTATAGAGATGGCAAGCAGCACGGCATATTCAAAAAATACTATGATTCGGGAAAGCTCCGGCTGGAACAAATATTTGATAACGGTAAACTGGACGGGCGAAAAAAAAGCTATGATCAGGATGGTAGGGCTTTAGAAACACTCTACAAAAACGGGGTGAAAGTTTCCGATTAAGACGACCGAATCCCTTGAAATTGATAAACGGAGGTACTTCCCCCCTTCCTTTTTTTTTGCGGATACATCGTTGTAAGAGAAGGGATTTCCAATTCCGTTCGAGAGCTTTCCTCTAAAAACAACAGTCCGCCGATACGGAGGAGACGGAGGTTATCGATAAGGACCAACAGCTTTCCTTGTAATCCTTTGCCGTAAGGGGGATCGATATAAATAAGATCGAATATTTCCCCTTTTAATCTCTTTAAAACCGTTAAAACATCTCCGGCAATGAGAGTTGTGAGTGAAGAGAGACCGAGTTCGGTAATGTTTTCTCTCAGAATCTTTAGAACCGAGCGATCTTTTTCAATAAACGTCGCCTTTTTCGCTCTCCTACTGAGAGCTTCCAGCCCCATGGCTCCGGAACCGGCATAAAGATCCAGAAAGGCGCCGTTTTCAGTGCAAGCCTCGGCGATATCGAAGACCGACTGTCGGAGCTTTTCGGAAGTGGGGCGCGTCCTATTCCCTTTTGCCGTTTTAATCGATCGGTTTTTTAAAAAGCCGCCGGCGATCCTCATCGAACTGCGGTAGGAACGTGGAGCGACTCTAAAATCGTTGCCGCTTCTTTTAAGAAGAACGGGTCGTCATTTTTTAAGAAGTAATCGTAGCAGACGTAGGCTTTTTGCAGAGCCATTTCTTTTTTCATAGAATCGGTTGCTTTCTCGGCATCCTTAAAGGAAATCGTTTGTTTGATATTGATCCATTTGTCTCCACACCTTCCTTGCAGGATAAGATCGAAGTCTTTTAACCGGTCAATGGAACCGTAAACGATATAAGGGCGGTCGGCATAGAGCGAAGGTAGCGTTTTTTGATTGGGATGAAATGCGATTTCAGTCTCGTCAATCATGTCGGTAACATGGATATGAATATCGCCAGCAACGAAGGACTCGATATGCTTTACAAGCATTGATAACCTTCTTGAAAAAGCTGCATTTGTTTTGGAATACATCAGCTCTCCATTATTGAAAACGCTCAAGAGATCGAGCATTGAAAGATTATTTCCATGACTTGCAGTAGCGGTGAAAAGGGAGAATTTCCCCCTCCTTTCTTTAGTCAATTTTTTGAAATCGCTCTTATGATCTTGGAGAGATTTAAGCGTCTGTCCATCCGTTATTAAGACAACGATATTTTCCTTATCGGGAGCAAAATAGTCGGCGATGTCGGATAAGAGATCAAAAGCATTGTAATTGATGAAAAAGCCTCGGTAGTTTCGATCCGTTAAAAAGGCTCTAGCTTTAGAAACCGATGTCTTATTCCAGGGGGTCGGGAACCGATTGAACGGAATCATTGCTGCGTCGGCGATGATGATGTTAAAAGAATCACCCTCTTCTAAGTAGGAAAGAGCCCGTCCTACCCCTTCTTTAAAGACTCCGAAGCGGTGTCTTTTTATATGACTCGATCCGTCGACTACAAAGATGTAATGTTGATCGGGGCAGGCAAAATTAAGAGCTCGGGGCGGTTTCATTTTCACCGAAAAGAGGTAACCTTTACCATCCTCTCTTTCGGCGTAATGGACTGAAGTTTCAAACTCATTGTTATAAGATACCGTTTTCAGGTCGGAAGGTGGGGGGATTTCTGCGATAAATCCGTTCGTCAACCGATTTGACCGATTCAGCAACCGCTTTTCCGGATCGGAAAGCGAGTCCTCTAACTCCGGGTCGGCAAGAGCTACGCATCCCGATGCTACAAGCACTTCTCGATGATAATCCTCGAGAATTTTTTTCGATCGGGAGCAAGTGATATCGGTCTTTAGTAAAGGAAATTCTTCCGACAAGAAAGCGGTTTCGGATTGCATCGCGATCGGTACCGGATTTCCTTCAACGATCTCTCGTGTGTTAGGGAAACGTTGATGACGATTTGCCACACAAACGGCTCTATCGGTTTCGGTTAGATTCTCAAAAGCTTTTTTTGGGAAAATTTTTTTCCTCACGACATAGGGAAGTAGTACATCCTTCGGCGAGGTTATAATGGGAGCGATTTTTTTCTTGATATATTCAAGGGGCTTTTCTCCGATAAGAGGCGTTGCGGTTGCGCTATTCAAACCGGGAAACTCAAGAGGGTGATAGGTCGAACGAGAGTCGTGCACCTGTTCGAACGAGGAACGGTTATGAATAGCATCGAAAGAATCGGCTTTAAGAGTCGAATCACGATCGGTCCGCTCGGTTAAAGTTGCCGGCGATCGAACCTGCGGAATCTGTTCAATAAGCTTGAGGGGAATACCGGTCTCGGTTTTTGGGGAAAGTGCTTTTGTTTGAACTCGAGGTAAAAAGAGCTGACGCGGGTTGAGATTTGCCCCTTCCCTAGCGGTAAATTTTTTGAACGGAATTTCGGGATCTCCGATTTGAATCGCGATCCTATTTTTTGTTTCTAAAGCGATAAGAGAGGTTTGAAGGTTCGGAACCGAAAAGGTAGGAAATGTTTTTAAAAAATTTTTTTTCCCTTTTTGCACCGAAGGTCGGTAATCGCTCGAAGCGGTAACGTCGTCGGTAAAACGTTTCCCTATCGCGCCGTCGTTTCCTTGAATCTCTGGTTCGGATGGAAAAGACTCAACAAGACGCCCGGAAAAGGGAAGACGGTTTAAAGGGGGGTCGAAACGGACGAGCTTTCGGGGTAAAACAAAAGTCTCGGAGGGTATTTCGGAAGGGGAAACGAAAAAAACTTTCGTATCTAAAGAAAACTCCGCCGGCGATGGAGATATCTCCGAGCGAGGCGATTGAATCGAGCCGGAAATCATCGCTAAAGCATTAGCGTCGTCACGTTTGAGATTGAGCGGCATCGCTCCGTTGATCGATCGACGGACCGTTTCTAAACAAGGACGAAGAGTTTGTTTTTCAACCGTCGGGGTATGGATTTTTTCATCGGTGTTGCCGTGAAATTCCATGTAAATATAGGGGCTTACCGGTTCTAAGGAACTTTGATGAAATCGTTGCACTTTTTTAGGAAAGTTTACCGTTTTTTTAGAGCGGTAGAGATCGAACTTCGCCGTTAGGTTAAAGGAGATCGCCCCATGATCGATTCTCGTCCCGATCGTCGAGCCTTGAAGGGGAAAGGATACAGCGAGGGGACAGGTCTTTTCTAGAGAAGGATCGTGGCGGGTAGAGACTACGGTAGCCTCGTTAGGTTTGATATGGAGATCGGGAGTCGCTCCGAAAGTTTCACGATCCAAGGGAAAAGGTTCCGACCTTGTTTTTTGTTGCGGGTAGGGTTTATAGGATAGATCGGGACCGGAAGTCTCGGGATAAAAACCGCTCTCCGTCGTTTCGGGATTCGGATCGATACCGAGCGGAGACCGATGACTATCGGTGACGGCGGAGAGAGGAAAAAACTCTACTTCTTCGCTTTGAGGTCGAACGTCCCCTCTTTCATTCGATTGCTTTGTGATTAGAGGGTCGAGGGAATCTTCAGCAACCAACGGGTTGCGGAAAAGTAAAGGGAGCAAGCCGATTAACAGCGGGATGAATCGTTTACATCCCGGGGAAGAGGAGGAAGTTGCCTTCATAAAACCTCTCTTCTCGGCTAATAAACATTAAAAGCATTCATTGCTCGCATACTTACGCAAACGCGCTTGTAAAGACCGTGGGGAGTGTGGGGATCGCTTTCAATCTCGCCGTAGAGTGTCAGCCCGTTTTCGTAGAGCTGCTTTATCTCTCCCAAACGCTCTTGTCGATGGAGGTTTTGCACTTCAAGGCGGATCTTTTCCGCATCGATAAACTTCATGTATGCATCGAAAATACATTTCTTTGAAGGATCGCGATCGAGGGCTGCAAGATAGTCCCGGGTTACCAAGTCTTCTTGACAGGTAAAATCCTCTTTCATCCGATTTAAAAAGAAGAGATGGCGCGCATCCCGTTCCTCCCGATTGGAAATTAAGGAACGGATTTTTACATACTCGAGAGCCGCTTCCAAATGTGTCGGTTCGGAAGTCGGATTTTTACGGATTTGCAACTCTTTCAGGTCGTTTAAAATGGCAACGACTTCACCGTTCGTTTCACGTCTTAATCCCTCTTCTAAAAGCTCAAAATGAAGGCGGGCCGTTTCAAGCGTTGCATGATTGGCAAGCACTGTCGGAAAGCGGTCGGCCGAAGCATGTATAAAGCGATATGTTTCGAAAGCTTTTTCCTTGTCTCCCATCGCATCATAAACGACGGCGAGTTCGAAAAAAGCATTTTTTCGGAAACCCCAGTTCAGTTCGAGCTTAGCGGTTTGTTGCTCTAACAGTTGTGTAAGAAGGTCTAATTTCTTTTGATGAACATTTTGATAGGAAAAAAGTTTTGCAAGTTTTACGGCTTCCCGTTCGAGATGGAGATTTTCGGAGGTAATGGGGATAAGCTCCCCGTTCGATAAGAGGAGGGATTGATAATGGGAAGTTGCTCGATCGATTGCAGCCGCGACTTCGGGAGGAGGAATCTCTTCCCCTTTCCATTGTCGGTCGTAATAGTCTTTGATCTTTTGATAATAGTGGTCGGCAATCCATAACCGGTTTTCCTCTTTTATCGAAACGCTCCCTTTCGAAACCGCCTCTTCCAAATGGGCGGCGGCGCGGTTGGTCCACTCTTTTTGCTGCGCGGCGTCCGCCGGAATCGTTTCGGTCTCGCCATACCCTGCAAGGGAGATATAAGCATTGTAAAGTTGCACATGTGTCGAGGGAGAATCGTAGAGGTCGGGATTGAGCGCCAGCGCCCGTTCCAAGTGGACACACAGTTGAGAGTGATCCGTTCCCGTTGCCGCAAGGGATAGTCCCGCGATAAAATGAGCTTCGGATAGAGCGATAGAGTCTTTTTCCCTACCGTCTACTTTGAAGATATGATCTTGTAGAAAGCGGAGAGCTTCCGAATAATGATCGAGTTCGTAAGCTATTTTTGCATAAAGGAGGGCATAATCGTTCATCTCATCGTCATTTAAACAATTCGAGTGGGGCGGAATCGCCTTTAAATCATTGAAAAATTCCGGTTTGGAGTAGCTACTTTCCTCGCCGGAATGTTTGTATAGGTTGATCGAAGAGAAAAGGAAAAGCTTCCAAGCAATACCGAGACGATTGCCCTCTTTGAAATCGGTCACGTATGTCCGAAAAAGTTCGTGAGCTTTTAGCCATCTCTCATTTTGATAGGCTAAAAGACCGTATTCGAAAAGGAAGCTTTCCTGATCATCAAGCTCGCCGTACTTGTCCTTAATCATCCCGAGTTTTTCATCCGCCTTGCTAATAGCCCCTTGTTCTTTGAGGATCATCGCGTGCATAAAAAGGGCTTTGGTAATCTCTCGGTCTCCCGGGAAAAGGGATTCGAACAGATTAAACGTCCGGTTGAAAAGGGGTTCGTCTTTGATTTGACGGGCGCAAGTCATTTGAATCAGGAGAGCGTTTTTTAGTTGATCGGAAGGAATGTAGGTGGAATCGATATACTTTTTAAGGAGAGAAATCGCATTTTGGTATTGTCCCATGCAAAAATAACTCTTGCCGAAGATAAAATGAAGGTCGGGTCGATAGCTCTCGGAAATGTCTTCCGAAAAAGACCCGTAACTATTGATCAACTCTTCATAAGCCTCGTTTCGGAAAAGGAGGACAATCAAATTAAAGGTGGCTTCATCCGCTCTTTTACCTTCCATTGCTTTGATTTTTCCGAACGTTTCGATAGCCGTCTCTTTGTCGTATCTTACCTGAAGCGATGCCGCTTGAAACAGGAGATCCTCTCTCATTTGAGAGTGTTTTTCAGCCAGCTTTCGGTAGGCAATAGCCCCTTGTTCATGTTCTCCGAGGATTGCGTGAATCTCTGCAATGGCAAATTGTGCAATCTCGCCGTATCGTCCTTCGGGGAGACTTTCATAACGGCTCCGTGCTTGCCGAGCAAGAGCCGTTTTTTCGGCTCCGCTTTCGAGCTCGAGGGCTTGTCTGAAAAAGGCTTCACCCATGAGGAAATCGAACTCTTGTTGCCGCTCCTCCGTCTCAATTGTTTTGCCGGACAGATAGGGAAGTCCGTCGTTTGCCAAGTCTTGATACCTGTCGAGTTCGTAATAACAGTGAAGCTTGTTGAGAAGGGTCTTCTCAACGATTGCCGGATCGGTAACCGATCGATAGGCTTCCAAAGCATCGGTATGGCGATTCTCCTGCAGATGGATATCGCCTAAGATTCCGAGAAAATAATCGGCAAAAGAGCTTTTCGGATATCGATCCAAAAAGTCGACGATTTGCATTTTAACGATTGCAAAATCGCCGTCCTTCCAAAATTCGGCAATCCGTCGAATGAGAAAAGCTTCCTCATCCGATTCCGGTTGCACCGTCTGCAAGGCTTGCTTTGCCTCTTTTGCCGACAGACCGAGAGTCATCGATGATAGGCTAAGGATCAAGCAAATGAGAAAATTCGAACGCAACATAGCCGCCGTTCCTACCGGTTAGGTTAGGGTGATTCCGAAAGGAAGGGGTAAGTGCTACTCCGACCCTGCGAATTATTTTTTGATTATACCTGCCATCGGATATTTATCAAATGTAAAGAGCCCGGAGTCGATTAGCAGAAAATTCTCGACCTATCCCGTTTTCAAGGCTTGTTGCCGTAATTTGCCGTAAGTATTCACCGCCGCGATCGAACACCGATTCCCGCTCTTCGATGAAAATTCCGCCGCATAGCGACGACGGAGGTACAGTTTCAGCTTAAAAAACCGGAGCTACCGTCCTATACGAAAAGAGTCCTAATCGATAGGGCGGCTTCATTCAACCTTTCGAACCAAGTGGGTTCGTCACCCGGAGGAGAGGAATTCCATCATTTTATTCCTAAGAGCTCCGGCGTTTTGATCCCCTAAAAAAGCTTGTAGTCGACGAGCATACTATCCCTACTCGCTAGGACTCCCCTTCAGTGTAACACGGGAAATGATTTAATCGCGATCGGAGAGGCTGAACAGATCTTTAAGAGCTTGCTTGCCGACCTCTCTCCCGATGACTGCAATCGACTCGGTCAGAGGGATTTCCTTAGGACAGACTTGAACGCAATTTTGAGCGTTTCCACAGTCGCCGATCCCCCCTTCCACCATCAGGGTATGAAGACGCTTACCCTTTTCCGCTGCCCCTGTCGGGTTGAGGTTAAAGAGGCGTACTTGAGATATCGGAGCGGGACCGATAAACTTTGAGCGCCCGTTCACTTGCGGGCAAGCTTCCGAACAACAGCCGCAAGTCATACAGGTCGATAAGGTATACATCGTTTCCTGTTTTGCTTGACCGATCTTCGGTCCGAACCCGCGGATATAAGAACCGTCGACCGAAATCCAACCGTTCGTCCTTTTAAGATCTTCAAACATTCGATTGCGATTCACAACGAGGTCTCTGACCAGCGGAAATTTCGTAAACGGCGCCAAGGTCACCGTCGAGCTGCCGGTCCTTTCGATCATCGACTCGATGATCGCCGTACAAGCTTGTCTCGGACGTCCGTTGATCAACATCGAACAGGATCCGCAAACCTCTTCAAGGCATCCCTGTTCCCAGCTAACGGGATGCACCTTTTCTCCCTTGCGGTTGACGGGGTTTTTTTGGATGTCCATCAGCGCCGAGATGACATTGATAGAAGGTTTGAGCTCGAGTTCGAACTCTTCCCAGTATTGTTTATCCTTTTCGCCGCGATAGATCTTTAAAACAAATGTTTTTACCAATACACTCCTCCGAATCAGACCGGCAACCGGATGTCGGTCGGGATGTTCTCCAGCTCGGGCTTTATCCGCTTTGCCTTGGTATAATCCCTTTGTATCGGTTTAAGGTAGGGCGTGTCAACAACTTCATAACCGATTTCCGGCTCGTCGCCGTCGGGGTTATAAGTCGCAATCGTCGTTTTCAGCCAATTTTCGTCATCCCTTGCAGGAAACTCGGGTTTGTAGTGAGAGCCTCGGAATTCATCTCGAAGGAGGGCACCCTTTGTCATGACCAGCGCGAGCTCTAACATCGAACGGAATTGATTGGCAAAGATATAGGTCTGATTTAAGCGGCTCCCCTTGTCATCGAGGGAGATCCGTCGATATCTGTCACGGATTTCTTTAATCTTATTCAGCGTCCGTTCCAAATCGTCGTTACTCCGCTTGACGGTGACATGGCGGATCATCTGTTGCGCCAACTCTTGATGCAATCGATGGACATTCTCCTTCCCGTTGCGCCCGATTAAATCTCGTTTAAACCTTTCTTCCTTCTCCAAAGCTTCTTTGAACGGAGCGTCACCGATTGCGTCATAAGACTCGGCCAGGGTATCGATATAGCGCGGAACCTCTACGCCGCAAGTGAGCCCGCCGAAAATAGTCGATAGGAGAGAATTTCCACCCAGTCGATTTGCCCCGTGGAATTGATATTCGGATTCGCCGGCAACGAAACAGCCTTCGATGTTAGACATCTGTCTAAAACGATCCCAACGATCGGGGGCATCGGCAGCCGGCCAATCGACCCAAGCCCCTCCCATTGAATAATGGACGGCCGGAGCAATTCTCATAGGGACCTTACGGGGATTTTCTCCCGTGAATTTTTGATAGATTTTTAGAACCGATTCAAGCTTACGGACCGTTTCCTCGGGTAAATGGGTCACATCGAGGAAAACCTCATCCCGTCCGCCCACTCCCAATCCGGCCTCTATCACACGAAGAATCTCTCGTGCACCGATATCCCGCGGAACAAGGTTTCCGAAAGCCGGATAGAACTGTTCTAAGAAATACCAAGGCTTGCCCGTTTCACCGCAGGGGACCCTTTTCCCTTCGGGGGTTTCGATCGATTTAGCCGAGTTACCATAGACCCAAACGCGCCCGCCGCTTCCGCGGATGGTTTCGGTCATGAGGCGCAGTTTGTCGCTTCCGGGAATCGCAGTCGGATGGATTTGAATGAATTCGCCGTTGGCATAGTTCATCCCTTGCATGTAAAGTCTGCCGTTTGCGGCACCGGTGCAGAATGTGGAGTTGGTCGATTTCTTGAAAATCATCCCCGGCCCTCCCGTAGCAAGGAGTACGGCGTCCCCTTTTAAAACATCGAGCTTCAGGTTAAAGAGATCCATCATAACGATGCCGCGCGCAACCCCTCGCTCATCTCGAATCAACCGCAAAAACTCATGATGTTCAAACTTTTCAACCTGTCCTTTGACTTCATAACGTCGAACCTGCTCATCCAACGAGTAGAGAAACTGTTGTCCCGTCGAGGCGCCGCAAAACGCCGTCCGATTGTACAGCGTCCCGCCGAACCGACGAAAATCGATGTTTCCTTCCGCCGTTCTGTTAAAAGTGCAACCGAAACGGTCCATCATTTCGATAATACGAGGAGCCGTTAAACACATCTCCAAGACGGGGGGTTGCTGCGCTAAAAAATCTCCCCCCTTTAATGTGTCGTAGGTATGAATATAGGGCGAGTCGTCCTCCCCCTTGATATTGACCGCCGCGTTGACCCCCCCTTGAGCACAAACCGAATGGGAACGTTTGACTTGTGTCACGGAAACGATTTTGACCGAACAGCCGTTTTCTGCAAGACGCATCGCCGCCGAAAGTCCCGCCAACCCCCCTCCGACGACGATGACCTCTTTTCTTTTCATTCCGATCCTTAATTTCTTAAGTTCAAGTAATAGGTTCCCCAAATCGAAACCAGACCTAAAAACCCGACGATCAGCATCAGCATAACGCACCCGTTGACCGCAAGCGATTGCGACCGCATTTTCAAAATGACGCCCCAGGTGATCATAAACGTCCACAGACCGTTAAAGGCATGAAAGACGGCTGCCAACACGAAGATTGTGTAGAGAATCGACTTAAAAACGCTTTTAAAAGATTCCCGAACGATCAGTAGGGTTGCCGTTCCGAAATTATCGGCTTGTGCAATGACCTCGTTTCCTAAAATTTTTCGTTTTTCGAGCCCTTTCAAGTAAGCCTTTTGCTGCTCGAGGTTTTGATAACGCCGCATCAGCCGGTCGACGTTTTGTCGGTAAAGATACGGCGGCGGGCTTTGTTGCAACGTTTCGAAATCGACCGCCAGCGTTTCCGATTCTCGGGTTTGACTGCCGACATGCCCCTTAAACGTTTCAATCGCCTCTTTGTCATAGAGCTTCACACCGAGGCGCTCGCTGACGGTATAAAGACCGGGATCCATCGAAATCCGAACGAAATAGGCAACGTCTTGTCCCATAGCGACCGAGACGGGATACATATAAAAGCGCATATAGCCGACATGAGCCATAATCCCGACAAGTAAAATCCAAGAGGTTATCCGTTGCCACGCATAGGCATGATTTCTCCAGAAGCCGGTCAAAGCGGGCCGGTTACGAGACGTCGGAAACGCATTGTTTTTTGCTCGACAGGCATAAACGATTCCCCAAACCATATGATACGCAATCGGAATCCCGATCAAAAGAACCTCGATCAGATGCAGGTAGGGAAGGTTTTTGATCAAGTTAACGGCGCGAACGAATCCGCCGCCGTTTTCTCCGATCAGGAGGGCGGCCTGAGAATTCGTTAACAGATGTTCTATTAAGAAGATCACGATCCATAAACCGAAAAGAGAATGAATCCGTCTGATTGCAAACGGGCGACGGAGGAGGGCGGCATTGGTACTCATAAGGCGCATTAAACTTATCTTTTTAAAATTTAAAAAGAAAAAAATGCATTTTTACCGTTTTCGGTTACGGCTCCAGCTTGAAAAAGCGGCGCGCATTGCCCGATGTGATTCGAGCCGCTTCTTCCACGGCAAGCCCTTTGACGGCGGCAATCGTCTGCGCCGTTTCGTGAATAAAGCTCGGCTCGTTTGTTTGCCCCCGCATCGATTGGGGAGCAAGATAAGGGCTATCGGTTTCGATCAGCATCCGATCGATCGGAACTTCTCGTGCGATAGCTCTCAACTCTTCGGACCGTTTGAACGTAACGATTCCGCTAAAAGAGAGCATCCACCCTTTTTCCAAAGCCCTTTCGGCATCGTTCATCGTCCCGGTGAAACAATGTAAAACGATTTGACCTTCGGGAAAATGGTCGCCGGCAATGGCATAGAGATCGGCAAAAGCGTCGCGACAATGGATGACGACCGGCAGGAGACACTTCGCGGCAAGCCGTAAATAGCGGATCAAAAACGTTCGTTGTATCTCTTTGGGCGATTGCCGATGATGGTAATCCAACCCCGTTTCCCCAATCGCAACCAGTTTCCCCTCTTTGGCGGCCGCTTCGAACAACGGAAAATAGAGCTCGCCTTGTTGCTCGACGGTCTGCGGCGGCGTTGCTCCGACGCTATGAATCCGCTCCTCTCTTGCTGCCAGCTCCAGTCCGCGCCGCAACGAAACCTTATCGGTGCAGATGTTAAAAATCCGCTCGACTTGCCGTTCCTTTGCCCGCTGCAAAATTTCATCCAATGCGCCGAAGATCGGCTCGGAGGTTAAGTGGGCGTGCGAATCGGTATACATAAAGCCGTCCTCTCCATATACAGTTTTTATAACCCTTTATTTTTATCCGGATTGTCGGGCTACCAATATCGAATGTGCATCCTGTAGAAGACTTCAGCCGAACGCAGGCCTTCTTTTGCCCTTTTTTTTAAAAAATCTTTAACAGCAGGGTCTTTCGTATATTTTTCTGCGCCATCTTTTAGCTCCTGTCTCAATTGTAACTCATACATATAGGCAGAACGAGCATCGGCAATGGCAAGCGGACCGTATTTCATTAATAGACTTACAAATCGATGTTTTTCCTGCAAGGTCAACCGAGGGAATTGTTGCTCGAATATGCCAAACAAAATGGGAAAATTCTCATCATTATGGATCTTACGACTTGACGCATATTGCATAAATTCTAACACGTTGAAAGTGGGATCATCCTTCGCAGTAGAAAGGTTTACTTTGTCTGCTTTCTCCATTCGCTGCGCACAGTCAACGTAAGCCTGTTGGGAGCTTACTTTCCTAATGTCTAACCTGCTTAAGATTTCTTTCTTAAAAATGTCTAATGGTGATGGCGCTTTTATTGGTAACTCTTGTCGTACGGACTCTTCCATAGCTTTTTTTAGACGTGCACAGGTTTCTTCTTCCTCAATTGCCGACTGCTTTTTGTCATAAGGGAGTAGTTCTTGGAGTTGGCTGTCGCCCAGCTTATGACGTGGATGATTGTTTTCAAGAGCTTCTTCGTATACTGCAGTTATTAACTGTACTTCACATCGCAATTCGGATGCTTTTAGCTCATAAAAGAAAGCTCTGCGCTCCGGACTATAACCTTTAATGTTTCTTATAACGCCCTGAGTATTGGAATGACAAAAGTCTAAGTGCCATCTCATCGCATCTATATCCTGTTCAAGGCGTACTACAATTCGTAGTCCGTATACATCCCTAAGCTTTGACCAGTGCTTAACATCGAGATTAGGGTCTTGGAGTTTTTTATCGATCGATTCTTTTGATTTGATGCGATCGGTTATTTTATATTCAGGGAGATTCGGATTTTCGTTCAATAAACCTTCCAGCCCTTTCCTAAAAGACTCCATATTGCTATCATGACGCACATCCTCGAAGTTTTTTTTATTCATTTTTATCTCTTTGTTTTTAACGAGGTCGTTATTTAAAGTAATTAGTTTAAGGATAGCGGAGTGGGAACATTTTCTCAAGCCTATTTGCAAGCCGACCCGTTCGGAAAAGGGATTTTTTTCGCCCTGTTTCTCCTCTCCTGCCTGTCATGGGTTCTTCTGATCCGAAAACTGTCGATGATCAGAAGGGCGGCTGCCTCGGCAAAGGGGTTTAAAAGATCGGCGTTTCTTCACAAAGAGGGGCTATTGGAGCTTAAAGCGGAAGATGAGAATCCTTTGACCGTTTTATACGCCGTTTTTAAACGGCAAGCCCTGATCATTCTGGAGAAAAATCGTTACTTTGCCGATCGGGATCAACACTACCTATCTAAAGCGGACATCGATTTTCTCGATTCTCAGCTCGATATGACCGTTATGAAACTCAAGGGTAAAATCGAAAAAAACCTGTTTATCTTATCGACGACGACGACTCTAGCCCCCTTTTTAGGGCTTTTGGGAACCGTCTGGGGCATTTTAATCTCCTTCGGCGAGCTTCAAGCGGGACGCTCCGTCATGGCAAACGGCGCGATACTCGGGGGGCTGTCGACGGCTCTCACGACAACCGTCTTAGGGCTGCTGATCGCAATCCCCGCCGTCGCGGGAAGTCACTACTTGAAAAGTTCGATCAAAAATTTCACGATCGAAATGATCGATTTCAGCCATTTTCTGTTATCGACCCTCGAGCTTCAGTATCGAAAAGTGGATGTCGACCGATGAAACGCTCCGTTTCTCTAATCGACGGTGAAGGGGATAACGATCCGACCGTCAACCTCACCCCTCTGATCGATGTCGTCTTCGTGGTACTGATCATGTTTATTTTGGTGGCTCCTTTAGTCGAGCTCGATCGGATACGATTGGCTGACGCCACTGCCGAAAAAGGGGGCGACGTCCGCCGTTTTGAAGAAAAAAGGGGGCTTAAAATCGATGTCTATAAAGATAATACCGTTCGGCTCAACGGCGCTTGTTTAACCCTCGACGAGTTGAAACGAGAACTGTTACGCTTTCACCTCGCAAACCCGACAATTTCTCCTCAACTCTTTCATGACAAGGAAGCATTTTTCGGAACCTATCAATCGGTGAAAAATATAGTCGAAGAGGTCGGTTTCGAATCGTTGGATGTAATCCTCCAATCCGACTTCAAGCGATGAAACGATTCAAGGACCGAAGGCTCGCTCCGTTAACGGTCTCCGTCGTCGCCGTCCACCTCTTCTTTTTCCTGCTCGACTTTAAAGGGGAAAAACGGTCTCCGCCGCCGAAAAAATCGCTGGTCGTCCACACCTTTACCGCCGCTGCCGGTCGACAATCGACCCTCTCTTCCCGGACCGAAAAAGCTTCGAGCTTAAAAAAAGTCGAACCGAACCGACCTGCTAATAAAATCGAACGACTTAAACGGTGTCGAACGGCGAAAAAAAAGATCGTTTTAAAAGAACTCGAAGAAGCGTTAAAAAAGATCGAGCGAGGGGTTGCCTCCGAACCGAACGGTCTCTTAAGCTGTCCGCAAACTATCGAAACGTTGCAGGTCGACCGGTCCGAAGGGCTCGAACCTTCCGATTACTTTACGCTGTTAGCACAAACCCTGAAAGAAGAGCTTGAATTTCCGGAGTACGGCGCTGTAAGATTGGAGCTGACGGTTCACAGTAGCGGGCGGGTTTTGAAAATAGAGTTTCTCGAAGCTGCCTCCGAGAAAAATCGGGAGTACCTGGAACTCAATCTGCCGAAGGTGATTCTCCCCCCCTTGAACCGAGGCTTTAAACATGAACGGACGCGCAGATTCACATTCACGCTTTGCAATGAAACATAGACTCCTCCTTTTGTTTTTCTTTTTATCGTCGCTTGACGGAGGGGAAAAGGAGATCACGATCCCCCTTGCAACGCGCCGTTTTTTATCGTCCGTCGCCGTTTCTCCGTTCACCTCTCCGAGTTTTTCCGAAGATTATTTGCAACGTCTGCGCAAGATTTTAGTGTTCGATATCGATCACAACGGCAGCTGCCGCGTCGAGAAAAAAGGAGGATCTGATTTTACGATCGATGTTGCGATCAACGAGACAAAGCTGTCGGCGCTGATCACGCCGAAGCGAAGCGGGACCGGAAAGAGTATCGGTCCTTATACCCTCACCGGAGACCGTTGCCGCGACCGTCATCTTATCCATCAACTTGCAGATGACTTAACATCGATCATGACCGGAACGAGGGGAATTTCCCGGTCGAAAATTCTCTTTTCGATTCAATTCACAGAAAAAGAGGACCGGCGGTATAGGTACAAATCGGAAATTTGGGAAGTCGATTATGACGGTGAAAATAAAAAGCAGGTGACACGAGAAAATAGCTACTGCATCACCCCCGTATTTTTCCCCGCCGTCGGCGCATTTACAGCGGATAAATTTCTCTATGTGAACTATAAGAACGGACAGCCGAAGATCTATCTGGGTTCTTTTAAAGACGAGAGGGGAAAGCCGCTGATTCATTTAAGAGGCAACCAATTATTACCCGCAATCTCAAAAAAGGGCGATCGGCTCGCCTTTATCTCCGATGCCGGTGGAAGAGCCGATCTCTTCGTGCAACTTTTCAGCAAATCCCGCGGACCTGTGGGCAAGCCGATGCAAGTCTATTCTTATCCCAACTCGGTCCAAGCATCGCCGACGTTCCGCCCCGACGGGAAAAAAATTGCTTTCGTATCGGACAAAAACGGAACTCCACGGATTTTTATCATCGACACCCCCTATCCCGGCAAACGGACCTTTTCTCCCCCTTTGTGTATTACGAAAAAATATCGGCATAACACCTCCCCCTGTTGGTCTCCCGATGGAAAAAAATTAGCTTATAGTGCTATGATTGACGGGATCAGGCAAATCATGGTATACGACTTTCCGATGAAGGAAGAAATCCAGTTGACTGCCGGCGGTAGCCATAAAGAAAACCCCTCGTGGGCACCGAACAGTCTCCATCTGATCTACAACACCGCAGACCCTTCTTCATCGGAATTGTTCCTAGTGAATGTGAAACAAAAAGAAGCGCTACAAATAACAACCGGCCCCGGTAAAAAGCATTATCCCGCCTGGGAGCCGATGAGAGGACCTTTATGAAGAGATTATCTTGGGTATTGGTGCTAACGGTCGTAATCCCGATAACCGGCTGCCAAAGGAATGTCGCGATCGTTTGGGAAGATACGAAGACGATGGGGCGTTACCTGCAGAGAAAAGGGAAACTTCTCTGGACCCGAGATCCCGATTCGAGGCTGGTTGCATCGGAAGAGGAATTTATCGGTCCTCAAGAGGAAGAATATATTCCCCTAAAAGAAGAAGATCTCAAAACTCAATTTGCCGACCGTAGCATCCCTCAGCCGAAGGAAGTTCCGGGAGCTATCGGGAGTACCGTTCCGAGTATCGATGAATTCGTTATGCCTACCGCTCATTTAGCGGGTCTGTTCCGCACCCTCTATTTCAACACCGATGAACACGTCCTCAAAACAAAAGACGATCGCAAGCAGATCGCCGCTATTGCGAAATACATGAACAAAAACTCCGATCTTTATCTCTGCGTAGAAGGGCATTGTGATGAAAGAGCTTCGGAGACCTATAACCTTTCTCTGGGAACGCGTCGCGCAAACACCATTCGAACCCTTTTAATCGAACGTGGGGTAAGCCCCACCCGTATCTATACCATCTCGTTCGGAAAAGAAATGCCTGCAGTACTCGGGAATACCGCCGAGATTTGGGCAAAAAATCGTCGCGTAGAATTCAAAATCTTTGAACAGAAGGACCCTAAATGAAAAAACGTTTTCCCTACCTCCTGATACCGATTCTTCTGACCGGATGCGGTTCGCTGAGCTCTTCAAAGGGAGAAAAGCATCAAATGGAACTGAGTCTCCATAAAGTCCGTACCGAAGTGGAAGATGTCAAACATGAGCTCAATACGTATGAAATCGAGCACCATGTCATCGAAGGAAAACTGATCGACCAGGAACAGACGATTGCTTTTCTTCGACAGCAGTTGACCGAACTAAAAGCGGGAAAACTCGATTCATTTGTCCAAGAACTCCAAAGTTTGGAGAAAAAACTCCAACAAGTCTCGAAAAAACAAGAAAAAATCGTAACCGATATCCGACAGCTCTGTTCTCACGCCAACGATACGACAACGGCACTATCGCAATATAAGGATAAAATCGCTCAATTTGAAAAAGCAATCCAAGGGCAAAGCAGCCGGCTGCGAGAACTCTCCGATATCAAGGAAGAAATCACCAAGCTGGCAGAGGAGACAAGCTCCAAAACCCACAGAGTGAAAGTCGGCGACTCTCTAGAAAAGATTGCACGCGATCATCATACGACCGTTGAAGAACTGAAACGGCTAAACCGAATGACGACCGATCTTATCGTCGTCGATCAGATTATCGAACTCCCTTAAATCTACCCGATCGAATCTATCGAGAATCAAGGGGGCTATTCGAACGCACCGTTCGGTTGCGATTTGTATTTGAGAAAACCGCGGGAAAAATAGAGTCCGTTGCATCGACTTATACCGGCGGATAGGAACCCCTTAAGATCGAAATCAATCCGTAGATATCCCTTACGAACGGGTCCGTTATCAAAAAAACGGGGGCTTCATTTTATTGAAGCTCCCGTTTATCAACCCGATGCCAAATGATATGGAAGGGGGGGGTATGTGTTTGATAAAGCTATTTAAAGCTACATCATTCCCATACCGCCCATACCGCCCATACCGCCCATACCGCCCATACCGCCCATACCGCCCATGCCGCCCATGCCGCCCATGCCACCCATACCCGGATCCATTTGAGGCTCGGCTTTAGGCGGTTCGGGCTTATCGGTAATCATACAGGCGATGGTAATCAAGAGACTTGCGATGGAAGAAGCATGTTTTAAAGCGCTCTTGGTTACGAGGACCGGATCTATAACGCCGACCTTTAGCAAATCTTCAAAGGTATCGCTTAGACCGTTGTATCCGAATGGTCCCTCTCCTTCGTAAACCTTTTCGGCAATCATATTTCCTTCTTTTCCACAATTGGTTGCAATCGCTGTGGCAGGAGCAAAGGCTGCGCGACGTATAATGTCTATACCGATCTTCTCATCCTCTTTGAGATCGAGCGTTTCGAGGACTTTGATTGCACGAAGGAGTGCAACACCCCCTCCGGGAACAATCCCGTCAATGACCGCGGCTCGAGTGGCATGAAGGGCATCTTCAACACGTGCCTTTTTCTCCTTCATCTCCGCTTCGGTTGCGGCACCGACATTGATAACGGCAACGCCTCCGGCAAGTTTTGCCAAACGCTCTTCAAGATTTTTACGATCGTAATCGGACGTGGTCTCGTTCATTTCATGACGAATTTGGCGGATACGTTCCTGAACGAGCTCATTTTTTCCTCCGCCATCGATAATCGTCGTCTCTTCCTTTCCGACCTTGATCGTCTTAGCGGTTCCGAGAACTTCCGGTCCGACTTCTTCCAAGCTTAGCCCCACTTCTTCGGAAACCACGGTTGCTCCGGTGAGAAGCGCGATATCCCGAAGCATCGCTTTTCTTCGATCTCCGAAAGCCGGAGCTTTCACAGCGCAAAGAGGCATCCCCTTTTTCAGCTTGTTGATCACGAGTGTGGCTAAAGCTTCCTCCTCGATATCTTCGGCAATGACGAGTAGCGGTTTCTGAGCTCGGTTCATCACTTTTTCCAGAATCGAGACGAGCTCTTTCGCATTCGAAAGTTTTTTATCCGTGATAAGGATTTGAGTATCGGAAAGCTCCGTCGTCATCTTTTCCGCATTGGTTACGAAATAGGGTGAAAGATATCCTTTATCAAATTGCATGCCTTCAACAACATCCAAGACCGTTTCGATTCCTTTAGCATCGGCGATGGTAATCGTTCCGTCTTTCCCTACTTTTTTCATTGCATCGGCAATCATTTCTCCGATCTTAGGGTCATTGTTTGCCGAGATGGTCGCGATCTGCCGAATCTCTTCATGTTTACTTACGGGTGTGGAAATTCTGTCGAGTTCCTCGATCATCGCCCGAACCGCATGATCGATCCCTCGTTTGACACTCATCGGATTGGCACCTGCGATGACATTTTTCACCCCTTCCTTAAAGATCGATTCGGCCAGAACGATTGCAGTCGTCGTCCCGTCTCCGGCAACATCGGAAGTTTTTGAAGAGGCTTCTTTGACCAGCGCCGCACCGATGTTTTCGAATTTATCTTTAAGAGAGATCTCTTTGGCAACCGTCACTCCGTCCTTAGTGGAAAGAGGGGTTCCCAGTCCTTTGTTGATAACGACATTGCGCCCTTTCGGTCCGAGGGTTACTATTACCGTTTTTGCAAGCGTTCTGACCCCTTTAAGGACGGATTTAAGGGCCGTTTCATTAAACTGCATCATTTTAACCATGGTCTTCTCCTTATTCGATCACTGCCAAGACATCTTCTTCCGATAGGATGAGAAATTCCGCATCCTCATCTCCTTTAACCTCCGTTCCGGCAAACCCTCCGAAAAGGACCCGGTTACCGGTTTCGAGTTCCATCGGCTTGACGACCCCGTCTTCTCCCATCCTTCCGGGACCGACAGCGAGGACTTCTCCTTGTTTGGGCTTCTCTTGCGCCGAATCGGGGAGGAGAATTCCTCCTTTACTGGTCTGTGCTTCAGAGCGTTTGACGAGAATTCGATTCCCCAGGGGTTTAAATTTTTCATGAGACATAAGACTGCACTCCTATACGACTATTTTCATGTTCAAAACGGACATATTCACGTCCTCCTATTAGCAAAACAAGGAATCACCCGAAGCTATCGACTGAAGAGCTCGCTTTCCTTGTCGGTCGGGGGGATCGAAGGCTTCATAGCTTCTTTAGGGACTTTGACATATTTGCCTAAAACCGGTAGCTATCGGTCCGTATCCGCCCAATCTATAAAGTATTGTAGCCGTTCTTAAAATTTGGATCAAATCTTTTGAGGATACGAAACTTCGAATGAAAAATTTCGTTTTACCAAAAAAAGCTCTTTACTTTAAGCCGGTAGGTTAAGAGTTTCACCTTATTTTGTCAATGACGTCCAAGGAGCGACCCGCTTCAAAAATCAACCGATCGGTTACGGATTAAAAGTTTTATTCAACTAGGGATCGATACTCTCCATAAGCTATCTTTTGAAATCAGGGGCAACGGTTTATTCAGCGTTCACAGCATCGGACCGAACGTTAAAAACCGACCGAAGGCGGTCGAACGGCGTCGTTGCCGTCGACATAAAAAGGTTTTTTCCGATTTTTTAACCTAATCCGACAATTTCCCGGGATCGATAGTTTTTATTTCCTTTCCTAAATTCATCCTTATCGTTGTATCGCTTTCAATCCAACCGCCGGGTCTAATAAATAGCGTTACTTCTTTCGATCCTTCCAATCGGAGATAAGGAATGACGAAGGGGGTGTTGATCGTTCTGCCTAAACGTAAGGGCTCATCGGTTTTACGTATACAGATAAGTCCTTTTCGTCGTTGCTTCATCCGAAACTCGATCTCCGTCGTCGCCGTTTGTGCCAGATGTTTTGAAAGGAGAATCTCTCGCCTCAATCTTTCATAGCTATGATTGATCCGGTAATGATCGAGCATCGGTTTAGCGCGCAACAAGACCAGGCTTCCGATAAGGGTAATTAAACCGATCGATAAGAAAAGCTCTATCAGTGTGAAACCGCTTCGTCGTCGTCCCAAGGATATCCCTTAGTAAGCCCCTTCTTTTCGCAATAAGCCTCATATTTTTCCGAGCGCATCCGGAGATCTCCTCGTTCTATGCTAAACCGATACTCCTCGCCCCAACCGTCTCTCATCAGCTCTTTAACATTTTTTACAAGTCCCGAGTTTTTAAGCAGCGTTGAAATTCGGTCTGACAAATTTCCGTCATCTTTTAACATTCCGTGTTGAGCCGATTCGATTTGAACGATTTCATAGAGCTTTCTACATCCCTCTTTTGTCTTGAATGCTTTTCCGCTATCGAGACTCCCTCGCATGTTATAACCGACTATACTTCCGATCATTCCGATAATGAAAATCACGATCATGATTTCTAAAAGAGTCATCGCATATTTTTTTTTCATATTGCATTCCTTAGTTGAGGATTGAACTTACATCGGTTAATGGAAGGAGAACCGCCAAAAGAATCAGTGCGACGACAACTCCTAAAAATAGGAGCATCACAGGTTGTAGAAGCGAGGTTAAACGGGATAAACTTCTTTCAATATCTTCTTCATAAATGTCGGAGAGGTGCGCCGTCATCTCGGCAAGTCTTCCCGACTCTTCGGCAATCGAAAGCATGCGAATCACGAGGGTCGGGATGAGAGGAGATTGCTGAAGCTGCTTCGAAAGAGGCTTCCCTTCAAGGACTTTGACTTCGGCAGCGGAAATAATCTTTTCAAAGCTCGGATGCTTCATCACTTTTTTTGAAAGTGTCAAACAATCCATCATCGGAACGCCCCCCTTAAAAAGAATCGAGAATACCCGACAAAAACGGGTCATAATCGTCTCGATAAAAAGGCGCTTCACAATCGGGACGTGTAGTAACCGCTCTTTTAAAATCTCTTTTCCCTTAGGGTGGAAAATAAAGAGAAATAAACAACCGATCATTCCGGCAACCAACGTGAAGATCAGAAACGCATGATCGGTAAAAAAATGACTTAAGGAAAGAACTCCTCGCGTCATCGGATGGAGCGTTGCGTCTTCGAAAAGTTCACTCATCGAAGGGATCAGAAAAAATAAAAGAACGCAAACGACCGATACGCAGAAAACGGCTAAAAAAGCCGGATAGATCATTGCGGAAAAACATTTTTTTCGAAGGATTTGTTGTTGACCGAGTAACTTCTCAAGTTCGGCAAAACTTTGCTCCAAAGACCCGGACTCTTCTCCCGCTTTCACCATCGATAGATAAACCGGGTCGAAAACTTTCGGATAATCTTTCAGAGCGTCGGAAAAATGACGCCCTTCCTTGACTCGATCGCAGAGGTTTAGAAAGATTGAGTGCAATTTTGTTTTCCGGTATTTCTCTTCCAAAGTGGTCAAGCTATCGTAAAGAGGAAGTCCCGCTTTTAATAAAATATGTAGATCTCTTGTAAACTGCACCAAAAGAGTGGGGGAAATAGTAAACTCTTTGCCGTGCTTTGCATAGGATTCCAGCTTGATCACGAGGATTGCTTCTTTTCTAAGCTTTTCTTTAGCAAGCTCGACGGAATCGGCATTGATCATCCCTATTTTTTTTCGACGTCCGTCTTTTGAAAGTGCTGTATATCGATAAAGAGCCATATTGCTTACCAGCTTAATTGTTAAAGTTCAAGCTGTCTCGTTACGCGAAGGACTTCCGCTATCGTAGTGATTCCCTCTTTTGCCAACAGACCTCCTTCACTTCTCAATGTTGCCATTCCTTGCTCTGCAGCGGTTTTTTGCAGCGCACTCGCATCGACGGTTAAAAGGAGTTGTTTCTTAATCTCCCCCGAAACGGGCATCAATTCATAAATTCCGACTCTTCCCCGATAGCCGGAGTCAAAACACTCGCTACAGCCTCTACCTCGATAGAGTTTATCCGCCCGGATTCGAAGATCTTTTAACTCTTGAGAATGCGGGTGATAACTTTCCTTACACGCACTGCAAATTTTTCTCACAAGCCTTTGAGCCAAGACCGCTAAAACGGAAGAAGAAAGTAGGTAGGGCTCAATCCCCATATCTACCAGTCTCGTCAGTGCCGAAGGAGCGTCATTGGTATGAAGTGTGGATAGCACCAGGTGACCCGTCAAAGAAGACTGAATGGCAATTTCAGCGGTTTCTTTATCGCGAATTTCTCCGACCATAATCATATCGGGGTCTTGCCGAAGAATATGGCGGAGTCCCTTGGCAAAGGTTAAACCGATCTTCGGGTTGACACCTATCTGGGCAATCCCCGAAAGTTTATATTCGACCGGATCCTCAATCGTCATGACATTGACTTCTTGTGAATGAATTTCATTTACGGCGCTATAGAGGGTCGTCGTTTTGCCGCTTCCGGTCGGACCCGTGACCAAAACGATCCCTTGATTTTGGTGGATATATTTTCGGAAGGTCCGAAGCATCTTTGCTCCCATTCCGATTTTATCGAGTCCCAGAAAAACGGTGCTCCTATCAAGAATCCTTAAAACGATTCTTTCGCCGTAGAAGATGGGAACGGTACTCGCTCTAAAATCGATTTGCCTTCCTCCCATCGAAAGTTTAATCCTCCCATCTTGCGGCAAACGGTGTTCGGTAATATCCATTTTAGCCATAACTTTTATACGGGTCAGCAGCCGTTTGGACAGTTCGGGAGGGGGAGAGTGGCGAAATTGAAGAACCCCGTCGATTCTATAACGCACTGCCATTTCACCTTCCAAGGGCTCAAAATGGATATCGGAGGTCCCCTGTTGAATCGCTTCTATGAGAATCATATTTAACAGACAAACAACCGGAGAGTCCTCTTGTTTATCGAGGAGATCGTATTCGTCTTCCCTTTCTTTTACGCCCCCTTTATTTCCTTCTTTTTTTAGCCCTTCAATGAATTGCGAAGCTGCCTGTTCATCCTGGTGGTAGCATTTTTCAATGGCTTCTTCCAGTTGGGGTTTAGGGCAAAAAACCTCTTCTATCTCTCCTTCCGTAATGCACCGTATTTCCTCCAAAGTCTCCAAGTCATGGGGATGGGCAATGGCAACGACGAGTTTTCCCCCTTTTTCATCGATAGGAAGGGCAAGTCTTTCTTTCACGAAAGGGTAGGGGAGCTTATGGATTTTTTTCTCAACGAAAGGATAGGAGCTTAAATCATCAACCGATTCGAGTCCGAAGCGTACTGCAAAGAGATGGTTATCGCCTTGATCAGCCATGAACCTTTCCGAAAAGAAGTTTTAAACTATTTTCAAAGAAACGTTTTTTATCACGCTTTTTCGCTTTTTCCATATTTTCCAGAAACTCCGGAAGATCTCCGGGACGCTTTGTGAGCTGCTCTCGCCTTAATTTATTCATTTCCCCTTTAGCATCGAAGATGATATGGGGAGTAATAAAAAAAAACATCTCCGTTTTTTCATCCGTCATTTTTGAATCTCCAAAGAACTTTCCAAGACCGGGAAGTTCTCCTAAGAACGGAAGTTTGCTGCTACTATCTTCAGCCGTTTTTTCTCTTAGCCCCCCCAGAATCACCGTTTCACCATCGACAACACGAACATGGTTTTCAATATGCCGCTTGCTGACGGCAGGGCGGTCATTTTGAACATTCTTCTTTATCGTGTCGAACGTCACATTGGTTTCTAATGTGACAAAGTGTTTATCATCCTCTAGGCGTTCCGGCTCATGAATGGTAGGAGTGATCACAATCGTCGTTCCGTACTGCGCCCTCGAAAAGGTTTGCTGGTAGGAAATCGTTCCGTTGCTGGTATTGACCGGAGCGACACCGTTATCGATCGAAATCTCTTCAACGAGGGCAATCTGGGCGGGGGTTTGATTTAAGGTGGTCACGGTCGGTGCGGCGTTGATGCGAACATCCTCTTGAGCCATCAAGAAGTTATAGGCAATATCGAAAGCCGGCCACAAGTCGTTCGGCTTTTTTCTAAAAATAAAAAAGTCCGCAATCCCTTTTCGAGCAACTCCCGAACCCGTTTCGTATCGGATGCCCGTCTCATGACTATCGGTTGCGGCAGATCCCAATCTAAGGAGGTTTAAACCGAAATTATTATGATTTTTAATTCTCTTTTCAAACAGGAGAACTTCGATCTGCACCATCTTTTTAGGAACGTCGAGATTGCGAATAAGCTCCTTTAATTTATCCAATGTGTCTCGTCTGACAACCATCATAATCGCTCCGGTTTTCGGGTAGGGAATGAAGTTCGTGGTATAAGATTTTTCTTTTCGGACTTCGACGGTTGCGGCGACGGTCGGTGGAGGATGAGCAACGGCGGAGTAAGGCGACGATCCGTAAATCGGAGGAGATAATCGAGGTTCGAAGGTAGCTTCATCGGCACCCGTCGGCGAAAGCGGTTGCATTTCGGGTGTCGGTTCTTGTCCCTCAACCCCCGAATAGATAAGGGCGGTATAAACCTTTTCTAAAACTTCGGCAAGATCGATAGGATCGCTATGACGACAATTATACCAATAAACCGTCATCGCCGTCGGGTCTTCGATTTGCCCCTCCGTTTCTCTCACCAGTGCTTCGGCTCGTTCGATCATATCTTTAGGTCCTATAAGAACCAACGATCCTTCGCCGGCAAGAGGAATGATCATCAGGTCTTCTCCTTCTCCTTTTGTCAAGCCGATCCGGGGTCTCCCGGTCAAATTACCGAAATAGGCGTTTAAAATCTGTTCCATTTCAGAGGGATTCAGGCGGGTTAAAGGGAGAACCCGCGTCAGCTTTTCATTTTCTTTTTCCCAAACCGCTTCATACAGGGTTAACAGCTTTTCAATCTCTTCTTTGGAAGAAATGATCGCGATTTTGTATCCGACTTGATAGATAAACGTCATCTTGGGATCGCGGAACCGTTCAAAAAATTGCGAAACGCCTTTGATCCTTTCCGGCGGCGGTGAAAAGACATAGACGACTCTCATCTTCGGAGGAATTCCGATTAAATCGATCGGGTCATTGAGAATCTGGTCTACCGCAACCAAATCTTGTTTTAAAATATAGAGTTGTCTCGTATAGGAATTCAATTGTTTCACCCCTATTCCGTTATGGGACAGGATGATTTCAAGGAGATCGCTCCAAGATTCTCTCGGAACCGGAATCGCGGAGTGGATGTGAAGTTTCATCGAAAGGATTTCCGGAGGAATGATATACAGGTAGTCATAGGATCCATACTCCATGATCAGTCGAGTCAATGTCGTCTCCTCTTGATCCCATAGACCGTAGCTTTCATCATCTTTCTTAGCCTGACTAACGGCTAAATCATGCCACTCTTTTTCAAGATCGGCAATCTCGGCACGGATTTGATTCACCTCTCCTAAGAGGAGATGGTAATCTTCTTCCCTTGCATCTTTTCTATAGTATTCATTGACTCGCCGATATTTTTCCTCCATCGACGATCGGAGTTGTTTCAGCTTTGCATTGACTTCGTTCAAATAGCCGGGCAACCCTTCCCCCTCTTGTCGCATAAGAAGTGCCTCTCGCTTTTCTTCAATGGTTTGTCCATGTAAAGCGACTATACAAAGAAGCGATAGGATTCCTGTTTTAATCTTCACTAAAAAATGGCGTTTTCCTCTATTGAATCAGTTTCTTCGATCGAGATTATTTCGTCGAGGCGTTTCTAGCAAGGGATTGTCGATTGTCGACGGTCGAATCTTAGTTGAAAAAGGATTTTTTGCGGGAAGAGAACGGTTGCTATTTCTTGTCCGAGCGATCGGAAGTCTGATGCAGCGTTGCTCCGTTCTCATAGGATTAAAAAGTGTTCCGCAAAAAAACTCTTTCCCCCCTCTCTTTTCGATTCTGTCAAAAATAAAAAGATCTCCTCGAAAATTCAAGTTTAAAAGGGCTTTGATTTCATAGTCATTCTTAATCGTATGCCAACCCTTAGCGGTACGAACCAGCCAATCGCCCTCTTTCAATATCGTTACCCGATTCCCGATCCGACAAGAAACGCGGGAAGATGCTTTCCTTCTAAGCTTTGTAAAAATATCCTCGAGGCGGCCGGGAATCGCGGACATATTTTCTTTGTTAAAGATCAAGGAGACCGACTCCATCCCCTCTTTATCCCAGAGCTGCCACTCTACTTTATAAGGAGATATCGCAACGACTTTTCCCATCGGGAAACCTTCGGTCTCTACGGCAGGAATCCATTCTCCTCCCTTCCAGCTAAACGTAGCGCCTTGAGCGATGAAAAGGATAGGGTTTCCTTTGCCCGACAACAGTTCGATACGTTCTTGCCCTTTGAATTTCTCGAACTCTTTTCCCCCATAGCTTTCAAAAAGCTTGTCAGGTCCCCACCACTTGCCCCCTTTCAAAGCATCTGCGGCCGTTCGGAGTCCCGGATCGACGACTTGATCTATTTCTTTTACTAGCCGTTGTTGTTCCATCCGAAATTCCCTCACTTCATCGAGCAGTTTTTCTCCTCGATCATTGCCGAGTCGAATTGCCATTCGGAGCCGAATCTCTCCATTTTCATCGAGCCGGGGCTGAATCGATAAAGGGGTTACCTCTTTCGAAAAGTGTAAATGCTTGTCCTCATAAGCAAGGTAGGCTATTTGTCCCGGATTTATCTTAACCGATTCTTCCGTTCCTTTAAGACCGATATGTAGCTTTCGTTGATAAGCGACCATGTCGGGTCTGGTGTTTTTACCTAAAAATACAATCTCGCCGCTCAGACCGGGAAAAGGGAAACTTCGAATTTCCGGCGAAAGGGCAAGAGCTCCTTGCTCTACGAGTCGGTGATCAAACCGAGATGATATAGGTCCGTCTTCTTTATTTAAGACTTTGAGATTCGAATCTTTATTTCCAAGTTTCTTAGAGATGAGAAGGGGGAAAAAAGGGATCACGGCAGAGATTAAAGCGACCGAAATTCTATTCAAGTTTTTGATGATTTTGTGGATATCGAATAGCGATCTTTGTTTTATGATCAAATTAAACCTAGCCGGATAATCATTTTCTCCTCTTTATTTCTCTTTTCGCCACCTTTTAACCGTTCGTTTTTCACCGTTTCTAAAAAAATTTCCCTATCGGTATCATATTCACCTTATTTCATTTAGTGGAAAATTTCAAAGAAAACAAACGACGGTAAGATTGCAAAAAAAATTTTTTGTTTTAAACTAAACGGTAGAGGTGTTTGCATCTGATTCGGGTGTCTCGGAACGGATTTATCTACGAATAGAGTTAGATCCAAGGTATTTGAAAAATGAGTGAAAAAATGGATAAAAAATTAAAAGACGGCATTAGTGTTCAAGAGCTTGAAAATTTCGGAAAGAAATATCATTTCGAAATTTTCTTTCTGATCTATTTCTTGGTAGCAACAATGCTTACCTTTATTTTCTTCGGTGCGGCATGGAGTATTTTCTTAGCCGGCATCGGGGGAATCTTAGGGATATGGCTTCCAAGTAAGATTGAAAAAGCGGCAAAAGGAGCTTTTCATTTTGTTTATAAACAAGAAAGGGTAACGAAGTTGGTTTTAGCAATTGTCGGGGTTGTCGTTTCCTTTTTCCTGCCGCCGCTGATCTTTTTCTTCCTGGGTCTCCTCGGAGGAATGGGGGTAAGCAAAGCGGCATCTGCGGTAAGTAAAGCCGGTAGACAAGAGAAATGATGAAGGATTTAACGGTTTTTCAGCTCTTCTTCTCTAGCTTCGATATAATCGAGAAGGGTGGTTTCCTGAACGCTAAAGTGGTTTAAGAGTTGCTTAAATCCTTCATGATCGACGAAGTTCGTTGGAGATCGCTCGTCGCCCCAACCGCCATATCGTTTGATCTCTCTCCAGGTCTCAAGCTCGGGTTCTTGACGGTTTAGTTGCCCGCTTAAAATCGCTATCCGTAACAGGTTGAAAGCAAAAAGGGTCGAATCATTAACCGATTTTTCCCGAAATAAGGGATCGGAAAGCATTTGGGTCTTTAGACTTAACGCTTCATTTAAAGCTTCTCGATACTTCCCCTGACTCATCTTTAACGACGCTTGTCCGTAATCACTATAATACGGCTGCCATCTGCGTCGGAGCGTTCTTTCGATAAAAGGGGTTGCTTCTTGAGGAGAAGCGGTCGCCAAAAGAGATTGAGCGATGGAAGGCTCGTAACGGGGTCGGAGCTCCGGATATTTTTTCATCAACTTTTCCAGCTTGTCAAAGTCATCTCCGCCTCGATCCGAACCCTGTTCCCAGTTTGCGAAGGCAACTTTTGCAGCCCTATAACCTTTTTCTCTTCCCCCTTTATGCACCCCTAACCTTACAACGAACAGAGAGGCAACAACGGTCAAGGACAAGACGCAGAGTCCTATTTTCTTCCGATTAACGGCTATCCGCAGATCGATTCGCTTATCCATGTTCACCACATACGTGCCTTCCGAAAAAGTCTATTCTAACCCGGTTCGGATTTTTTGTAATCCCCCGATTTTTCCAAAAAGCTCCGTTGATTTGACAATAGCAAGATCAAGAACGCGAAGAAAAGTCCTTTTTCTTTCAAAGCAGCTATACG
>JBCDES010000057.1:0-6894 GCA_039179295.1 Chlamydiota bacterium
CTCGAAAAATCAATCGCGATCCCGAGGTAGGAAAAAGGCTGAAAATTATCTATATTGAAAATTATAATGTTTCCAAAGCTGAAGTTATCATTCCCGGAACCGATCTTTCGGAACAAATCTCCACAGCCGGGATGGAGGCTTCCGGAACGGGCAATATGAAGTTTTCCATTAACGGGGCTCTTACGATTGCAACAGACGACGGAGCTAATGTAGAGATGCGACAGAAGATCACGAATAAGTGGTGGCCCTTTATGTTTGGTGCCGGTAGCGGTGATAACTTGGAAATGCGCCGTTCCAATAGCTACGATCCTCATGAAATTTATGCACATAATCCTCAGATCAGACAAGTCGTCGATGCTCTACAAAATCGCTTCCTTATCGAAAACGATGCCGAACATCAAGCTTTGATGACCGTGCACGACGCCTTGGATAGCGATCGCTTCTTCGTCCTCAATGATCTGATCTCTTATTATGAAACGCAGAAACGAGTAGAGGCTCTCTATCAACAACCTCACCGGTGGGCGGAATTTGCCCTTCATAATATGGCGGGAATGGGCTCGTTCTCCGCTGACGTTTCGATTAAGAATTATGCGGAGAAAATCTGGAACCTAAAGCCTTGCCCTGCCGATCTCGATGAGTTGAATCGGGTACGCAAAGAATATAGCGAGCATGACCGTTGCCGCATAGCGCCGCTTGAAGGTTAGGATACGTTTTGAGAAGATGCAAAAATCCCCCCCCCCTTCCTCTCGGGGATGAGGGTGAAATAATACTTCTTAATTAAGTCCCCACTTTTCAAGGAGCTTTTCATAAGTTCCGTTAACGCGCAATTTATCGAGACCTCGATTAAATGCTTCAATCAGCTCTCGTTCGTCGCCGTTTAAAGTCACGAGACGTAGACCCGAATCATTGAGCGGCGGCGTTGCAATTTTTAGCTGTTCTCGATAAAGATTTCGAATGTAACCGGTTGCTTGAAGGTAGTCGATTAAAATCCCGTCAATCCGGTCGGTCATCATCGCCTCAAAAGCGTCGAGAATAGAAGAATAATAGCGAACGTTGACGCCCGGATATCTTTCTATAAGAAGCGCCTCTTGATTGATCGACTCGACACCGATCTCTTTTCCTTTAAGATCCTTAACACCGTTGACTTTCAGATCTTTCTTCGCAACGAGAACGGGTCCGATATGAAGAAAAGGCTCTGAAAAGTCATAGGTCTCCAGAAGATGAATCCGCGGAGAAACGGAGCTGAGCATCGCATCATATCGATCATTCTTCAGCCCGTAAATCAAATGATCCCACGCCATCGTTACCGACTTAAAGAAAACACCCTCTTCATGAGCAATTGCAAGGAGGAGCTCTTTTGAAAATGCATAGACTTGTCCCTCTTTCCCCACTAACGGCGCACCGTAAAAACTAGGATCTATTCCAATCCAATATGTTTTCCCTTTGGCTCCACAGGAAAAAAGGACAATCGTTAGAAATAAAAACGTGTACAGTCTCTTTACCATTATCTTTACCTTAATTCTTCCTTTTCGATTTATCAAGCTAAGATTGTCCGTATCAACTTGACTTTCAATTTTATATCTTCCTTGAGTATAATACCATTTATGAAAAACGGACTCCTTAAACTTCTCGTAGCTCTCGGACCGAAAAAGAGGTTCGAGCGACAAGATGAGCCCCGCATCTTGATCGTTTCCACAACAGGGCTCGGCGATACCCTTTGGGCAACACCTGCCGTTAAAGCGCTTAGAAAAAAATATCCCAAAGCCCGGATCGCTCTCTTAACAAGCTCTACCGGCAATGAGCTCTTTACAAATAACCCTCATCTCGATGAAATTTTTGTCGTGAAAAGCCCTACTTTTTTTTCTGCGGTAAAACTTCTTCCCACCCTGAGAAAGGGCGCTTTCGACACCGCCTATATCTTTCACCTCTCGCAACGCCCCGTCCTTCCCGTCATCTCACTCGCGGGCCCTTCGAAAATCATCGGGACCGAAGGGAATAACAAAGGGCTGGACCGCCTTTTAACCGCGCCGATTAAACGAGCGCCTCTCCATGAAATTGAGCGACGCTTGAAAATGATCGGTTGTGAAAATGCTTCGCCGCAGATGGAGATCTTTTTAACGGAAGAGGAAACCGATGCTTCCTTTGAACGGTCGGTCGCATCTCCCCTTTCGGTCGGGATACACCCCGGAGCAAAGGATCGATTTAAACGGTGGAACCCCAAACATTTCATTGCAGTCGGTCGAAAACTGGTCAAAGAAAAAGGGGCAAGCGTTCTGATCACGGGAGGCGCTTCCGAAGTCGAGCTCTCCGAACGGATTGCAAAGGAGATTCCCGGAGCCGTCTCCGTTGCCGGTAAACTCTCCGTCCGCAACTTAGCCGCTCTTATCGAGAAACTCGACCTGTTCATTGCCAACGATACGGGACCGATGCATCTAAGCCTTGCAATGAAGACCCCCACTTTCGCCCTCTTTTCTCCGACCGACCCCGCTCGATGCGGTCCTTATAAAATCGATCATGGGTATGTCATTCAAAAACCCCGCTCATGCAACCCCTGCATTCAAAAGAAATGTCTCTCCCCCTTCTGCATGGAACAGATTGCCCCTTCGATGGTTTATGAGGTGATCGATGCCCATTTGCAAACCCGAAGAAACCGATAACGAGTAGACGGATGTTATATGGCTGAAACAAA
Source organism: Chlamydiota bacterium (assembly GCA_039179295.1). Taxonomy (GTDB): domain Bacteria; phylum Chlamydiota; class Chlamydiia; order Chlamydiales; family Simkaniaceae; genus Neptunichlamydia. The sequence continues at coordinate 2,690 of JBCDES010000057.1, forward strand.
CGATATAAAATTAGAGATCAAGATCGACAACACCGACCCGATACCTTTAAATGACTTCAGCTTAGGATTGAAGGGATTACGAGACTTATATAGCGATTTTACTAAAGAAAACAAAACGACCGAATTATTGGTAAGTCGAATTGGAAAAGGAAGTATCGTTATTGAATTAATTACCACTTGCTGCTTAAGCGCAATTCCACTGATCAATGATACCAATAACATAATACAGTTTGTTCAAAATATGAAACTTTTGGTAGGTACTCTATTAAAAAAACCGAAACAACAACTAGAAGAAATAAAAAAAGAGTACTGCTTACCCGATCCGAAAGATAAAGACCTTATAAAGCTAGCCGGTACCTTTGATCTGATTCGAAAAAAAACCGATAGCCTTTCCGCGTCCGCTATAAACATTAACAACGTGAATGTTTATAACAATTGTATATTTAATGGGTCGGACGCTGAAGCTATGAAGAAAAATCTACCGACGTTGCCATCGAAGAAAGGGGAGGAAACCCGCACTATTAAAGAAAAAAGGATGTTTAAATGGGAACAAACAAATCATTCCAACGCTAAAGTAGGCAACAAGGGGTTGATTGAATCGATCCATGATAAACCTGTAAAAGTCATCTTTGACGACGAACGAATTAAACAGCAAATGACCACAAGTGATGAGCAAGGCGATTGGCATAAAAAGTTTTATCTAGTCGATGTCGAGGTACAATATGACGGCGGAAAGGCGAAATTATACACCGTTATCAAGAACCATGCAAAAGAGAGCTTCCCCATTGACGAATAACCATACCGCGACGACCGGCGACAACTGCCGAAGCTAAACAATTTATCGAAAGACGATTCTTAGAAAATCCCCCTATGATCACAAAAACGTATCAAAAGGAAATCGAATCGATCGGTCGCCGTTTCGGATTCAAAGCTCAGCTACCGATATGACCTGAGATTGTACCGAATGTGCATTTTCGCACTCGTTTCCTTGCATAAAAATCTTATGTTGATCTATTCTATAGCATAGCTTGAAGCCGGAGAAATCGCACAAGATGATAACGCTGACAAACGGTCAAAAGCTGGCTATCGAATCTTGTCTTTACCTATTCGGTGCCGGTATCCTTTGGAAAAGTCGCAAGGTCACGTTAAACGACTCCCTTACTACCGACTACGATACATTGGCAATCTCTCACGTGTTATTTGCCGGCTTCATTAGATGTTATTCCGATAAAAGTAAAGACAGAGACGATATAGAAGGACGCGCTCTTTCCATTCTATTGGGAACACTGTCGTCAGTAACATTTCTATTACCGGATCCGGAAGGACCGTGGAGCAAGGCTTCCGTCAGCGTAACGGCATCCTCCATGCTCGCTGCCGGATTCGTCCGCTTAATCTCCGAATCTCCGAAAAAAGATAAGAAATAGTTAAGAATCGGAACCGATTTAAACACTCCGATTGCACCCTTCACCATTTCAAATTCAATTATGCACCGGACATCTCGGAACTTTACCGAAATTAAATTTTTTGAATCTACTCCCTTGTATAAAAATACCGCATCGTTTTATACTTGCCTTATACCCAATTATAGAAGATGATATCGCTAACAAACATTCAAAAAACAGTTATCGAACCTTGTCTCTATCTGTTCGGTGCCGGTCTCCTTTGGAAAGGTCGCAAGGTCGCATTAAGAGATCCCCTCACCGCTCAATATGGCGCACTGGCAATCTCTCACGTAGTCTTCTCGACATTCATTAGATTGGCGGTTGATAATCAGCGACAAGAAGAAAAGGAGCAAGAATCGGAGGAAAATTTAACAAATCGTTTAGGCTCCATTACATTGGGAACGGTCGTAGTACTGGCTTCAACTTTCGTTCTCAGAAAAAAATTCGATTGGATTCAAGCAGATGCCAAGGCTTTTGTCGGTGTAACGGCAACCTCTCTACTCTCTGCCTTACTGATCCACTTCATCCCCACAAAGCCGGAAAATAAAAATAAACCTCTGCTTATCGATAAGGAACATCTATTTAAAGCTCCAAACACAAAAATTGTTTAAAGGTTTTATAGTCAATAGTTATATGACCCTCGCGCAATCGTCATCCGGTTCCGAAATCTTCATTAAACGGCAAACAAAGTATGGGGAAGGGATGAAAATTTATGTGATCGTCCTGAACTGGAATGGGAAAGATGGTACCCTCGGCTGTCTCTACAGTCTGACGAAGATTCAAACGCCCCATGAACCGGCTGTCTTCGACAACGTTTCGACCGAGACGGCTCTCCTTCGGCGATTTCCGACTTGTTTCCGGCAGCCCGTTTGATCCGAACGGGAGAAAACCTAGGGTACGTCGAAGGCAATAACGTCGGGATTCGATAGGTCCTAGAAAAAAAGGTCGATTTTATCTTCATCCTAAACAATGACATCATAGTCGAATCCGATATTCTCGAGGCTTTTTTAAAAAGAGACGCTCCCATTCAAGGCGGTAAAGTCCATTTAATGGGTGATCCCGAAACCGTCGATCATCTCGGAGGGAATGGGAATTCTCAAAAAGGAGAATTCGACCTTGTCGGATATAAAGCCCCTGCAACCGGATCGAAAGACCCGATCTCTCTCGACTATGTCTGTGGTGTCGCTCTCTTCGTCCAAGCTGAGGTGTTCAGAAAAGTAGGTCTTTTCGAACCCCGTTACTTTCTCTTTTGGGAAGAGAGTGATTTTTGCATCCGGTCTAAGAAACGAGGTTTTTCGGTAACCGTCTGCGCCGAAGCCGTCCTCTATCATAAGGCGTCGGCTTTATTCTCAGGAGGAAAACCCCATACGACCTATTTTTCGTGGAGAAATCGCTTACTTTGGATTGAACGGCATTGCACCGCCGCTGAAAAAAAAATTCTGATGAGAACCGTTCGGGGTGATTTTTTTCATACCCTCAAACTTTACCTCCTTAAGTCTTTACAGCTTTTATTTTTTGGAAAAACCGAAGAGCGCAGGACCCGTCTTCGCATCTACCGAGCACAGCTTGTAGGGATAAAGGATGATTAGATCAAGCGTTTTGGAAATCGTCCTTCTTGGCTTTTCGAAAAATAATCCCCAACCTATTATAGGGGTCAGAGGGATAGATGGATGGGCATTGTTTTCGTTCTCAACTGCGGAAGCTCTTCAATAAAATTTCAACTGATTGAACCGGAGTCGGGTAGCGTTCTTCTTAAAGGAATTGCCGAAAATCTTAGAACCCCTGGCGCCACGCTAAAATGGTCCGATCAATCCAAAGTGCTGGAAGATTCGGCTTATCGCTTTGCTATCGATGAAATCGTTAAACTCTTTGAACATGAAAAAATCATTGCCGTAGGACATCGCGTTGTTCACGGCGGAGAAACATTCACAAAATCGATAAAGGTCGATGAGATTGTCTTAGATCAAATTAAACAACTCAGCCGCTTGGCACAGCTCCATAATCCGGTCAATGCGTTGGGAATCGAAATCATGCGACAAAAGTTTCCGGAATTACCTCAGGTGGCCGTTTTCGATACCGCTTTTCATCAAACACTTCCGACAAAAGCCTACCTTTATGCCATTCCCTATGAATATTATCAAAAATACCGGGTTCGCCGGTACGGTTTCCACGGAACCAGTCATCGTTATGTGGTAAGAGAAGGGGCAAAAATGGTCGGAAAACCGCCGGAAGAAACCTCTTTCATCAGCTGTCATTTGGGAAACGGTTGCAGTATTGCCGCTGTAGAAAATGGGAAAAGTGTCGACACCAGTATGGGGCTTACTCCTTTAGAAGGGCTTGTGATGGGAGAACGCTCCGGAGACTTAGATCCCGGTATTATAGGGCTTCTTGCAGATCAGCTGAAAATCTCTGCCGACGACGTCATTAAAATCCTGAATAAGAAGAGTGGATTAATCGGTATTTCAGGGGTGAGCGCAGACATGAGACTCCTCTTAAAGAGTCAGGAAAGAGAGGCAAAAATCGCGATCGAAATTTTTTGCTATCGCTTGGCAAAATATATCGCCGCTTACCTTGTTCCCCTAAAAAAAATCGATGGTGTCATTTTTACCGGCGGTATCGGAGAAAATTCGGAGGAGATCCGAAACCGGGTCATGGAAAAACTAAAACCTTTCGGTTTAAAACCGTTGGTGATCCCTACAAATGAAGAATTGATGATTGCTCGAGATGCTGCCGAAATTGTTAAGGGAGACTTATGAAACATAC
>JBCDES010000038.1:0-11142 GCA_039179295.1 Chlamydiota bacterium
CCAAAAGTTGCAATAAATGGATAGAATTAAGTAGCCTCAAATATTTATCATTTATTTAATGAAGTTATGACTAAAGATAGAACCCTTATTATCGTCGAATCCCCTACCAAGGTCAAGACCCTAAAAAAATTTTTAGGTAACGCCTACCGTATCGAATCTTCCGTGGGACACATTAGAGACCTGCCGACCAAAGGGTTCGGAATCGATCTCGAGAACGACTTCGAGCCCGGCTATGAAAATCTGCCGGACAAAAAAGATGTCATTGCGAAGTTAAAAAAAACGGCAAAAGAATGTGCTACGGTTTATCTCTCTCCCGACCCCGACCGCGAAGGGGAAGCCATTGCTTGGCATATCGCACACATTCTTCCCGAAGGACCTCGAGTGCAAAGGGTAACCTTTAATGCAATTACGAAAGATGCCGTTTCCGAAGCGCTCAAACAACCGCGAAAAATTAACCTCGATCTCGTAAATGCTCAACAAGCACGCCGCCTTTTGGATCGGATGGTCGGTTATAAAATTTCCCCTCTACTACAACGCCGCATTAAACGGAGCGGCTCGACGAATTTATCGGCAGGGAGGGTGCAATCGGTTGCTCTCAAGCTCGTCGTCGATCGGGAAAAACAGATCGATGCTTTCGAACCCATTGAGTATTGGACGATTGTAGCATCTCTTCAAGGAGACCCTCAAGAACGCTCCTTCGATGCCACCCTGACTCATATCGATGGAAAACGGGTTGAAAAAGAGCGAATCGCCGGTAAAGAGGTTGCGTTGATCCCCAACGAAATCGAAGCAAAGAAACTTGCAACGCAACTCAAGCATGCGACTTTCAAGATCTCTAAAGTTGAAAAAAAGGAAAAGAAACGGCATCCGGTCCCCCCTTTTATCACTTCGACTCTGCAACAAGAAGCCAGTCGTCATTACGGCTACTCCGCATCGAGAACGATGGGAATTGCCCAAAGCCTCTATGAAGGGATCGACCTGGGGACGGAGGGAACGGAGGGTTTGATTACCTACATGCGTACGGATTCGACGCGCGTCGAAACGGAAGCGATTCAGGCAGCGCGCACATTAATCGATGGTGCATACGGAAAAGCGTTTCTTCCTCAAAAACCCAATAGCTATCGCTCAAAAAAAAGTATCCAAGATGCTCATGAAGCGATTCGCCCGACCAACCTGTCACATCCGCCCGATATGATTAAACCTCATTTAACGATCGATCAATATAAAATTTACCTCTTAATCTGGCGCCGTTTCCTGGCTTCCCAGATGAAACCGGCGATTTACGATACCGTCTCGTATGAGATTCAAACAGATCGAAACTTAACCCTTCGAGCTACGGGGTCGATCATCAAGTTTAAAGGTTTCTTGGCCGTCTACGAAGAAAAAGAAGATCTCGAAGCGGAAGAAAAAAAGCAACAAGAGGAGGAGAGAATCCTGCCCGCCGTCGAAGAAGGTCAAATACTCGACCTCCTAGCTATCGCCTCCAATCAGTCCTTTACAAAGCCGCCGCCCCGCTTTACGGAAGCCTCGCTGGTCAAAGAGCTCGAAAAATCGGGAATCGGACGCCCTTCCACCTACGCCTCCATTATGAATAAAATTCAAGGGCGCGCGTACACCGTTAAAGAACGCCTTGCCCTCAAGCCGACCGAGCTCGGGAAAATCATTGCACAAATGCTTGAAAACCATTTTACAATGATTATGGATATTCAATTTACGGCGCGCATGGAAGACGACCTCGATGCAATCGCCGAAGCTAAAAGAGATTGGAAAGAATTTTTAGGCCATTTCTGGACGCAGTTTGTCCCCGTTCTGGAAAAAGCTGAAAAAGAAGCCTTCGTTCCGAAACTCATGACCGATATCAACTGCCCGAAGTGTGGCGATAAACTGCAAAAGATCTGGTCGAGGAATAGGTATTTTTACGGCTGCTCGAATTATCCCGATTGTAAATTCACCGTTTCGATCGAAGCGTTGGAGTTCAAAAAAGAAGATTATAGAGAAGATTTCGATTGGGATCAAAGCTGCCTCAAATGCTCGTCGCCGATGAAAATCCGCTTCGGACGTTTCGGTGCGTTCCTGGGGTGTGAACGGTATCCCGACTGCAACGGCATTGTCAATATTCCCAAAAAAGACGAACCGATCCCCGAAGAGCTCCCGAAATGTCCCGCCATCGGCTGCGACGGCATTATCAAACAGAGGCAGAGTCGTTGGGGTAAACCCTTCTTTAGTTGCTCGAATTATCCCGACTGCGATGTGATCGTCAACAATCTCGATGATTTAGAGCATAAATATCGCGATCATCCGAAATCCCCCTATGTGAAAAAAACAAAAGAGAAAACAACGCAAAAGAAAAAGACGAGCGCAAAAAAGGCAACGAAGCGAAAGGGGACTCCCCTTCCGTTATCGAAGGAGCTGCAAGCAGTCGTCGGGGAAAAAGAATTAACCAGAACCGAGGTCACCAAAAAGGTTTGGGATTATATTAAATCCAAAAAGCTTCAAGATCCTAAAAATAAAAGGCTCATTGTCCCCGATGATAAACTTTCCAAAGTATTCGACCACTCCGATCCTATCGATATGATGAAACTCGCCGGCATTCTCGGTAAACATATCAACCCTTAAACCGATATAATTAAGAGGTTAAACGGTGGAGCCGTCGACACGGAAAGAAGCTATTTTTCAAAGCCGTCCGAGTCCGGAGCGGTTTCAACGCTTCCTGATCGACTGTTTTGCTTTTTTCGGTCCCATCGGAACCCTTTTGTCCCCTTCTTTCATGCCTAGCGCCTTCCGCTTTTACCATTTTTTTCTAGTCTTTTTTCCCCTTTTCTTCATAAAACTCAAAGTCGATGAATGGAAAACGGTTCTGATATTTACCCCCTTTCTACTCTACTGTTTAGTCTCGGCATATTTCACTTATAATCATATTCATGCAATCGATTCTTATCCTCTGTTCCGCTCTTTTTTACTTATCTCTCAATCCCTTTTTACGTTCGGTGCGGCTTGTCATTTCAAGGTCGATCAAAAGAGATTGATCACCCTCTATCTCGCCGGCTTTTTCATTTCCCTTATTGTCGGGTATCTCTTTTTTATCGGGTTCTACAGCGGGTTCATCTCCTTTAAAACCGTCGACCGTTTTTCGGTCGAAACACAAATAGGGTGGGGGCTCCTCCGCTTTTCTCCGGGAACCTATCCCAATGAATATGGGAATGTCGCTAGTTTTGCTTTATCGACCCTGATTTTTCTATACGCTAAAAAAAAGCACTTTTTCACCCTTCTCTTTATAGCCCTAACTTTTATCGCCCTACTCCTCACCACAACGCGCGCTGCATATCTCTCTTTCGGTGTCGCACTCGTTTACCTTTGCATCGTCTCCACCGAAATTCGAAAATTACTGTTTAAATTTTTCCTGATCGGAACAGCCCTTATCTTTACCCTCAAAGGATACTCTATCGATATCGCCTCAATATTTATCGGGGGACTAAAAGCAATCCGTTTAATGGAAGGTTCTGCCGGAGTCCGCCTTTCTTACTGGCTAAAAGGGTTTAACGATCTCGATCAAAGGATTATTTTCGGAACCGGGTTTGGCGCAAACATTTATACCCACAACATTTACTTAGAACTTCTTTTTGAATTGGGCATTGTAGGAACACTGTTACTTGTCTTAACCGCCATCTATTACTTAAGTGAAAATAGTTATGCCGTTCGAAAGCTGTTTCTAGACAGAGAAAAAAAAATGACGACTCGGATTATGATCATCGGATTGATCCATACATTTCTTTTTGCGTTGACAAACCATAATATGCACCACCACTTAACATGGCTTTCGTTCCTCCTTTTCAATGCCTCTGTAAAACGGCTGTCTCAAGTTCCCGAGAACCCTTCGTACTTTTCTCGGACAAGTGCTTGAAACTTTTGCTTAAAAACCTCTTTTCGAAAGGTTTCGGCGTGCATGCGAACGACTTTAGGATCGAATACCTTTGCCTCGAAAATTTCGATCGCCCGGATCAACGACGTTGCGGTTTGCTCCGAGAATAAAAGTCCCGTTCGATTGTCAACGACCGTTTCCGATGCTCCCCCCTTCCCGAAAGCAATCACGGGTGTACCGCAAGCTTGCGCTTCTACGGGAAGGATTCCGAAATCTTCTAAAGCTGCAAAAATAAAACCCTTCGCTTTTTGTAGATAGCCGCGAAGTACTCGATCGTCTTGGAAGCCGAGAATCTCGATATTTTTTGTCGCTTTTCCCTTAATTTTCTCCATTTCAGGACCATCGCCGATTACAACCAATCTTCTGCCCGGCATTCGACCGAAAGCTTCGACGATCAGATCGACCCTCTTGTAGGGAACCATTCTCGAAGCGGTGAGGTAAAAATCCTCCTTGTCCTCCTCCAGCTGAAAATCGTCGAGGTTGACGGGTGGGTGAATGACGGAGGCTTTCTTTTGATAGAGCTTTTTGATCCGAGATGCAACATACTGGGAATTCGCAACATAAGCATTCACACGGGTCGAAGAGTATCCGTCCCACAGGCGTAAATAATGGAGGAAACATTTGGCGACAACCCCCTTGAGTCCGCTCTTAAGGTTTGATGCACGGAGGTATTGTTGATAAAGATCCCAAGCATAACGCATCGGAGTGTGGCAATAACAGATATGCAGCTGCTCGGCATGCGTTAAAACCCCCTTTGCAACCGAATGTGAAGAGGAGATGACAAGATCGTAATCGTTTAAGTCGAACTGCTCGACCGCTAAGGGGAAAAGGGGGAGATACAAGCGGTATTTTTTCCTTGCTCCGGGAAGCTTCTGAATGAATGACGTCTGAATTTTCATCGATTCGAAAGGAGTGCCGATTAGGTTTTCAGGATTTTTTACCAAAGTGAACAGATCGACCGGAAAGATTTCCAATAGCGATTCCAACACCTTTTCGGCTCCGCCGAGCGTCACTAGCCAATCGTGTACGACTGCAACCTTCATCCTTTTCACCCGCGCCGTTGCCCCCCGGCATCGATCACCTCACTCCGAATACACATTTTAAGGAGCTCCTCGACACGCCCCCGTTTTCGAACCGCCATCCATATCCACAAGTCGTTCGAGCTTTGAACGATTTTCCCCATGGTTTTTGTCGCATCGAGGTTTAGACCTCTAACGATAAAGGAAAGGGAAAGAGAGCGCAACTCTTTCTCGTTGCATCGTCTCGTAAAATTTAATACGTTTTTCCACTTAAAAGCATGCGCTCGCAACGGACAGTTACAAAATACTCCGCCTACCTTCCAAGAGATCTCGCTTCTCGGAAGAGTTGCCGGAGATTAAAAACGAAGGTCCGAACGACGCTTCGACCATCAACTCCAGGTAAAAAGAGACGAGACGATCGATTCCGCAGAGAGATGAAGCTCTTTTAAAAAATTATGAGGTTGAATAGCGTTTCCAAGCCGTCATGGTTATCGGTAGACGAGGTCGAGGTAACTCCAACTATCTTGTGAAAAATTTTTCTTGAGAAACTATTGGGAGTATCCCATTCTAGGTCCTGAATTTCCTCTAAATATTAAGAACGACTGATAATGGACCCTATTTCTTCTTCAACCACTTCGATACGATTGAGAAGTTATCCCCAAAAACTATCGCTGCAAAAACGCTATAACTCCAAATCAAAGGATTCTCTTAAAAGGCGGATTGATAAAAATACGCAGCAACTCAACCGCCTAAAAGACAAGATCGACAAAACCGTTAATCAAAGCTACAACTTTGAACCCGGAAGGCAAGAGCGCGACGAAAAGTTTAAACGCTTATTTACCGACTTTTACCGTGATATGCGCAAGGGAGATCATGTCGTAGATAACTCGTCTCGGGAGCTAACGAAGACTCTTCATTATAAAGACATAACCGGTAACGATGGAGAATTTAAGAGAGAGCTGGAACGAATTCTTGATAAATGTGGAGGTTTCAATGCTCAATTCTTAAAAGCACTTCGGGCAAACGGAAAAAAATTTAGATCGGGGGAAATCAACCGAAGGACAAGGGATGGCTATTGGCTCAATTTACCGATCGTTTCAATGGTGTTTCCTAGATCGTACGACACGATAAAATACATTATCAGCGATTTTCTTTCCTCAGCATGGCTTAAAGAGGATATTCACAGGATCCGAGACTGCATAAGAGAAAATATCCCCATCGATCGACCGATTGATCAAAATCCCGATATTGATTTATGGGAGCGTGCAAAGAAAGAAGGTGCATGGCAAAAAATATACGACAAAGTACTGTCCGATAGAAACCGGAAACAACTCAAAACGGACATCTACAAAACAGCCTCTTCTATCGGATTATCTTATCTAACGAAAAACCCCCGATACGGAACCCTCCAAGCTGTCAAAACATGTAGCAATGCTATCGGAAGATATCTGGATCCGGAAGGAAAATCTAAAGAAATTGCACTACTTAAGCTCCTAACAAATAACGCTACGTCCCATGCAATGGGCTTATGTAAAGAAGACCTTCTAAAATCCGTTGCCGTCGATCTGTTCGCTTTCCTTGCAACGACAGACAATAGCTGTAGAAAAAAAGAATGCCTCATTAGCTGCGGAGCAGCCCTCTTAAAAGGGGGGCTTTCTTTAGATAAAAAACGGCTGATAGCAACTATCTTGGGACTTATCGTTTCAGAGGCAACCGAAACGCTCCCCCAAGCAGATAAAAGCGAGCTATACCTTGCCTTTAGAGGAATAGCAACCAATACCGATCTTCATAGCCATGCAATCGATAAAGGACTTGAATACGCCTTTAATAAGCAAGAAGTTAAAGATCTTAACAAACAAAAACCTAAACAGAAAACAGCAGAGCCCGATGCCGATAAGCCTGAAAGACCGTCGGATGAAAGCCCTCAAGAGGATAACCCTACAAAGCCTGTAGAAAAAGTCGATCCTTCAAACGATGTAAAAGAAAAGACCCGAACCGTTCAAAAAGCTCCTCCTTCATCCCCTATTCATTTTGAGCCTCAAACCGCATCCCTGTCCTTTAGTATGGAGTGTCACAAAGTCAAAAAGAGGGAAAAAGAATACCTGATCTATAGTTACGATAGCCAAATCGATGAGAAAAAACAGATTGGAAGATTTTCGAGTCGGGATTCGGCGCAAGAATTTCTTAATAAAAACGAAGAATATATCTCCCGACTCAATCGGCAAAACCAACAGATAGCGGAAACGAAAGATTACTACTGCGCTTTGGGGATTAGTCCCGATACAGTTGCCGGGTTGCAACCGATAGAGCCGCTCTATGTCTCGATAAGTGCCTATGGCGATGTATCCGACGTTTATCAAGGTAATCAAAGAATTTTTAGGAAAAGTTGGATCAACGGCGGATATAATGCCCTTAAAATAGCTACTGATTTAATGGATCACCATCTTTCAGCTAACGACCAAGTCATCGGCGTCTTCCGAGAAGACAACAACTTTACATTGCAAATCGCTCGAGGAGAGGTCTCGCAACAAGAAGTGACTAGTGTAAAACAAACCCTTCAACAAAAGAAAACGGAGAGAGAAGATGCCGCTCAATCCTTTGAACGGCGATATCAAAAATTCCAAGAGACTAAAAGAGGCAGGGATCATACAAAATTAAAGCAAGCAATAGAGCGTTTAAACCGGGCAAATGAAGAAGAAATAAACGCTTACAACCGTTGTTACGAGCTTCAAGGAGTGGATTATAAGATTGAAATACCTACTCCAATAAAAACCCCTTCAAAAGAAAGTCTCGGGCAAAAGATCAAGGTCTGGATCAGAAATAACGTAAGCATAAGTGGAGAGGTCAATGTCATTTCCATCTCCGGTTCGAACAATCCCCCTCCAAGCATCATCCATATTAAGGTCGGTGATAAAAAAGCTTCTCCACTTCCGTCGACGGCTTCCGTCGAAACCGCCCCGAAAACCCCTCAAGATACCCCTGATCGGAGCGTTTTGCAAAAGCAAGGGACCTTTAAAACGGATACGAGAGATAGTTCCGAAAATACAAAACCTAAACGGACGGTTTCCGAGCCCCACGAATCCATAAATCATCCTCAAACGATCGAAGATAAGCCGAAGAAAGAAAGCAATGGTCCCTTTTTCGGATTCCCTATGAAGTATAGACCGATTAACCCGACACAAGGTATCGATAATCCGGACTCTAAAAACGGACGACTTGAAACGGTTATCGGAGAAATATTTGCTCCGATGAGTAGCGCTAAAACCGGTAGGAACCCGGAAAATCGGCCGCCTTATCTCGGGAGAAGTGTCTCCCATTTCGATAGGGGTCGATTCTCAGCTCAAGTCGAAAAAAATCCGAAGAAGATCCCGTTCTCTACACCGGAATTCACCATCGGTTTTGCAAAAGGGCTACCGAAAGGGGTTTATGAATCGGGAAAAGGGGTCGTGCTATTTTTCGAAGACATGGTTACTCATCCCGTCCGGACGGCGACACAAATGTGTGATGCACTCTCAACACTTGCGAGGCTTGCTCATGACGACCGATGGGGGGTGATCGGAGAAGCTTTGTCTCCCGAAATCCATCAATTGGTTACAAAGTGGGATACCCTTCCTTCAGATAAAAGGGGAGAGCTTGCCGGATATGCTCTCGGAAAACATGGAGCGGATATCTTAGCACCGGGAGCTATAGCGAAAATCGCGAGTAAAAGCGCAAAGAGTGTAAAAGAACTGACCGCCGTTTTAAAAAATCTCCAAAAGGCTGAAGGAACCCTCGTTCTTGAAACGACTGCCGGGGTTGGAAACGCCGCCGAGGTAGGTAAGATGGGTGCATTCCTCGGAGAAGAGCTCGGATTTAATGCAAAGAAGATCGAGCAGCTACAAAAAGCCGGCAGATTAGAGCAAGCAATTGACGGTGCCTGTAAAAGCCGGCTCGCCAAGACGCCAAGCAAAGCCTATGTAACTGCAAAAAATGGTGAAAACCATGCTCGCATTATAACGGAGTTTAGTGGTAAACCGATTAAGGAAATTCAAAAGAGTATCCGAAGTTATGAAAAATTAATCGTCGAACACAAAGACAAGATCTCCAAGCCCGCAAACTATTGTCAAGATTGGAATACTTTCCATCCAAATAGGCAGCAAGCTATAGTCGATAGAGTGCCGATCAGACTTCAGGAGTTTAGCAAAGATCTTCGACCCTTGAAAGTCATCGATAACCCGAAATATAGAACAGGAATCGTTTCCGAAACGACTGTTGTAAAACTAACAGAACGGCAGATCACCAAGATCGAGCCGATGAAGCTCTCGGTCAACTATGATCGGTTCAATAAATATAGTCCAAAGATCGATCACTTGAAAAGAATACACGACAGCCCTAGGAGCTTTTATCGCGCTTTGAGAAGAGAGTTTCATCCACAAAAACTTGATGAACCGAAGATAAGAAGGATTCTTAGTTATGCCGGCTATCATACCTATAAGCGACCTTCGGGATTACCAAGTGATGTTGTAGCGGAATTCTCCAAAAAGAATGGCGGCATGATTTATCGACATCCGGGAACCAAGGAAAAACAAAATTTAGTCGTTAGGGTCTGCCCGGGTCTTGCAAAAGAAAGCATCGTTTCATCAGTGATCAAAGAAAAACACCTAAATGAGCAGATGAGAGGAACACTGAGACAACAGTATCCCTATGTTGTTCAGATGAAGGGAAAGGAATACCTAACAACGTCTGGAGATTGGGTAAATGAAGTAGGACCAACTACACATATTCCCTTAGAAATCTATGAATTCAAGGGGTGGAAATAATGACGCCCGAAGAATTGATAAAGGAAGAACAAAAGCTCGAAGAACATAAAAAAATTTACCCTCCTTTCCTGGTTGAGCAACTTCGTAAGGGTCGAGAAGAAATAAGAAAAAACTTACCTCAAAGCTTTGTAAAAATCACTGACTTTACTCAAGTGATCCTTACAACTTGGGTTATCTCTAGCAAATCATACCAAAAAAATTTCTGGGCTGATCATCGAAAGTGGTGGGATAACTATTCGGAAACAATGGAGATTTTTCTGTCAAATACGGAAGCAGTTCTTGATACTAGCGATTACGCTGTTGAGATGACTCTCAAGCAAAGGGAAATGCTTCAGAAACTTTATGATATGATGGAAGATTATGAAGGTGATCCTGATGCGGCAGATGATCCGGGCTATGGTATTAATGATGCAGAGATTATCGAGGACCCGAAGTTTGATAAATGTAGGAAGTATGCAAGGTTAGTATATGAGGAACTCTCTGGAGATGATCTTGATGCTTGGGAAAAGGAAAAAAATAGTGGGGATTAGCCAAGTCGATAGGGCAATCGACTTTAGCTCCATGAGCATAGATTCGATCGCTGCATTACAAGTTTGCTGGTCATATGGATGCACGCAATTATTTCGAAAGCAGGGAAAAAGCTAAAATTCCTCTTTCCGTTAATATCAAGTAGACTCCTTGTATCGATGAAAAAATCCGATTCCCGGGCAAAAAATTCACCCGAGGATTCAAGTGAAGATCTACTATTTTTTCCCTCATTTGACTTATCCCGTCGGGAAAAGATACAATGAACGGCAAGGAGCAAATTTATGGACTGGACACAAACGCTGACAATCATCGGCATCACCGTAGCGTTTTTTATTTTCATGATGAATCGAATAGACGGAAAGCATAAAGAGCTTAGCGATGATATAAAAACGCTTAATGAAAAATTCGAAGCCGTCAATCAACGCCTTACCGTTCTTGAAACCGATGTGAAAAATACCAACCAAAGGCTGTCGGATTTTAAAACCGACTTGAACCAACGCCTATCGACGATTGAGGGTTATCTCATACCTAGGAAGATATTCCGCTTTGAAGAAGCCGAACGTAGGGACGTACCCAAAGAAAATTGAGCCCTAAGGGATCGCAAAGGGTTTAAAACCTTTTCTAGAATGAAAGGTATTCCGGAAAATTTTAAAATTGGGTCGTCGGAATGGAATACCCGTGCCAAACAACATCGAATAGACGGGTCTCGTATCGATGAAAAAATCCGATTCCTAGGCAAAAAATTCCCCCGAGGATTCAAGTGAAGATCTACTATTTTTTCCCTCATTTGACTTATCCCGTCGGGAAAAGATACAATGAACGGCAAGGAGCAAATTTATGGACTGGACACAAACGCTGACAATCATCGGCATCACCG
>JBCDES010000010.1:0-28584 GCA_039179295.1 Chlamydiota bacterium
GTCAAGGGGTGGTCGTTAAGTACCTCAATCCTTTTGAACCGGACCCGAATGAAATCGAGCACTTATTAAGTATCGGTCAAGAAGACGTGATTATAGAGACAATGATCGAAAAGGTTGAGCGGCTTTCAATAGAAGACGGCGTTTTAGTCGTTCAGGGAATGATTTCATCCCAACTTCTTCCCTATGCGGCAAATCTCAACAAAACGATTGCCAAAGCCCTCGACGCCGATGTGGTTTTCGTGACCGCTCCCGGACAGAAAAATCCCAATGAAATAAAAGAACGGATCACTATTACTGCAAAAGATTACGGCGGAATTGAAAGTGTCCGCGTCGTCGGTTGTATGCTCAATAAGGTCGGTGCGCCCGTTGACAAATATGGCACCGCTCGGATCGATTTATTCGATCCCCCCGAAAGCCCTGAGGAAGAATCGGTCCTTTGTCAAATCTTTGACGAACCTAATTTTAAAGTATTGGGATGTTTTCCTTGGGAAAGATCTCTAATGGCACCGCGCGTTAAAGATGTTGTCCGATTCTTAAATGCCGAAGTACTCTCTCCCGGTCATATGGAAATGCACCGAGTCAACTCTTTTGTCATGGCAGCTGCAACGATTGAAACGATGTCAACCGTTCTCCGCCCGGATGTGTTGATCATTACCCCTTGCGATCGTTCGGACACCATCCTTGCAACATCCATGGCCTATCTGAGCGGGACAAAAATCGCAGGTCTGCTGCTGACGGGAGATTCCTCGATTCCCAAAAATACGATGAATCTTTGTGCCAAGGCTATTGACAAAGGGCTTCCCGTTCTTCGAGTGAAAACCGATAGTCTTCGAACGGCCATCTCTCTTCAAAACATCAACGTTAAAACGCCGGAAGATGATCGGAAACGACGACAAAGACTGAAAGAATATATCGCCCATTATATCGATAAAGAATGGATTAAAGCATTCATTGCAAAACAAGTGGAACGAAAACTCTCGCCGCCGGCTTTTAAGTACCAAATCATGGAAAAAGCACGGAAGGTTCATAAAAAGATTATCCTTCCTGAAGGAGAAGAACCTCGGATGATCCAAGCGGCAGCTATTTGCTATCAGAGGAAAATCGCCCGCCCGATCTTATTAGGCAATCCTGAAACGATTCGATCCGTTGCTAAAAATCACGGGGTCCGTCTGAGCGAAGATATTGCGCTCATCGATCTGTCTCCGTTAAGGGAAAAGTTTTTACAACCCCTTATAGAGCTTCGAAAACGTAAGGGACTGACCGAACAAAATGCAAAAGAAGCGCTTCAAGACAATATCGTTGTGGGAACCATGATGCTCGCTTCTGAAGAGGTGGACGGATTAGTCGCGGGGGTCATCCATACTACGGCCCATACGATTCGCCCGGCGCTTATGCTTATCAAGACAAAACCCGATGTAAAAAAGGTTTCCTCGATCTTCTTCATGTGTCTGCCTCATCAAGTTCTGGTTTATGGCGATTGCGCCGTGAATCAAAATCCGACCGCCGACGAACTTGCCGAGATCGCCATTCAATGCGCCGACTCTGCCGATCGATTGGGCATTTCTCCCCGTGTTGCGATGATCAGCTATAGCACCGGAACTTCAGGAACGGGAAAAGATGTCGCAAAGGTAACCGATGCTACGAAGATCGTGAGAAACTTGCGTCCCGACATCCTTATCGACGGTCCTTTGCAGTACGATGCTGCTTTTACCCCGAATGTTGCTGCCAAAAAAGCACCTAAAAGTCCGATTGCCGGGGCGGCAACCGTCTACGTTTTTCCCGATCTGAATACTGCAAATACAACCTATAAAGCAGTACAAAGAAGTGCAGAGGTCCTCTCTATCGGTCCGATCCTCCAAGGTTTAAAAAAACCTGTCAACGATCTGTCAAGAGGCGCTCTCGTTGACGATATCGTCTACACGATTGCGATTACCGCTATTCAAGCCGAATAGAATCGGTAACCGACACTTTTTTCACTCTGGATGAAGAATAAAGAAATCTTGGGAGAAACCCGAAAAAATGCTATGATGATAAAAATAACCTGTTTGTTGAGAATGGCAACGATGAAAAGATCGATAAGAGCATCAACCCTCCTCGGAGTTATGGGAAGCCTTTTCCTTTTATTGACCGGCTGTGACTCCGGTCGGGAAATCGTCAGCAACATCGATGAAAAAGAAGCGAACGTTATCCTGGTTCTACTGGAAAGTAAGGGAATTCCCGCTTCCAAAAATGCGGCCGCTACAAGCGCAATCGGAGGTGAAGACAGCGGATCGAAGTACGTGATCATGGTTCCCGAGAAATACTCAATCGAAGCGATCGCCTATCTCAACCAAAACGGTTTCCCCAGAACGAAAGGGACCACTCTCCTCGATCTTTTTGCCAAGCAAGGTCTGATGACTTCGGATAAAGAAGAAACGATCCGTTACCAAGCAGGTCTGGCACAACAACTCACCAATACGATTATGATGATCGATGGTGTGATCGATGCGGATGTACAACTCTCTTTCCCTCCGGAAGAAACGACCCTTGGAGGGCAGGAAGGGGAACAAAAAAGAATCACCGCAGCGGTCTATGTGAAACACCAAGGGGTAATCGATGACCCGAATATCCACTTGGAAAATAAAATTAAACGGCTCATTGCCGGTAGCATCTCCGGTTTGGACATCAATGATGTAACCGTCGTTTCCGATCGCTCACGCTTTACGGATATCACTTTGGAGCAAATGCCGGAAGCTCTCGGCGGTAAGCCGGGGGAATATGTCAGCATTTGGAACATTATCATGAGCAAAAAATCCGTGATTCGCTTCCGTGTCCTTTTCTTTATCATCACTGCGATCGCCGTCATATTAGCCGTTATCCTAGGTTGGATTAGTTGGAAATTTTACCCATACCTCAAGAAAAAAGGTGCACTTAAAGAACTCTTCAACCCCATTCCCTTCCTTAATAACCTCAAAAACAAATCTCCGCCCGATTCAACGGGAGAAGGGGGAGAATAGGGATTGTGAACAAGGTATCATGGATCTCTTTTCGCACTTTAGTGGAGCAGAAAAATAAACCGTCTCTCCTCAATTTTCTTTCTCCTCCGGAACAAGAAAAATTCCGAACCGTCGTTTCTACCGCTAAGAAAAATCCCTTCATCGCTCCCCATGCAACGGAAGAGCGGCTGAGTAGGGTTCACTACTCATGGCTGATTATGTTCTTAGAGCCACTCGCCGAAGGAGACAAAAAGATCGTCCTTTCGGCTTTGGATAGCAATCAAACCGAACGTCTGAAAGAACACTTTAGGTTGAAAAGAGAAAGGTCTCGTGCTAAGAAAGGGGTAAAGAGCTATTTAATCACCGTGGTTTATCGCTGGTTGATCGCCGACCAAAAAGAGTTTTTACCGCTCGAGTTTTTACCAGATCATCCCCTCAACCCCCTAACGGACCTACCCAAAAAAGAACTGCAAAACCTTATCGACTCCTTAGGTCTCCATGATTTAGCTATCGAAC
Organism: Chlamydiota bacterium; assembly: GCA_039179295.1. Classification (GTDB taxonomy): domain Bacteria; phylum Chlamydiota; class Chlamydiia; order Chlamydiales; family Simkaniaceae; genus Neptunichlamydia. The sequence goes on from JBCDES010000010.1 coordinate 3,492, forward strand.
TCAAACATATTATCAAATCGGATCAAATAAAAAAGATCCAAAAAGTGCTGATACCGGAGGAACAAAAATTCTTAAAAAAGGAGATTAAGGTAAAAGATCCGATCACTTTCTCAAGGCTCAACTTAGATAGCTGGAACGGCGATAGGGAAATGCTTAAAGCCATTCTTCACCATCGTGGATTGAATCGACTTGCCAAGGCACTTTTCGGTTGTCATCCCTCGCTTTTATGGCATATCTGTCATACATTGGACACGGGTAGAACAAAGATATTACGCAACTTTTTTACCGACATCAAAAACGATAAAGTACATGCAACTCTAATCGATCAAATCTTAGATTTAATTCAAGGATGGTAAGACACCTTCATGGCTAAATACTTTTCATTAATCTATTCCGGTGAGATCAGACAGGGTTCCGAAGAAAAAGTGATCCCTTCCGATGCGTTTAGCGAACTTTTAAGCTCTACCGAAGTTCTAAATAAAGCTAAGGAAGAGGTAGAAAATTACCTGACTAAAAATAAAGAAGAATGCCGAAAGCTGTTGGAAGAAGCTAAAGAAGTGGGATTCAATAAAGGTTTATCGGAATTCAATAAAAAGATTCTTCACTATGAACAACGGATTAAACGGATGGAACATGAGCTCCAAAAAATGATCCTCCCTCTTGCCCTAGAGGCTGCAAGAAAAATTGTCGGAGGGGAACTCCGAACGCATCCGGAAATCATCGTCGATATTGTCCGAAAAAGAATAAAGCCCGCATTGCAAAATCATCACATTAAGATTTTCGTAGCAAAAGAAGATAAAGAAATCTTAGAGAAAAATAAGAACGAGCTGAAAGCGATTCTTGAACAAGTACAGACTTTTACCATCGAGGAAAAGGAAGATCTGACCCCCGGAAGTTGTATTATCGAGACCGAAGTCGGTATCATCAATGCCGGTTTGGAAAATCAATGGAATGCGCTCGAGTCGGCCTTTAAAGTGTTCATGAAAGAATAATGAAGAGATGCCATCCATTTTTCCTCCTCCTATACTGCCTTATCGCTAAATCCGCCTTTGCACAAGATGGTATCGATGCCGTTGCCGATGTAGCGGAAAACATGGTCCGACAAGAACAAACGGTAGCACTAAGCCCCGAGAAAGAGGAAACGGCTCCGGGGCAACCGAATGTCATCACCATGATGGCGGTGATCGCCCTTGCCGCTCTTCTCCCCTTTGTTATCATTTTGCTAACCTCTTTCTTAAAAGTGGTCATCGTCCTATCGCTCTTGAGAAACGCCCTCGGGGTCCAGCAAGCTCCTCCCAACCAAGCTTTAACCGGCATTGCCCTGTTAATGAGCATCTACGTCATGTTTCCCACCTGTGTCAACATGTATGATGCGGGAAAAGATTATATCTCAAAAAACGCTCCAAACAATCTCTTCTCTTCAAACTCGGCCGTCTACATCTATAATATCGTCGATAAGACGAAAGAACCCCTGAAACAATTTTTATCGAGAAATATGTCGGTGAGTCATCAACGCAACTTTTACCAACTTGCCTACAGGAGCATGCCTAATGAATTTAAATCCGCTTTAAAAATGGATGATTTTATCGTCTTAGCTCCCGCCTATATTACCTCTCAGCTTAAGGGTGCCTTTGAAATCGGTGTCTTGATCTACTTGCCCTTCTTCGTCATCGATCTGGTGACCTCGAATATCCTCCTTGCAATGGGGATGATGATGCTTTCTCCCCTAACGATTGCCCTTCCTCTGAAGCTCCTTTTAATCGTCATGATGGATGGGTGGACCCTAATCATCCAAGGACTAGTACAAACCTATAAACAGTAGGAGTTTTTCTTGTACGATTCGGAAATATACCAGCTCTCTTACCAAGCACTCCTTCTGATTCTAATCCTTTCCGGTCCTCCGATTTTGATCAGTATGACCTTCGGTTTACTCGTAGCGATTTTTCAAGCCGCTACTCAAATCCAAGAACAAACCCTTTCTTTTACAGTGAAGCTTGTCGCAGTGATCATGACCCTCATCTTCCTGGGGGGATTTCTCAGTGGACAAATCATGCAATTCGCAAATACGATTTTTCAAAACTTTTCGAAATGGAGATAGAGTTTTAATGCTCGACTATTTCTCGACTCTACCCAACATGCCCCTTTGGAGTGTGATTTCCCTCTTTCTCCTTATATTACTCCGATTTGCTCCCGTCTTGGCAATGGCTCCCTTTCTAGGGGCAAAATTAGCTCCGGGAATCGTTCGAATGGGTCTTGCAGTTTTCCTATCGATTATCTTTCTCCCCTACGTTATCGTGAATGTAAAAGAGCCGGTTACATTCAATCATGCTTTTATTCTCTACTCTGCTAAGGAACTTTTAATCGGGCTTATCCTCGGTTTCTTCGTAACCGTCCCTTTCTACATCGTCCAAACAAGCGGAATTATCGTCGACTACTTAAGAGGGGCATCGATCATGCAATCCCAAGACCCCTCATTACAAACCCAAACCTCTCCCATCGGAATCTTTTATAACTACACTTTAATCGTTATTTTCTTTCAGATCAGCGGACCTTTTCTTTTCTTCGACGCCCTATTAAAATCCTACGAGGTCGTCCCTCCGGCCGAATTTATCAATCCTCTCTTTTTTAGCGTTAAAAACACACTTTGGCAAACATCGATGGACATCATCAATCAAATCGTTGCAATTGCTATCCAACTTTCAGCGCCTTGCATCGTCTCTATCTTGATGGCGGAGATGTTTTTAGGGATTGCAAATCGCTTAGCCCCTCAAGTTCAAATCGCCTTTTTAGGGATGTCTATCAAATCTCTATTGGGGCTTGCCCTTCTTTGGACGGCGTGGTTCTTTATCTTAAAACAGTTCACGAAACAAACCCATGACTGGTTAAAACTCATGAATAAAATCATCGCCTATATGAAATATATGATCCCTTCTTGATTTGTTGTTTAAAAATCTCTAAATTAAGTAAAAATATGTGTTAAAGGCGGTTGACGAAGCGGTTGATCTCCCTTCTTTTTTTAGCATCCGGTGCCGCGATAGAGGATGAGCCCCCTCACGCGATCCCGGGCAAGATCTACCGGTCCGCTTCTCAAACGATTCCCCCGAGCGCCGGACCCCGCGTCGATCACGGAATCGGTGCTTGTATCACCGCGGACTTTATTTGTTGGACGGCTCGGATGGAACACCTCTCAGTCGTCCAAACCGGAATTTCAGCGGGAAATATTCACGCAAACAAAGGGAATACGAACTATCCGGATTGGAGATGGAAGCCGGGGTTTAAGCTAGGGCTAGGATTAGCGCTACCCCGTGACGGTCGGGATGCCGATGCCGACTACACCTTTCTTGATTCCGAAGCTTGGAATTCTAATCGTGAAAATAATCAAGACCTGTTCCCCTGTCGGAATATAGCAAACCTATTTCCTTTAATTCACACCGATACCGTTCAAGGCGCCAAAGCGACTTGGCGCTTCCATTTCAATGCAATCGATCTATCATTCGGAAGAAACTATTTCATCGGTAAATTCCTTAAGATGCGCCCCTTCATCGGCTGTAAAGGGAGTCGGATCGATCAAGATTACCATCTAAACTATGACGTCGTAACGACCGAACTCGATTCGAATCTCCGGATGAAGAATAAACAAAAATATTGGGGAATCGGGTTAAGGACGGGGCTAAATACGGCCCGGCATTCGACTCAAACATCGAGCATTTACGGCAACCTTGCCCTATCCGGTCTCTGGAGTCGGTTCGAGGTCGATAGAAAAGATAGCCGCAACGACTCGCGCAATGCCGCCGGTCCTACAAACCCGCCACTCGATACACTGCTCACGGTCGTCAAAACCGGAGATCATTTCCATACCCTTAAAGCGATCCCGGAAATCGGCATCGGAATGCGTCGAGAGTGGCGGTCCTTTGAAGACCGCTACCGTTTCCTCATCCAATTGGGTTGGGAGCAACAGCTATGGATCAACCATAACCGGCTCATTATATTCTCACCGATGCAAGCAAATCAAGGCGACCTGATGTTGCAACGATTAACCGTGAAAGCACGCCTTGATTTCTAAGAACTCCGATTACGGATAGGAAGGATATTTTTTTCTATGGCAGTTTTTTTCTTGCAAAAGAATTCAAATGTAGGGTTTGATGGGAAGCGATAAAAGAAAAAAAGGTCTCTCAGGTGCATGTGAACGACAAAAAAGAGGCTTAAACCGGTTTTTTTCTTGCGCCATAGTCGCTAATTCGGGTAAAAAGAGAAAACGAAAGTAATTAATATTTCATCATTTCTAGAACAGGGAGAAAATTGAGAATGGAAATGAAACTTCAAAAACTCTGGCCTCTATTCGGGGCACTATGCTTAAGCTTAAGTACCGCTTTTGCAGACGGTACGACACAAAACGGCAGTTCCACATACTGTTCCGGTATGGACCCCAGTTCGGAGTCCGGGCAAGAAACATACCAACGGGGAACGTTTAGAGAAATCACCCCGTCTGCTGGTCCGAGAGTTGCACACGGTGCCGACGTCTTCGTCACTGCGGATTTCATTTGGTGGAAAGCCTCGGAAGGGGGTTTAAACTTCTCGGAAAATAGTGTGATTCCGAAACCCTATGAGGCGGCAACTCCCGAAGAGGTATTTGCACCGATCCCCGAAGGATCGTTCGCTTCCGTAGGAGAAGATTGGGCTCCCGGATTTAAAGTCGGTATCGGTCTGAATACGGGACATGACGGTTGGGATATCTATACTCAATACACATGGTTACAGCCTTCCGATAAAAAAACTCAAAAAGGTAGCAATCTCAAAGTCCCCAATTATCCGATCGATTATCAGATCGATCCAACCACCGCGACCACCGGGATCGATGAAAACAAAGCGACATGGGACCTGCGCTTCCATGCGATCGATCTGGAGCTGGGAAGAAACTTCTACCTCAGCCAGTTCTTTACCATGAGACCGCACATCGGTCTTAAGGGAACATGGCAAGATCACGATTGGAAAATCACCTCCAAAATCCCCGGGGGTGTCCTAGTTACAATCGAAAACCCAACAGGGACTGAGGCTCTAACCGGACCGTCTCAAATCGAAAAACACTACAATGTTTGGGGAATCGGGGTACGCGGCGGTCTCAACATCGCATGTTACATATCCAAGTGTTGGAGTATCTACGGAGATCTCTCCCTATCCAATCTTTGGACCAACTACTACAAGCAAACTTCCCTACTCAAAATCGATGACTCCGGCTCTACCGAAGGACCCAGAGCAAGAGCAATCCAAAACGGAGGTAGCGGTCACACCTACACCTGTAGATATGTTGCCGAACTCGATATAGGTCTTCGTTGGGAAACCTGGTTCTACGACGACAACTACCATTTTGCAATCCAAGCCGGATGGGAACAACAAAACTGGATCAACTGGTCTCAGTTTGAGAGACTCGGAAACCTAAACAGCATGGATATGTCATTACAGGGACCGAACCTGAAGCTTCGCTTCGACTTCTAATGAATCGATCGGAGATAAAAAGGGAAATACAAGGCACCAACCGTTTGGTGCCTTTTTTTTGCGACAAATATCTCTCAGATATGCTTATGGAGGAATATTTTCCCTTGAAAATCAATTAAAAATCCCTTTTGATTGTGGTTGAACGATAAAAATGAGATTTTCATGCGAGCTTGGTTTCCTTTTCTATTGATTTTTCTTTCATCTCCGGTAATTTTAGATGCAGAAAGTGAAATGCGAATGAAAGGACTCGAACATAGGGTCAACAATCTGGAACAATCACAGCCGGATCAAGTTCGAATGGATCGGCTGACCCCTTGCGCAGGACCGAGGGTAAGAAACGGAATGGACCTCTACATCTCTGCCGATTTTATCTATTGGACGGCAAGACTCGATACCCTGGTCTACGCACTAACGGGAAACGAAAATTTACCAACTACCGAGCAAAGGAGAAAGATGGATGTTTCATCCGTCGGTTGGTCCCGGGATCCCGGATTTAAAACGGGTCTCGGTTGGAATTTCTATCACGGTTGTTGGGATATGAATCTCCAATACACATGGCTTTATACTCATGTTAGCGATAAGAAAGATTCAGCAGCTCTGCTTCCTTCTTACGACGTCTTTCCTATCGATTTGGCACAAAATCAAATGATATTTAATCGCGCATATGCCCGCTTCGATCTACACTACCAGGTTGGAGACCTGGAACTGGGACGAAATTATTATGTGAGTCGCACTCTAAAACTCCGTCCTTTTATCGGAATAAAAGGAACCTGGCAGAAACAAGACTACAAAATGTATTATCATGCCCCACAGTTTTATGATAAGAAACGGAGTGCCCCCGTCCCCGTCCCCGTCAATCTCCACTTAAAGTTTAACCAAGCTCTTTGGGGGTTAGGAATGCGTGGAGGAATGAATACCTCTTGGCAATTTTCCAAATATGTCGGTCTCTACGGAAATATGGCACTCACCGGAATTTGGCTTCACTATGACATCGATCGGAAAGACACCTTCGAAGCTATGCCGGCTCAGTCCGAGGTTGAAGAAGAAGCATTCAGCGTTCAAAACAGTTTACGCCTCGTTAAACCGGCAATAGAACTTGCCTCGGGGCTCAGAGGTGAAGGGTATTTCGGTCGTGGACGCTACCATCTTCTCGTCCAGTTCGGTTGGGAGTGTCAGATTTGGTCTAACCAAACGGTCCATATGACAACAAAAGCTCATCACGACCGATATGATCTCAATCTTCACGGCTTTACGGGAAAAATCCGATTCGACTTTTAAAACCGAGCTTCATGTCGCGTTCAACGGATTGAGAAAGATAAAACCTTCTTCGATCGCATCGACGGCTTTGTCAATCTCTTCGATAGTATTATAGATTCCGAAAGAGAGACGCGCTAGAGAATCGACTCCCAGTCGCTCCAGTGTAGGATAAGCGCAAAGATGCCCCGTTCGAATAGCAATCCCCTTAAGACTTAAAAGCGTTCCTAAGTCTAGAGGATGAACGCCCTCTAATGCGAAACTAATAATCGGTCCTCTTTCTTTTGGCGAGCCGATAATTCTTATCCCACCGATCGGCTTGAGTTTTTCCAAAGCCGCGACGGTAAGCTTTTTTTGCCATCTATCAATCGCTTCTCTACCGATGTTTTCAATATAATCGATTGCGACACCTAAACCGATGACCGAGGCTATAGAAGGGGTTCCCGCTTCAAACTTGAAGGGAGGTCCTTGAAAGATCGATCGTTCCATGGTAACCGATTCAATCATATCTCCACCTGAGATAAAGGGAGGCATCGCTTCTAGAAGAGGGAGTTTCCCGTAAAGAATTCCTATTCCCGTAGGTCCGTACATTTTATGTCCTGAAAAAGCGTAAAAGTCTGCATCGAATGCTTGCATATCCAGAGTGACGTGAGAAGCCGCTTGAGCTCCGTCAATCATCACCTTTGCTCCGACTTCATGGGAAAGTTTAATGATTTCTCGAATAGGGTTTACCGTGCCCGTCGCATTTGAAATATGACCGATAGAGATAAACTTCGTTCTTGCCGAAAGAAGTTCTTTGAAAACATCGAGTCGCAGCTCACCCTCAAGAGACATCGGAATATAATTGAGTTTGAGACCCTTTTCTTTAGACAAAAGTTGCCAGGAAACGATATTGGAATGGTGTTCCATCTCCGAGATAATGATTTCATCTCCCGGATCAAGGAATGGACGACCGTAAGAAGAAGCGACGAGATTGATCGCTTCCGTCGTTCCTCGAGTAAAGACGATCTCTCGTTCATCCCTTGCATTGATAAATCGTTGTACTTTCCTTCGAACGGCGCTATACATTTCCGTCGAATGTGCAACGATTTCGTAAACAGCCCGATGAACGGTCCCATACTCCTTTCGATAGAAGCGGTTAACGGCATCTACGACCGCCTCGGGTTTTTGAGAAGTCGATGCGGTATCTAAATAGATTAGAGGCTTGCCGTTCATTGTTTTGTTCATCATCGGAAAGTCTTCTCTAACCCGCCATACATCGAATATTTCCATCACGGTTTCCGAATTTTTAAAAACCGATCGACCGTCCTCCCATCCATTAATTCTCTGCAAAACCCGCGAGCCAGGTGGAATTTAGCTTCTTCCGGCGTCAGTCCTCGGGTCTGAAGATAGAAAAGCTCTTCTTTTTTAGGCTGTGTGACCGTTGCTCCATGAGAGGCTTTGACATCATCTGCATAGATTTCTAAATTGGGCTTGCTCATCGCTTTTGCTTTAGGGCTTAAAAGAAGATTATTATTGAGTTGATACGCTTTTGTTTTCTGCGCCTCTTCCTTCACAAAAATTTTCCCCTCAAAACTTGAACGTCCGCGGTCCATCAATACCGTTTTATACCGTTGGTTCGAACAGCTCCTTTCCGCGCAGTGTCGAACGGTAATAAAATGATGGATTTCATCTTTTCCGCTTGGAAGGGAAAGCCCTTTGAGATCGACTTCACTATTTTCGCCACTTAAAGTTGCTTGAATATCATGCCTCTCACATCGACAGCCCTTGGAGAAGGTAAAGAATCTTAAGGTTGCATCTTTCTTCAGACGCGCTCGAACCGTATGCATTGCAAAGGCTTGACGGCTATGTTCCAAATGCTCATGAACGGCAACGGAGCCCCGTTCATCCAAAGTCAGCTGGAGATAAGGATTATAAAAATAGCTGCCCTCTCCTCGACATTTCATGACTATTTTAAGGGTAGCTCCCTTCCCTACAAAAATCTCTACTTTGGGAACGCGCAGTCCCTCATTTAAAACAAACTCCCAAGCAAGCTCGATATTTCTTCCCGGAGGAATGTATAGAAATTGACCCTCTTTGGAAAGGGCGCTATTGAGAAGGGCAAACGGATTTTTTTCTCGGACCAGATACTCTGCAAAGCTCTTTTGAAGAAGGGCTCCATAGCTTCGCATCGCCTGTTCGAAGGTCAAGGAGATCGCTCCTTGTTGCTTGGGAAAGGTTTTAAAAAGAGGAAGAAAAGAAGAGGAGCGCAGGGCATTTAAAGAAACATACTTAAAAGGGTCCCATTTTTTTGTAGGAAGTCCTATCTTTTGTAAGGTATCCCATGCTTTCTTCTTCCACAGATCGCTTTGTTCGATGTGAGGTTTTAATGTTTCAAGGAGCGCCATCAGATCGATCGATATCCTTTTTCTTCGAGCTTGTGAGCCAATTCGGGACCTCCCGTTGCAACGATTTTCCCTTCCGTGACAACATGGACGAAGTGAGGCTTAAGGTAATCTAAAAGACGTTGATAGTGAGTGATCAATATCAAGGCATTGTCTTTTGTCAATTGCCGACCGACCCCTTCGGCAACGATACGCATGGCATCGATATCGAGACCCGAATCGGTTTCGTCCAATACGGCCAGTCGAGGCTCTAAAATTGCCATTTGGAGAATTTCATTCCGTTTCTTTTCCCCGCCCGAAAAGCCGCCATTGACATCCCGTTTAGCAAATTCGGGATTCACACCGACGGTCTCCATTTTTTCTTGGAGAAGTTTCTCAAAAACCTCTTCCGAAAGGGGATTTTCTCCTCGGCTTTTCCGCTTACTATTCACGGCGCTAAAGAGAAATTCCGTATTGGTCACACCGGGAATCTCTACCGGATATTGAAATCCCATAAAGAGCCCCAGATGCGCCCTTTCTTCAATATCGAGCTCTAAAAGATCGTTACCCGAAAAGGTGAACGAACCGCTTGTCACTTCATAGGTAGGATCGCCTGCCAAAACCTTAGCAAGGGTTGATTTTCCGGCCCCGTTCGGTCCCATGATTGCGTGAACTTCACTCGGCTTCACATTTAAGGTAAATCCCCGAAGGATCGGTTCTCCTGCAACGGAAACATGTAAATCTTTAATCTCTAGCACTAAACCTACTCCTTATTCAAAAGGTTGTTCGATTGTTTCCCTTTCTTCGGCATCTTTTTTCTCTTCGTTTCAAACCCTCGGTGCGGAAATAGGTTCACTAGCCGACAGACCCTTCCAATTTTAGTGTCAATAACTTTTGTGCTTCTGCGGCAAATTCGAGGGGAAGCTCTTTGATCACCTCTTTACAAAATCCGCTGACAATCATTTGTATGGCATCCTCTTGAGAAATTCCGCGCGATTGTAAGTAAAAAAGCTGCTCTTCGTTCATTTTCGATGTAGAGGCTTCATGTTCCAGTTCCGACGATTCATTGTGGACTTCGATATAGGGAAATGTACCGGCACTGCAGCGACTTTGTACAAGCATCGAGTCACATTGCGTGAAATTGCGCGCCCCCTCCGCTCCGGCACCGATATGGACCAGTCCGCGATAACAGTTAGAAGATTCATCGGCAGAGATTCCTTTGGAAATAATCGTCGAACGTGTCCCTTTTCCCAGATGAATCATCTTGGTTCCGGTATCGGCTTGCATCTTCCCGTTTGTTAAGGCAACGGAATAAAACTCCCCCACGGAATCATCTCCCTGTAAGATACAACTCGGATATTTCCAGGTAACGGCCGCACCCGCTTCGACCTGTGTCCATGAAATCTTCGATCTGTTTCCGACACATTTCCCCCTTTTTGTCACGAAATTGTAGATCCCCCCTTTTCCCGTCGTTTTGTCCCCTGCATACCAGTTTTGAACGGTCGAGTATTTAATTTCCGCATCTTCATGTGCAATGAGTTCTACAACGGCGGCATGGAGTTGATTTTCGTCATAAGCGGGAGCGGTACATCCTTCCAAATAGCTCACATAGGAACCGGGCTCGGCTATGATCAACGTTCTTTCAAACTGCCCCGTTTCCCGTTCATTAATACGGAAATAGGTCGAAAGCTCGATCGGACTCTTGACCCCTTTAGGAACATGGACGAAGGAACCGTCGGAAAAAACGGCGGCATTCAAGGTGGCATAAAAGTTATCACCGATGGGAACGACCGTTCCCAAGTACCTCTCTAAAAGGTCCGGATATCTTTTTACCGCTTCACCGATGGAGCAAAGAACCACTCCCGCTTCTTCAAGGGTTTCTCGAAACGTCGTCCCTAAAGACACGGAGTCGAAAACGACATCCACGGCGACATTGGTCAGCCGCTTTTGCTCTTCAAGAGGAATTCCCAATTTATCGAATGTTTTTAAAAGTTCGGGGTCGACTTCATCCAAACTACTCAGCTCTTGCTTTTTTTTCGGCGCGGCATAATAACGTATCTGTTGGAAATCAATCGGATCGATTTTCAAATGTCCCCAATCGGGGGGGGTCATTTCTTTCCATTTACGGTAAGCCTGCAGTCGAAACTCCAGCATAAACTCAGGCTCTCCTTTTTTCGCCGAGAGGGCGCGTACGGTCTCCTCATCCAACCCCTTGGGAAAACGATCCGTTTCGATCTCCGTTCGAAAGCCGTATTTATATTCCTCTCTGGAGGAAAGGATTTCTTCTGTAGACATCGTTGCCTTTAGTTGATGGTTTCGATTTTAAGGGAACAAGGTTTAATGATGATATCTTGGCTCCGGTCAAACCGATTTAGCTTGTAGTTAATAAAAATACCCTGTTTTACAGCCAAAGTCAACCGATGAGGTTAATCGTCTCAATTGTAGAATAACAAACCTGTCGCTTTCTCCTTCGGATCGGTCAATAAACCGTTGTCGGAGTTTTATACACCCGGAGCCTTCGGTTAATTCCGACGATAGGGTATTTCTAGCCGTTCTATCGATGCCCAAGATGTAAAAATTAAAGCTAAAGGGATAAAAAATATTCTAATTTAAATCAAACGATTTGAGAAGAAATCCGATCCGACGCACGTGTTAAGTCTTCCGGAACATCGATTCCGACCGTTTCATAAGGGGTTTCATGCACCTGTATTCCCAGTCCGTTTTCTAGAAAGCGGAGTTGCTCCAGCCCTTCGGCTAATTCCAATCGAGAAGGAATAAAGGTGCTCATCTCTTTAAGAGCATCACTTGTATAAGCATAGATACCGATATGTTTATAGTAGGCAATCCCTTCTCGCCCCCCTCGATTATAAGGAACGGGCGCTCGCGAAAAATAGAGAGCACGGTCGTCATGATCGGTTACAACTTTAACGATATTCGGATCTTCAATTTCCACTTCATCTTCAATCTTTTTTCTTAAGGACCAAATATCAAAACCTTGATCGACCGATTGAAGGAGAGTTTCGATCATTTCTTTATGAATAAACGGTTCATCTCCCTGCCAGTTCACCCAAAGATCCCCCGCTACCGCTCCTCTCCGTTGAAGCTCGATCAAACGGTCGGTTCCGGAAAGACATTCGGGACAAGTCATGTAGTACTTTCCTTCAAAGGATTCAATGAGACGTGCCGTCTGATGGTCATCGATTGCAAAGGCGATTTCATCGAACGTCTCTGACGAAATCGCTCCTTCCCAAACCCATTGAAGGAGCGGTTTTTGTCCAAGCACGGCTAAAACTTTTTTAGGAAAACGACTCGATCCGAGTCTTGCCGGAATGATACAGACGGTTTTCAAAGCGCTCTCTCGTTCATCGCTCTAATCGTTTCTCTTATCCCTACCTTTAAAGACCAAACGGGACGATAACCCAGTCGCTCCGTTTTCGCTCCGTCCATTGCATAACGGAAGTCATGTCCCGGACGATCGTCAATATATGTCACAAGCCTCCGATCGACTTTTTCACCCGTGATCTCTTCCGTCACTTCAAAAAGAAGCTGTAAAAGGTCGCTATTTTTCATTTCGTTTCCTCCTCTTATATTGTACGCTTCCCCTTTTTTTCCTTGCTGTAAAATTATCCAAACGGCGCGAGCATGATCTTCAACAAAAAGCCATTCTCGAATATTTTCCCCCGTCCCGTAAATGGGAATTTCTTTTTTCTTTAAAATCTTTTGAACGATGAGAGGGATAAATTTTTCAGGATACTGCCCGGGACCGTAGTTATTGCTTGCATGAGAAAGGGTCGTCGAAAGTTTATAGGTCATCTCATAAGCACGGACTAAATGATCGCTACCGGCTTTAGATGCGGAATAGGGAGAATTGGGGCGGTAAGGAGACTCTTCGGTAAATCTTCCTTTTTTCCCAAGGGGTCCGTAGACTTCGTCCGTCGAGATATGATGAAAATGGATCTCGGGATCCTTTCTTACAAACTCTAGTAACTTGTAAGTTCCGATAATATTTGTCTGAATAAAAGGATCGGGATCGGCGATGCTCCGATCGACGTGGGTTTCGCCGGCAAAATGGACAATCGCCGTAACGGGTCGTTCTCTCTGAATCTTTTCGAGGAGCTGTTCGTCACGAATATCGCCATAGAAAAACGTATACCTGTCATCTCCTTGAATCGACTCGAGATTTTCAAGGTGTCCCGCATAGGTAAGAAGGACCGGATTTGAAAGGTGCCCCTTAAAAGACTCTTGCTTTAAGACAAAGCGAATAAAGTTAGAACCCATGAATCCGGCTCCGCCCGTCACGAGGATATGAGCATCATTTAGATTCAAGGACATGATTCAAAACCTCTTCCAATCCCGCTTCCCGGTGTGGTGAGGAAAATTTTTCCGTTAGCAATACGGAAGATGCCGGACGTTTTGCTCGAGATCGACTTAACTCTTTGACAACGGAGTTCTTTTTTTTGTTTGAGTTTTTTTCGAATACTTTCGGCAAAACCGTGCCGTGTCGTCTCTCCTTCATTTGCAAAGTGGTAAATTCCCGATTCATCGAGAATCGACAACTGTAGCTAAATCGGGGGGCTTTATCCGGATCTTTTCCACCGCCGTCCGCCTCGTTAATATCCGTTGGTAAATAGATAGGTTTTCCGATGACCTGCAACCTTAACCTTGGAGAAGATTGTTCCAAACTTATACTTTGCATCGGTGACGGCAAATGATCCGGTTCTCTTAGGGTCGTCTACATCGATAGCCGGTAGAAACTTCACCGATTTAGCCGACCGATGAAAATAGTTATCATCCGCTTTAGCGTAAGGTGAGTATTTAAGGAGGAAGACCTCGATGTCCCTCTTCGTACCATTTGCGCAGACCCTTCAGTGCATTTGTCAATCGCTCTGCAACGAGAACATGGGCCTTTTTTCGATCGATATCTTTAAAATCTCTCCAGTGAATAGGACTGCCGAAAACGACAGCCGTCCTTCCCCACAGCTTCGGAAACCTTCGCTTTCGATTCCAAATATCGAAGGTCCCATGAATATAGGTAGGGATGATCAAGGACCGACTGCTAGAAAGGAGAAGTCCGATACCGGGCTTGATCTCAAGAAGGTCATTATCGGTCGAACGGGTTCCTTCCGGGAACATTAAAACCTTATACCTTTCTTTTAAGAGCTGACAAACGTCTTTCATCACTTGAAGATTGGTAGCACTTTTCTTCACGGGATGTGCATTCAGAGCCGAAATCAGTTTTCCGAAACAGGACTTAAAGAGGGTTTCTCTAGCTAAAAAATGCACTTCATCGGGGCAAGAAACAGCTACGCATGGAGGATCGAAAAACGATCCGTGATTCGGAGCGACAAGTCCGCTTCCTTCGGGATAATGTTCTAAACCGTAGACCTTATGCCGATAAAAAACCTTAAAGAATATTTTCACAAAAACAATGACCGATGCATATAAAAACGAGGGTCTTTTCTTCTCTTTTTTCTCTAGATACATCCGTTTTAACCGAGTCGTCACTTCCTCGATAGTCAGGTCGGAGGTATCCAACATAACGGCATCTCGGGCTTGTTTTAAAGGAGCCTCTTCTCTCGTAGAGTCATAGGCGTCCCTTTGCTGAATTTCCTTTAAGATTATCTCATAGGAAAACTCCTGATCGGGAAATGTTTGCACCAGTTCACGATAACGACGTTTAGCACGAATTTCGGGGCGCGCCGTTAAAAAGAACTTTAAATATGCATCGGGAAAAATAACCGTTCCCAAATCCCTCCCTTCAAAGACCACATCGTTCTCTTTAGAAAAATTCAGCTGCAACGGCTTTAGAGCATCTCGGACTTTTTTAAGCGAAGCAACTTTTAAAACAGCCGTTGTGACTTCTTTACTTCTAATCGCTTTGGTCACATCTTCGTTCCCGACAAAATAGCGCCGATTCCCTTCAATCGACCGAATCCGAAAAGAAAAGCTTTTGAGCAGTTTCGAAAGCGCTTCATCGTCTCGGTAAAAAATCCCCGTTTCAAGGATTTGCCAACTTATGGCTCGATAGAGAGCTCCGGTGTCGAAATAGGCAAATCCGATGGCATCGGCAAATTTTTGAGCGATTGTTGACTTTCCCGTTCCTGCCGGTCCGTCTATTGTAATGATCATCCCGTTTCACCCCCTTCAAAAGATATAAAGAAAGAAATAAATGACCGGCGTTGTAAACAATAACGAATCCAACATATCTAAAATTCCGCCAAGTCCGGGAAGATGGTTGCTATCTTTAACACCTGCATCTCTTTTGAGGAGAGACTCCCCTAAATCCCCCACTTGACCCAAAAGTCCCAGCAGAGCACCAAGCCAAAGGCTTTGCCCCAACGTCAGCTCAAAATTATCGATAAAAGGTCCGGCTAAATAAAAAAGAAAACTGAAGAAAAGGGCAGAGAGAAAACCGGTAATGGCTCCGTTAATCGTTTTACCGGGACTAATTTCTGCGGCCAACTTCCGCTTTCCGATAAGACATCCTCCGAAATAAGCTCCGACATCGGTCATCTTCGTTACGACAAGTAGGTAAAGGAGCCAAACTCTCCCTTCATGCCCCATCCTGCAGGAGCTATGGAGATAGAGAATTTTTAAGATCAATCCGATCGGAATCGCTACATAGAAAATAGCAAAAATGCTTTTAGCGATGGAATCGATCGATCCTGAAATTTTATCAAAACGATAGAGAAAAATGGCAAGAATGCCGAAAAAAATCAACATAAACGGAAGAAGAGACAAACGCCGGTCGAATGTCGAAACGAAAAAACCCAATACCGTTAAAAAGCCGATCGCAATCGAAAGCTTGGTCAAACCCGACTGAGTATTCAGTCTTGATAAACGACAAAATTCCCAGATTCCCAACGCACCGATTCCCGAAGCGAAAAGTGCGATAAACCATTTGATCATCCCTACATAAGAAAAAGATAGGGCGCAGGCTAAAATAGCAAGAAAAGCGATAGAGGTGATTAACCTTTTTGTTAGATCGGGAAAACCCATCTGCTTATCAGCCCCCGTACCTTCTATGACGCCTTTGATAATCGATCACCGCTTCCAGTAGATTTTTTGGAGAAAAATCGGGCCAAAGAACGTCTACTACATAGATCTCACTATATGAAATTTGCCAAATAAGAAAGTTACTCACACGATGTTCCCCGCTAGGACGGATAAAGAGATCGGGATCTTTCCAGGAAGCCGTATCGAGATAGGAAGAGATGGTTTGTTCCGTAACCTCGTTCCAATCGAGCTTTCCTTTTTTTTCTGCTCGAGACATCTTGACAAAGGCACGTCGGATTTCGTCTCGCCCTCCATAATTCAACGCCAAGATGAGATCGATTCGATCGCCGTTCCTCGTTGCCCGCAGCGTTTCGGCAAGAGCTTTTTTGACGGGATTCGGAAGACGACCGGTATCTCCGATCGTATTGAGTCTCACCCCTTTTTCGACCAATTCTTCCCTTTTATCGTTCAGATAAGCTTCAAGAAGATGCATGATCGTTTCGATTTCATGTTTCGGGCGGTTCCAATTTTCTGTAGAAAACGAATAAACGGTAAGTGCCGCGACTCTTAATTCTACAGCCGCGCGGACGATAACATCGAGCTGTTCCGCCCCTTGCCAGTATCCCATCTCGGTCGGCAACCCCTTAGCTTTAGCCCAACGACGATTTCCATCCATAATAATAATAATGTGATTCGGAACATGGTTTAAATCGACTAGAGCAAGCTCTTGTTCAGTATAGATCGGTTTTTCAACTGTTTCTGTCGATGGACTATTCATCAAAATCTTATAAGTTTTTTCTCCTTCAGGACCGAATGAGACGTGCTTTATCGGGCGTCCCGAAAGATTGTCGATACGACTCAAGGAAAAACCTAACATTTTTTGGGAATTGTTTTACCCGTTTTATCTCTTTTATCGATTTCTCCCATCCGAATAATCGTTTCTTCCTAAGCGGATGCTTGATTTAATTGCTTTTCAAGTCGGCTAATATAATTAGCTGACTTAGCTCGGACCATATAAAATGGCTAAAAGATCCCTTCGGCTTATGTTCTTAGCATTGGATGAAACTTTTATAAAAAGTTTAAGGTAGAACCGTTTCGATCCGAAAAACTCGGCATTAACCGAGCACTTTAAAGCTTTCTAATGTCGCGCTGTCCTTTAAGTTTAAGTTCGTGCAACGAAAAAGAAGAGAATCGCCGTCTTTTTGAAGACTATCGATACTTTTCATCTCTTTTTTCCAAAGATTCGTCAAACATTTCGAGATATTTGCGTAGAATATGTCGGATCGTATCTCGGGTTTCTTAGCCCACAGATCGAACCTGACCTCTACAATTTCTCCTCTCCGTTTATCGTTTAACCGGGTGATAAATTCAACGTCATCTTTTAAATCTTCCTTATCTCTCCAGACTCGAGTCTTCCAATAATCGATTTCAAAAAATTGACAGGTATCCAAGATTAAATCGTTGATTTTATCCACTACTTTTTCCAGTCTGTTTTTTCCAGTCTGTCGATTGCTCTATCGCGTGCGGTCTTCAAATCGTTGTACTCACCGCGAATCTTATCGCACTCTTCGGAAGAATAATCGACGTAGTTGATTTCATTGATTTCCATCCGGTAAATCCTCCGTTTAAAATCCATTCGGCATTCTACGACGAACTTGAAATATCTTGAAAGGAAAAAAAACTGTTTGACAAAAAAATCTTATATTTTTTCTCCCGAAGAAAGTGGTTTCGTAGTAACCGTAACGCTATGATCTCAAAGCAACACGAAACCGATTTTCCAATAGGTTATCATCTCTTTTTCGAGGCTTTCGTCTTTACCCGAATCGATGATTCCACTAGACATAATGGCGTCCGGTCAGTAAGATGTTTTGTTAATATAAGGATTGAAAACTCCATGGAAAAACAAAAAAAATGGCAATGTATTCTCATTGCGATTGTGGTCGTACTCACGGTCTATAATATCCTCCCAACCGTTTTATTCTACTCGAAACCGCTGAGTGAACCGATCACCGAAAGTCGAGCGACAACGATTGTACAAGGAGCGCTCGCCCGCATCAATGCCTTGGAAGACGAGTCTCTGAGCTGGCTAAAATCCTATAATAAACTTCTCGAGACAACGCCGTCTTCGATGACACTCGATCCCGAAAATCGGGAACTGATCCATATAAGGTATGGAAATGAGAAAGATGCAAGGCGAATGAAACGCTATCTCCCCCGTGCCGGTTCTTTAATTCCGTTTGTCCCGGCGCAGCTCTCCTTGGTTCCCGTCGAAAACGGAGACGAGTCAACACTCGTTACGGTTCAAAGGAAAATTCCCATCCAGTTCGATGAATCGAAAATCAATGACTATTTCAGCTTCACCGAAAAAAGGGACGGCGAAGGGAAAATCTCCCCTCTCTATCATCGGATCGTCGATGATCGACTTGTCCGACTAGGTCTTGCAATCGGAGGAACCGGCGAAAACGCTCGATACCTCGAAACGGTCATTCATGATGAGGAAAACCCCCGCATTAGCGAATTTCTTCAAACTTTAGCTCAAAACGTTTTGACCTACACCGAGATTTTCGGTGAAAATTCTCCGATCGCCAAACGCTACTATTCGACCGTTACACAAGGTTTGATCGACGATAAGCGTCCGGCTGTGGAACGACTGATTAAAAAGCTGGAATATCATAAAGATCAAATCAAGCTTGAGAGGATCGCCCTCCAAGATGCCGAAAGTGCCAGACGGGAAAAAGGGGGCTTTTTAGAAGGAAACGAACGGCAGCAACTCGACTACTTTAAAACCCGTGAAGAACGACTAAACAAAGCGATCGGAATTATCGGAAGGCAAAAGGTCGCTTTTAGCAACGGCGCCGATCCCTGGACGGAGGCAAGACTGAAACAAGACCTCGAGCTTGCCGGCAAAAACAACGACCCTCTCGAAACGCTCCCCGTGAGAGATCGAAATCCGCTGGTTAAAGCTATCGATATCGATTGGAATAACGAACGAATTTCTTTGGAGCTTCATGAAGATATCCTCGATTATAAGCTAAAAATCGCACGATCCAAACCCTACTTAAATGACCAAATCGACCGACTGATCTATAACGAGATTGCAAGGATCGCCAGGGAAACGGCTGAAAACCCGGTCCCTTATCAAAATAGTTTCGCAATCGAGCTTAACCGTTTAACCGACAGTCAAAGCCTACTCGTAATGGATCTGGGAGCCGTTGCTAAAATACAAGCAGAAAAGCTTTTTCATTTAATTAAAATCCTATGGAATCCCTCTCATCCCGACCTAAAGAGAAGCTCTTTCCCGATCTATGATTATCAAACCTACTCGAAACTCCCTCCTCATCAACAAAAAATGGGTCTCGTTATCTATGCACCTACCGGGTTTGAAACCGAACCGCTACTAGGATTCAGACACAACTCTATCTACGTCGTTGCTAAAGGACTACAAGAAATTTTAGCTAAGTTTGAAGAAAATCCCAACGCGCCTCAAGCAAAAGTCTTTATTCGGGATTTTTCAAAGCTGCGCGATTTACTCCAAAACCGCGGATTCAATGGGTATCCCGGATCGACCTATCCTTTGAGTGGAAATTTTGCAAAAGATTTCATCTTCGAAGCCGAAGATTTTTATCGCAACATCATCGCCGCCACTCGTGAAGACTTTACCGTTTACGGAACGCGAAAATTTGCAACCCTCGAATTCACCGACGTCGAACAACGCCTTTTAGCTCTAAATCGAATCGAAACGCAAATGCACGAAGATTTATTAAAGTGGCGTGACGAATATCAAGCCGCGCAGTTAAAAGAAGAACTCCATGGAAAATACGATATCCCCGCACCGACAAAAAATCCTCTATGGAGTAACTTAGCATTGAGCGCTCGTAAATACTTTCGTGGCGATGAAAGAAAAACACTCCGGTGGGGACTCGATCTTTCCGGAGGAAAAACCGTTCGGATTCAAATCCGAGACCCCGATAATAAAGTCGTTACGAACGATGCCGATATTAAACAAGGGATCGACGAGCTCTACACTCGCGTCAATAAAATGGGAGTGTCCGAAGTTTCGATTAGACAAGAGGGATCGAACATTACGTTGGATTTCCCAAGTGCTCAAGGTCTTTCCGCTACCGATTTGATCAAAGCATCATCGATGTATTTCCATATAGTGAACGAGAAATTCTCGACATCCAACACAGAGCTTGCTCCTGCCGTCCATCGGTTCTTACAAGATATTTGGAATGAAGCCGTTGTCACAAATAGAAAAGATATCGACAGCATTAACCGAATCGCTCGGAAGCATCTTTACGGCGATACTTTAGATAATGAAATAGGACAGCCTGTCAGCCAAGCGGCAAAAACCCTCTACGATCACGGTCTCCGCCTTGCAAATCCTAATGATACGGCAGCCAACAGCACTTTTAACGACTCCGTTTCAAAACTCGCAATCTTCCGTGGTGATCATTATACCGATTGGCAAGGACAGACTCACCCCCTATTGGTTGTGATGAAAAACTATACTCTGGAAGGTGCGAATCTAACGGATGTCCATACTTCTTACGACCCGACACGAGGAAACTTTTTAGCTTTCAATGTAAAGGGGTCCCAAACATTCTCCGACGGGCAAAAGGTCAACCCGAGAAATGATCTTTATCACTGGACCGCTCCCTTTTCTAAAGAGAAAATTCAAGGAACGCCTCTGGACAAGTTTTCAGGTGGAGAAGGTTGGCGAATGGCCGTTATTTTAAACGGTTTAATCGTCAATACGGCAACCGTTTCTTCTCCTTTAAAAGATAGCGTCTCCATCTCCGGTAGCTTTACACAACGAGAAGCAAATCGACTTGAAGCCGATCTAAAAGCAGGTTCTCTAAGTTTCACCCCTCATATCCTATCGGAGACAAACGTGAGTCCGGAACTCGGTCTTAAAGACCGAACAATGGGAATCTTGGCAACGATTATCGCTCTGGTTTCAGTGATTGTTATCATGGTCGGATATTACCGCTTTGCAGGTGTGATTGCCTCGATCGCCGTTGTTATAAACTTACTGATCATTTGGGCAACGCTCGTCAATATTTCCGCAACGGTAACCCTTGCAGGAATTGCGGGCATTATCTTAACAGTCGGGATGGCAGTCGATGCCAACGTCCTCGTTTTTGAAAGGATTCGAGAAGAGTTTGCGATATCGGGAAGGATTGCACCCACGATCCATGCAGGCTATCGAAAGGCTTTCTCGGCAATTATCGATTCAAACATTACAACGATTATTGCGGCGCTTATCCTCCTTCAATTCAATTCGGGTCCCATTAAGGGCTTTGCCGTTACGTTGATTATCGGAATCGTCTCTTCGATGTTTACGGCTCTTTTCATGACCCGCTATTTCTTTGCCGTTTGGGTTCGAAACCCGAAGAATAAAGAGCTCAAAATGGTCGACCTGATAAAGAAAACACGCTTCAATTTCCTCAAGTACGGAAAGATAAGTCTTTATAGTTCGCTTGCGATCATTCTTATCGGAGGATACCTGTTGGTTTCTGAAAAAAATTCGATCCTCGGAACCGATTTCACGGGTGGCTATTCCGCTACTTTCGAAATCAAAGCAAAATCCGATGAAGACTATAAGAAAAAAGTGGAACAAGCCTTAATCGCAGCAGGTGCAACGGCACAAGATATTCAAGTTCGCGGTCTATCGCCTTCTAATAACGTAAAAATTCTTCTTGGAACAAGTCTCGATCGAATGGGACGCCCTTTCGAAAAAATGCCGATCGAGACCGATAATAAAGATCTCTTATTCCGATATCAAAATAATCCCAGACTCGTATGGGTCGTCAACGCTCTTGCAAGCGGTGGATTGGAATTAACTCCGCAATCCTTAAAAAGATTAGATATAGATTGGACAAGCATCAGCGGTCAAATGTCAAATGCAATGCGCAATAACGCTCTGATCGGTCTTGCCGTTGCACTCCTATGTATTCTTATTTACATTACGCTTCGCTTCGAATTCAAGTATGCAGTCAGTGCAACACTTGGGCTTGCTATCGATGTCGGAATGACTTTTGCCTTGATGAGTATTCTCCATACGATCGGAATACCGATTCAGATCGATCTCAATACGATCGCCGCAATCATGACCATCATCGGATACTCTCTAAATGATACGATCATCATCTTTGACCGGATCCGTGAAGACCTAAAACAGATGAGAAAACGTTCATTCAAAGATGTAGTCAACCACGCTCTTAATGTAACACTTAATCGAACGGTCATGACCTCCGGAACAACGTTAGTCGTTCTTCTCGCCCTCCTCTTCTTAGGAGGCAATGCAATTTTCGGTCTTTCATTAGTTATGGTCATCGGTGTGATCTTCGGTACCTTCTCTTCACTTTACGTGGCAGCCCCCCTTCTTTTATTCTTTCATAAAAAAGAAAAAGGAAAAACCGAAAAAGGGACGCCGCATGAAAATTAACATGGCATTGCTTCTTTAATCGTGATAAGATTCATTTGATAAAATAAAGAGAATTTCCACTTGAAAGAGGTTAAAGAAGAAGCGGAAAACCTACTATGGGTTTACCCAAACCAAAAGGAAGATTGGCAACAATCGATTGTCAACGAGTTCAATATTCATCCGGTGACCGCTCAAGTCCTCGTTTCGCGGGGATTTTCCTCTTTTGAAGAAATTTATCATTTCCTCTATGCCAAACTTCCCAACCTTCATTCCCCCGACTTGATGCCGGAAATGCAGCAAGCCGTTGACCGAATCGTCCAAGCTCTACGAATAGGGGAAACGTTTCTTATCTATGGAGATAATGATGTCGACGGAATCACCGGAACCACTCTTCTGGTTGAATTTATCCGTCTGGTCGGAGGAAATGCTTATTACTACATCCCCCATCGCACCTCAACGACTGCTTCGGTCATTACGGATGCTCTCGAATATGCCCTAGAAAAAAGATGTTCTCTTTTAATTACGGTAGACTGCGGAATCACGGCTGCAAAAGAAATCGAAGAGATCGTTAAAAGGAAAATCGATGTCATTATTTCCGATCACCACGAACCGACCGATAACATTCCTCATTGCATCGCAACGTTGAATCCCAAGCTTATCGATAGCACCTATCCCAACCGAGACCTTACGGGAGTTGGGGTCGCATTTAAACTCGCTCATGCTTTGACCAACGAATTAGTCTCCACGGGAAAAATCTGCTCAACAGATATTGATCTGAAACGTTTTCTAGATTTGGTTGCTTTGGGAACCGTCGCCGATATGGGAATCTTACTGGGCGAAAATCGTATCCTCGTTCGTTACGGACTCAAACAATTTGCCGTGACAAAACGGGTCGGTCTCTTAAAATTAATGGATACCTGCGAAATAAAACCTCAGGAAGTCAATACGGCCGACATCGCTTCAAAGATTGCCCCACGATTAAATAGCCTTGGAAGAATTGCCGATCCGCAAAAAGGGGTCGAACTGATGTTAATGCATGATTCTATAAACGCCACTCACCTCGCTAAAGAGCTTGATGATAACAATAGTAAGAGACAGCAAATCGAACGCCGCGTTTCTAAAGCTGTGGAAGCTTACATTCAAACTCATCCTCAAATTTTACAACAAAAAGCCATCGTTCTTCACTCCGATAAATGGCACGCGGGAATTATCCCGATTATTTCCGCTCGCCTGTCGAAACAATACAACCGTCCGACTTTGATTATTGCCGTTAAGGGCAGTATCGGAAAAGGATCGATTCGATCCATATCCGAGTTCCCGATACTTTCCGGTCTCCATAAGCAATCAGACCTTCTAATAAACTTCGGAGGACATGACTATGCAGCAGGTCTGATGATTAAAGAAGAAAACATTCTATCGTTTAAAAAAAAATTCATAGACCAAGCAAACCGAAACCTGAAAAATGAAGATATCATTCCTAAACTCCAACTCGATGCAAAAGTAGAATTTGAAGATTTAACCTTTGAGTTTTTAGACTCGATGCAACTTCTCGAACCTTACGGAACGGGAAATTCTCCTCCCATCCTTCATACGGATGTTGTTCAAACATGGCCTCCGAAAGTTGTGGGGAAAACACATTTGAAACTCTATCTCGAACAAAAAGAACGGATGCTGGAAGGAATAGGTTTCGGTCTACGTGAACATCGAAGCAAGCTAGCGAAGAAAAACCTCGAATTACAGATCGCTTTTACCCCCTACGTTAACGTCTTCCTGAACAAATCAAGCATCCAGCTCCTTGTCAAAGACTTCAAAATCAAATCGAACAGACATCCTTTAGATTAAAAGATCTATATAGAAGTCTCACGAAAACTTTTTAGAGAACTTACCCCGATAAGGGTAACAACAGTTATTTATGCTAAACGGATTAGCCGAGTCTAACGATATGAGTCAACAGCTCTTAGGATAAAGAGAATCTCAAACCGACCGATCGGTTTGAGATTCTCCTCTTCGATGTGTTGAAAGCTTTGTCAGCTTATCCGCACATACAAAGCCTCCCCCTCATTCTTTTTCGGAATCGCTTCAGCAGCGAGCAATTACATCGCTTCAGTTTCAGAGTTTCTACTCAAGTATCTTTGTTGATACTCTTTCACATCATCGACGTGGATGACCCATGCAGCTCCCCTTCGACTGGCTTTAAGGAGACCAATACGAGTGACATAATAGACTTTCTGCGTCGGAACGCCGAGCATCTTAGCAACTTGATTGACAGAATAAAAACCTTTGTCGTTATTAAAGAGAAGCTCACCTTCAAAAGTAGACTTTTGTCTGGAATACTTATTCAGGCGATATTCTTCCAAGTCATCTAAATCAATCGTCCAACGAGCCCCATATTTATGTGCTTTTAGCTTCTTTTGCTTAATCGCAACATAAATGGCTTGCCTCGTCACACCATTGATATGAGCTGCTTCGGTAATCGAAACAACCTTGCGTGAAGGAGACTCTAGATCTTGGTCTAGAACTCCATTGTTATTTTCCATATCCATGGGTATCCTCCTCA
>JBCDES010000021.1:0-17626 GCA_039179295.1 Chlamydiota bacterium
GCGAAACAATGATGCAATGACGCGGAAGCTTCGCATCCGGATGAGCTTTTTATCCTTCCCTTAACAAGACGTCCCTTCTTTCCCGGCATGGCCGCCCCCCTCGTCATTGAGCCCGGTCCTTTTTATAAGGTCTTAAAAATTATAGCCAAAGCGCCTCACAAAGCGCTCGCCCTATTTTTGACCAAAAAAGAAGATGCCGATATCTATGAAATAGATTTCGAAGACCTTTGCGATGTAGGGGTAATGGCAACGATTTTGCGGATCGTTCCTCTGGAACAAGGGGGTGCGCAAGTGGTCCTCAATATGGAAAAGAGGATCAAGCTTAGTAAGCCGATTCCGAGGTCTAAGCATCTTCGAGCAAAAATTACCTATCATGATGACCGGGTCACTCAAGAACAGTCAAAAATTATTAAAGCCTACTCGATCAGTATCATCACAACGATTAAGGAGCTTCTCAAATTGAACCCTCTTTTTAAAGAGGAGCTTCAAATTTTCCTCGGACACTCCGATTTTACCGAACCCGGAAAGCTTGCCGACTTTGCCGTAGCCCTTACAACCGCGGGGCGAGACGAACTGCAAGATATTTTACAAACATTCGATATTCAAGATAGGATCGATAAGACCCTGGTCCTGTTGAAAAAGGAACTCGATCTCAGTCGGCTCCAAAGTAGTATCAACCAGAAAATCGAAGCGACTATTTCAAAGACCCAAAGAGAGTTTTTCCTTCGGGAGCAGTTGAAAACGATTAAGCGAGAGCTCGGAATCGAAAAAGATGACAAGACAAGCGATACCGAAAAATTTCAAGAAAGGCTTAAGGGGAAAAAGGTTCCCGAAGAGGTTCAAAAAGTGATCGATGAAGAACTGGAAAAATTAACCGTTCTCGATGTTCAATCTGCCGAATACGGCGTTTCGCGCAATTACCTCGATTGGTTAACGGTCGTCCCGTGGGGGGTGAATAGCGCCGAAAACCGTCATCTTGCCGAGGCGGAAGAGATTTTAGAAGAAGATCACTACGGTTTGAAAGACATTAAGGAGCGAATCCTTGAATTTATCGGTGTCGGAAAATTAACCCAAGGGGTAAAGGGGAGCATTATTTGCTTAGTCGGACCGCCGGGGGTCGGAAAGACCAGTATCGGAAAAAGTATTGCTCGTGCTCTTAACCGGAAGTTCTTCCGCTTTTCCGTAGGAGGAATGAGGGATGAAGCCGAAATCAAAGGGCATCGCCGGACTTATATCGGAGCAATGCCGGGAAAAATGATCCAAGCGCTAAAGGCTTCCCAGACGATGAATCCGGTGGTCATGATCGATGAAGTCGATAAAATGGGGCAAAGCTACCAAGGGGATCCGGCGTCGGCCCTGTTGGAGGTTTTGGATCCGGAGCAAAATAAAGATTTCTTGGATCACTATCTGGATGTTCAAGCCGATCTTTCGAACGTTCTGTTCATTTTAACCGCAAACGTTCTCGATACGATACCCGGTCCGCTGAAGGATAGGATGGATATCCTCAGATTATCCGGCTACATTCAACAAGAGAAAGTGGAGATTGCAAAAAAATATCTCATTCCGAAAAATCGGAAAAAATCCGGGCTAAAGGCAAGTCAGGTTAAATTTACGACGGGTGCGATTCAAAACCTCATCGAGCGCTATGCTCGCGAATCCGGGGTTCGAGGTTTGGAAAACAATATTAAGAAGGTTCTGCGCAAGGTTGCCGTTGAAATTGTCCGATCGTCTGAGAAAAGGGTGCGGAAAAAGGTAAAATCGGTCACCCTTTCGGAAAAAAACCTCGAGCAGTATCTTGGGAAACCGATTTTTACCTCGGATCGTTATTACGATAAAACACCGCTGGGTGTTTGCACCGGTCTGGCCTGGACGGCAATGGGAGGTGCAACGCTTTATGTCGAAGCGTCCAATGCTCCCTCTAAAAAAACCCAGATGAAGCTTACCGGTCAAGCGGGAGATGTGATGAAGGAGTCGGCTCAGATTGCCTGGAGTTATGTCAGCTCTCATATCAACGACTATGCGCCGGAAATGCAATTCTTTGAAGGAGAAGAGGTGCATATCCATATTCCCGAAGGAGCAACGCCCAAGGACGGTCCTTCGGCGGGGATTACGATGGTTACCTCGCTCCTTTCATTGGTGATGCAAACGCCCGTCATAAAGGATCTGGGAATGACCGGCGAACTTACCCTTACGGGTAAAGTTCTTCCGATCGGAGGACTGAAAGAGAAGCTGATTGCCGCTAAGCGTTCTAAATTGAAAATGTTGGTCTTTCCGAAAGATAATAAAAGGGATTATGACGAACTCCCCGAATATTTGAAAAAGGGATTAAAAGTCCATTTTGTCGATAACTATGACGATGTTTTCAAAGTCGCTTTTCCTACGAGGAAAAAGTGAATCGTTGGACGGAGGTAAAATATATTTCACCCGATAAACTGGAGGGAAAGGTTTTAGAGCTCCGAAATGCGCGGCAAACGATTGCAACGCTAAACGGTTCTTTCGATCTTTTACACGTCGGTCACTTAAGGATAATTCATGAGGCATCCGAGCAAGCGGATAGTTTGATTCTGGCTCTCAACTCCGACGCTTCTATAAAAAAATACAAAGGTCGCTTAAGACCGATCCTCCCTCTGGAGGATCGCTTGGAGATGGTTGCAGCGCTTGAATTCGTCGATTATGTGACGGAATTTGACGAGATAGATCCCGTTGCACTCCTTGAAAAAATCAAGCCCGATGTTCATAACAACGGTTCCGACTATGGAGAAAATTGTATCGAAGCCGAAGTTGTAAAAAAATATGGCGGTAAGATCCACATCATCGAACTTATCCCGGGATTTTCAAGCTCTAAGCTTATTGAGACGATCAAGACATGCTCTTAAGTAAGAACGATCAAGGGAGAGCCGGTTTTCCTCCGTTATCGATTGAGCGGTCCCTTTTTTACCGGCTAGTCCGGAATCGGTCGAGGTTCGGCGCGATTTACTTAGATCCGACAACGACGTGCGCTTTTTGGGGGAGGTATTTTTTTCACAGGGGAACCGTTGCTTTTTTAGCCTTCTTCATCGTTGCGATGATCGTTCTACGATCGGTTTTGTTTTTCTTATTCGTTTTCGGATTGCAGACTTCCCAATGACTATTGTAAATGCCACGCATATTGATGGAGCAATCGTCGGAATGAGCCTTGAACACACTCCGTCGTTATTTCAAGGAGTGGTGTAAGTGAATCGGTCTCAACGCTCTGACTTCACTTTACTTCGGTTTTTCGAGCCTCTGAATTTCATTGGGACGGGTCGATGAGCGTACGCGACTTAACGATTTTGGGATGTAGTTCACAACAGCCGACCCGACTACGCAATCACGGAGCCTATCTTCTTCGTTGGAATGGAGAAGGGCTTCTGTTTGATCCGGGAGAAGGAACGCAAAGGCAATTTATCTTTGCCGGTATCGCTCCCTCTACGGTCACCCATATTTTCGTCAGCCATTTCCACGGCGATCACTGTTTAGGATTGGGTTCGATGCTGATGCGTCTCAACTTAGACCGGATTGACCGACCTATCCATTGTTATTATCCCGCAACCGGAAAGGTCTACTTCGATCGTCTTCGTTATGGGACCCTGTACCGCGATCGGATTCAAATCGTCGAACACCCCGTTTCCCGAGAGGGAATTGTTTGCCAAGATCAAGCGTTTACTATCGAAGCAAAATTTCTCGACCACGGAGTCGATAATCTGGGATGGCGGATTAAAGAAACCGATAGGCTGAAGTTTGATAAAGAGAAATTAAAAAAGGTAGGTTTAAAGGGAGTTCGGGTTCGTGAGCTTGAAACGAAAGGTGCGCTCACAATCGATGGAAAAACCGTTGCTTTAGAAGATGTCAGCTATATTCGTCAAGGGGATGTCTTTACCTCGGTCATCGATACGAAGTATTGTCAAAATGCTATCGATCTGGCTCTGGGAGCAAAACTTTTTCTTTGCGAGAGTACCTATTTGGAACAGCATAGAGACCTCGCTGTTTCTCATAATCATATGACGGCAAAACAAGCAGCTCAAATTGCTAAAAATGCCGGAGTTCAAAAACTGATCTTAACCCATTTCTCAGCCCGTTATCGCGATCTCGACCGTTTTACGGAAGAAGCGCGAGACATTTTTCCCAATGTCGAAGTTGCCGATGATTTCAAGCGCTTTGAGTTTCCGATCGGAGACTATTCATAAGCGCTAGAGCAATATAATCGATTGTCTCCTTTCATTCCGATCTTAAGAGGGGTCTACGGCTCGGTAGAAGCACTCGAATCCGTCGCCGATCCGGTTAAAAGAACCGATTGAAGCGCTGCGACTATGGGCTTGCCTCATCGTTTGGAAGGCGCAATCGACGGCGAGGAATTTTTCTACAAATCTCTCCTGTGACAATGGCAAAAGCGTTGGCAACATTTAGAGAGTTTTTTGAGCCTAAGAGGGGAATTTGAACGATGTGATCGGCTTGGCGCAAGGTTTTCTCTTTTAGCCCGTACTCCTCATTTCCTAAAAGGAGTGAAAAGGTTTGCGGAAAAGAAAAGTCGTAAACGGAGGGGGCATTTTCTACCGTTTCCAATGCGATCAGAGGTTTTTTGAGATCGGCAAGATTTCCTCGACGGACCGGGACGACGGTTTCCGTTCCCATTGCGGTTTTTTGGACTTTTGGATGGTAGATATAGGGAGTGTTTTCTGAAAAGATCATGGACCCCAGGCGAAAAGCTTCAACGGTGCGGAGGATGTTGCCGATGTTATAAGCCGAGCGCAAGTCTTCGAGGTAAATCGTTAGCGGACCGAAAGGGGTATCGGAAAGGGTGTCGAGCCGATTGACAAAGAGGCGATATTCTTGAACGGAGATAGAGGCTTCTTTCATATGAAGATGGAAGCGGTCGGTCATTTGTTCAACCGTTTCTCGGATCGGGAAAAGATTTAACCACTCTTCCATCGCTCGGTAGTGAAGATCGGGGGGAAGTTTCCGCTCATAGAGAACTCGAAGATGGAGCCCGGCCCGTTTATGTCGACGGCGAAGGGTTAAGGAAAGGAACTTTTTTTTCGTAAACATTAGGTTTTTGCTGCGAGGTAGGCGTCCAGGTTTCCATCGAAAATATGGGCGCCGTCTTTTTCTAAAGAGATGATCCTCGTTGCAAAATCATTGATCAGATCTCGGTCATGGGTAGCGATCAGTGCAGTACCTTGAAACTCCGATAACCCCCAGCCTAAAGCGGAAACCGCTTCCAGATCCAAGTGATTATTGGGTTCGTCCAAAATCAAAGTATTGTGGCGGTTTAAGAGAAGCGCTGCAAAGATCAGCCGTCCCGTTTCACCGCCTGACAATTTGGAGATCTCTTTAAAGGCATCGTCGCCTCCGAACAGCATTTTACCCATTACACCCCGAATTTCTTGGTCATAAGCATCGGTCTTATACCGTTTCAACCAATCGAAAGCTCCGATTTTTTCCGACTTATCTATAAAATCTTCATGATTTTGTGGAAAATAACCGAGATCGACTTGATGCCCCCTTTCTATCGTTCCGTTGTCGGGTTCAAGCTCTCCGACAAGGGTCCGAAGGAGGGTGGTTTTTCCGATGCCGTTGGTTCCGATTACGGCAATTTTATCGCCCCGCATGACTTCGATCGAAAAGTTATCGATGACCCGATGGTCATCGAACGCTTTACCGATTGTCTCGACTTTAAAGACGATTTTTCCCGAGGGTTTTTCAGGAGGGGTGAAACGGATATAAGGGCGTTGAATATTGGATTTTTTTAGTTCCCGAGGCTCGAGTCTTTTGATTTCTCTAATTCTTGATTGCACTTGAGATGCCCGTGTTCCGGCTCCGAACTTCGAGACGAATTCTTTGAGCTGCGCAATCTTTTTTTCTTTAGATTTGGCATCTTGTTCCGCCCGTTCCCGCACGGCCGTTTTAGCGACAACCATATCGTCATAGTTTCCGGGATAGGTGATGATGGTACCGTAATCGATATCGGCAATATGGGTTGCAACACTGTTTAAAAAATGGCGGTCGTGGCTGACGACGATGAGCGTACCGGAATAATTATGGAGAAACCCTTCAAGCCAACCGATCGACTTTAAATCGAGGTGGTTCGTAGGTTCATCTAAAAGAAGGGCTTCGGGAGCTCCGAAAAGAGCTTGGCAAAGGAGAACCCTGAATTGGAGATCGACGGGAAGCTCATACATTTTTTTCTCATGAAAATCGACCTCGATTCCCATTCCGATCAGTAAGGCTTTAGCAGCCGATTCGGCGCTATAGCCATCTTCATCCGCAACGATTTCTTCTAAGTTGCCCAGCCGGATGCCGATCTCGTCCGTCATCTCTTTGTCATAGAGAACCTCTTGTTCTACCATGGCATTCCAAAGACGCTCGTTCCCCATGATGACGGCATCGAGGATGCGTGCATCTTTAAACGCTTCGATATTTTGTCTGAGAAAACCCACTTTTTTGGGGAGGGAGACGGATCCGGAAGTTCCGTCTTCCAGCCCCATCATCAGTTTCAATAGAGTCGATTTACCCGCCCCGTTAGGACCCGTCAAACCATACCGATTTCCCGGTTTAAAGGTCGCATTCACATCATCGAACAGGATGCGCGTGCCGATCTTTTTTGAGATCTTATCCAACGTGATCATGGCGATGACTTTACCAAATCTTCCTTGAAGATACAATAAGATTTCCGTAGATTGGAATCATGAATCTGAAAAGTACGATTCAAGATTTTATGCACTACATGAAAGTGGTCAAAAATGCTTCGGAACATACCTTGAGAAATTATCATCTCGACTTAAAAGCTTTTGAAGGTTTTATCAAGGCAACAGAGATAGATAAAGAAGTCATCCGAAATTATCTACGACAGTTGCAAATGAAAGGGGTTTCGAAACGGACCGTTCTGCGCCATCTTACATCGATCCGTTCGCTGTTTAAATATCTTTTGAGAGAAAAAAAAATTCAGACGAATCCGGTCGCCGATATCGGCAGCCCCAAGCTGGATAAACCGCTCCCGAAAACGCTCTGTTATCGGGAAGTCGAACGACTCTTTAAGCAACCGAATACCGGCGAGTTGCTCGGACTTCGTGATCGGTCCATTATGGAGCTGTTTTATAGTTCGGGTCTTCGTATTAGCGAACTTGCAGCCCTTAGTCGTTTCGATGTCGATTTTACTGAGCGCTTACTCAGAGTGAGGGGAAAAGGGAAAAAAGAACGGCTGATTCCGATGACTCGGACCGCTAAGAGGTGGATTCGAAATTATTTGAACGATCCTCGTCGCTATGAACGGGGAAAACCCTACTGCGAAAAAGACCGCGAAGCGATTTTTTTAAATAAATGGGGAAAACGTTTAACCACACGATCGATCGATCGGCTCTTTAAAAGTTATCTTCGAAAAAGCGGGCTTGTCGGAAACATCACTCCTCATACCATTCGTCATACCATTGCAACGCATTGGTTGGAAAAAGGGATGGATCTTAAAACGATCCAAGTCCTTTTCGGACATTCTTCTTTAGCAACGACAACGATCTATACACACGTTTCGGTCAAGTTAAAGCGAGAAGTCTATGAGCGCGCTCATCCGAGAGCAAAAAAAAAGCATCAATGATCGGCATTGATGCTTAAAATTTCCGGAGAAGGAATAAGCCGGATTCTGTTTCTTGCACAAACCGCAAGTTGCAATCATTCATCTAGGGATCTTATTGCTAAAATCCTCAAGCGATCTTGAAAGGGTTCCATTGCGAAAAACAGCTCGAGCCCTTTTCTTGCTTCAGGTGGGGTTTGCATCGCCAAGGTATGACTACCTTGGGGCTAGGTCCTAAACCGAGCGTTTTCACCCTGTCTATCCGAAGGATAGCGGCTTGTTTTCTGTTGCACTTTCCGTAGCCTTACGGCTCCCAGCGTTTCGCTGGCACCTTTTTCTATGAAGTCCGGACTTTCCTCCGTTGCGACAGTCGAGTTTTTGCAACGGCGATTGCATCCTACTCCGTAATATTTTAGCTCTATTTTATGCTTTTACCGTTCGTCTTCTACGACGACGCGGTTGAACGGCGGCGCTTTCGACGGCTTCGCTCTCTTCCCGGTAGTGGATGCGTGAGCAGTGCTCGCAAAAGGTGATCGATTCTCCCTTTCGTACGAGATTCTCATGTTGAAGGGTAAGAGCGATCTGGCAACCGCTGCAGGTCCGATTTTCAATCGGTACGATCACCCGGTCTTTTTTATTGCGAAGGAGTCTTTCATAGGTTTTTAAGAGGTCGGGGTCGGCTTTCACGACGATTCGATCTCTTTGACTTTTAAGTTGTTGCCCTTCGGAGTTGATTTGATCGATACTCGATTTGATCTCTTTTTCCAGCTCGATACTGTTGGCTTCGGAGACGACGAGGCTTTCCTTGATCTTTTCCAGGACTTCTTCTTCGGCAACCTTTCGGTCCAGAATATTCGAGGTCTGGGTCTCCAGAGCAATCTTTCCTCGTTCTACGGTCGTCATTTCTTGGGTCAGGGCGTTGAACTCTTCAACTTTTCTAACACCGGATTGTTGTGATTCGAGCTTTTTGTATTTATCCGTCAAGACCTGAATTTTTTTTTCAAGATCTTTGACTTGAACCTCGATTTCCTCAATCTCTTGTTCTTTCAGTTTTAGTTGCTCTCGAAGCTCCGTTCTGAGCGATTCGATTTGCTTCAACTCTCCGAGACGCCGTTTTTTAACGCGCATCAGACGGATCATCTTGATGTCCAGTTCTTGGATATCGAACAGCGGTTTTAACCTTTCTTGCATGAAATTCTCTTTCAGAAGTCTATTTGCCAACTATGACGTCATTTTATCCGTTGTTGCCAAATACCTCAAGTAAATTTTCTTCACAAGTTGGGAAAGCATTCTCAATCATCCGATATGAATTAAAGGTTGATATTTTAGTTAAAGTAAGATCATAATCTATCCCAAAATAAAATTTTGAGATATCGATGGAATCGATAATCTTCTCGATATGACCGCGCGGGAGATGTCTCGAACGGGAGCGGAAGATCATAAAGAGGTTTTACAAAAGCGCCTTACCGGCTATATTAACGAGTGGTTACGGAAGTGGCAGCGACAAGGGGCGCGTCTTCCGAATCATCTCGTAGCGAGTCCGGAACGCTCGAAACGAAAGCTCGGTCTCGGCTTCGGAGGAGAGGTGAAAATCTTTTCCAAGGTCAAAGAAAAATTGAGGAACAGACCGGCTGAACTGCAACCCCTTTTGAATAGAGCGGAGGATGGAATAAAAATGTTTATGGAATTTGAAGCCCTGAGTTCAAAATCGTTAGAAAAGGTGCTCGAAACGAAAGCGGGCAAAAAATCGGTCAAAAAGATACCTGTAGTCCTTAACCGTTGAGGTTTCCCATGTCCTTTCTAAGTCGTTATCTGGAAAAAATTCCCGAAAAGGAGCGATGCTCGGCAGCCGTCGCATACCTTGCGGCTCTCGACCATATCGGACAAGACAACCCCGAAGTCGTAACGGCTATCGTTAAAGAGCTTAAAGATCAACGAAGGTATTTAAAACTGATCGCTTCGGAGAACTATTCCTCATTAGCCTCACAGTTGACGATGGGAAATCTCTTAACCGATAAATATAGCGAAGGCTATCCTTACCACCGTTTTTATGCAGGCTGTCGCAATGTCGATACCGTTGAAGCCTTAGCCGTCGAACAGCTCAAAAAACTCTACGGCGCCGAGCATGCCTACGTTCAACCCCATTCGGGAGCGGACGCAAATCTCGTAGCGTTCTGGTCAATCCTGGTGCAGCGCATTCAAAATAAAGAGGTGG
Organism: Chlamydiota bacterium; assembly: GCA_039179295.1. GTDB lineage: Bacteria > Chlamydiota > Chlamydiia > Chlamydiales > Simkaniaceae > Neptunichlamydia. Next base: position 9,798 of record JBCDES010000021.1, read on the forward strand.
AAAGGTTAGGAAAGAAAAACCTCGACGAGTTAACCCCGGAAGAGTTCGAGCGTGTGCGGCAACTGATGTTGAAGCAAAAGATGATGGGAATGGCGCTCGATGCCGGAGGACATTTGACACACGGGTTTAAACGGAATGTCTCGGCAAAGATGATGCAAATCACCTCTTACGGTGTCGATCCGGAAAGTGAGCTGATCGATTACAAAGCGATAGAAGAGCAAGCCGTCCGAGAAAAGCCGACGATTTTAGTTGCGGGATACTCCGCCTATCCCCGTCTCGTAAATTGCGCCAAGATGAAAGAGATTGCGGTTAAGTGCGGCGCCGTTTTCCTGGTCGATATGGCCCATTTTTCAGGTCTCGTTGCCGGAAAGGCTTTGAAGGGAGAGTATGACCCGATTCCCTATGCCGATATCGTGACTTCGACAACCCATAAAACGCTGCGAGGTCCCCGCGGGGGGATGATCCTTTGCAAGGAAGAGTGGCGTCAAGTCATCGACAACGGTTGTCCTCTCGTCTTAGGGGGACCTCTACCTCACGTCATGGCGGCAAAAGCGGTCGCTTTTAGGGAAGCTCGCCGAAAAAGTTTCCGAGACTATGCCGAGCAGGTGATTGCCAATGCTCAAGCCGTCGCCGACAGACTCCTGTCGAAAGGGATCAAGCTTTTTACCGGCGGAACCGATAATCATTTGCTTGTAATCGATGTGATGAGTAGCTTCGGACTGACGGGGCATCAGGCAGAAACGGCGCTGTATGAAGCGTACATGACGGTCAATCGCAACGCGATTCCGAACGATGTGAACGGAGCATGGTATGCTTCCGGTGTCAGAATCGGAACTCCCGCTTTGACTTCCCGCGGACTTAAAGAAAACGAGATGAGGCGGATTGCCGATTTAATGGTCGATCTGTTACAAGGATCTAAAGCAAAGGTTGTCGAGCAGGCGGCGAAACCGAGTAGAACGAAAGTGGAAATGGATGCGTCGGTTCTCGAGAAGGTTAAAAAAGAAGTGACCGATCTTCTGAAAGATTTTCCACTCTATCCCGAGTTAAAAGGGCTCGATCGAATGCCGAAATTTATCGGAGTTTAGTTTTAAGAGTATAGGTTTTAAACCGAAGATATTATAAGTTCAACTTAGATAAAATATAACAAAGGAAGCTCAAGTGGCGATCCATTTCGAACCGATCCGAAACGACGACGACGAAGAGGATGAGAAAGAGGGGAAATCCAAATCGTTCGATGCAAAGGTAGAGGAACTACTGTTAAAAAAGCGGCGGATCTTTTTTTCCACGGCGGTTTCCGACGCAACCGCTAAGGATGCGATTAGAAAACTATGGTATCTGGAGCATACCGATCCGGGAAAACCGATCCTTTTCGTGATCAATTCTCCGGGAGGCTCCGTCGATTCCGGTTTTGCGATTTGGGATCAAATCATGATGATCAAATCCCCCGTCACGACACTTGTGACCGGGCTCGCCGCATCGATGGGGTCTCTTTTGAGCTTGGCAGCGTCTCCGGGTCGACGGTTTGCGACCAAAAATGCCCGCATTATGATCCATCAGCCATTGATTTCCGGTGTGATTCAAGGGCAAGCAACCGATTTGGAAATTCAAGCAAAAGAGATCATCAAGACACGGAAGCAAATCGTAGACGTTTATGCCAAAGCAACGGGGAAAAATCCCGAATCGATCGAAAAGACGATCGATCGCGATACTTGGATGAGTGCAAACGAGGCTAAAGATTTCGGACTGTTAGACGGAATCGTGACCTCTTATCAAGAGCTCGGTTTTGAATAGACCGTTTTCGGAGCCCGCTTCGGTTGAAAAAGTGAGCGGCGCTTCGAGCCGGGTTTTTGATGAAATACCGTCGATGACGGCAAGCCCGTTATCCATAAAATTTCAAATCGAAACGACCCTGAAAGCTTCGTAAACGGGGGAGCGACAACGGCTATTATAAAAATCGGATGGAGCTCGACAAGCAATCCAAGGAACTTATCTTCTCAAAATATGAGGGGACCGGAAACGACTTCATTCTGATCGATGATCGGGATAGGGTTTTTTCCATCCGCCCCGAAAAAATCTCAAAGCTTTGCCGGCGTCGATACGGAATCGGAACCGACGGTCTTATTCTCCTCCAACCTTCGGTCGAAGGGGACTTTTCGATGCGCATCTTTAATCGAGACGGATCGGAAGCGGAGATGTGCGGTAACGGTCTCCGTTGTTTGATCCGGTTCTTGATCGATCTCGGAGAAAAAAGGAGACGTTTCGCTATCGAAACTCGGAAAAAAATCTATCGGTGCGAAATAAAAAACGGATCTGTTTATGTCGATATGGGCATCCCCGAGCTTCTTGGACAGAAGGGCTCGGAGATGCTGTTAGAAGTCGGCGTTCCCCATATCGTAACCTTTGTCGATCAACTTTCTCGGTTTGACCGTGAAGTCAAGAAACGGTTTTCTATTAATGGTGTAAATATCAACTGTGCTAAACTCGAGTCTTGCAATACGATCCGGATGCGCACTTTCGAAAGAGGCGTAGAGGCTGAAACCTTCTCATGCGGGAGCGGCGCAACGGCCGTTTGTATGGCTGCCTGGAAACGATTCGGAATTACGGGAGCCGTAGAAATTATTTTCGGCTCGGGAGAAACGCTCCGGTTCGAAGTGATGACCGAAAATCGAGAGCTCAAAGGGATAACGATGACGGGAAGGGTCAGGCACGTCTTTGACGGAAAGGTTCGACTATGACGATCGGAATCGCCGGAAAAGGAAAAAATCATGACGATCGAGTCGCTGCCGATCCGGCGATAGTAAAAGCTGTGCAAAAAGAAAGAGCTGAAGTCTTCGTTCAAAAAGGTATGGGAAGGAAGACCGACTTTGAGGTCGGAGGGGATGCGCGCGGTGCGGTAACGATTACACCGGACCCGAAGCGGTTCATATTAGGGACGTTTCCCTATCGTTTCCATGATCCGGAAGAGGTATTGAAGAGTCTGTGAATTCTCCCTTTGAGGAAAATCATCGAAAAGAAGGCGACACTCTGATTCGGGGAAACGGTATCGAGAGTATCGTTTTTTCCGGCGGAACCTATCAAGTGGAAGTCTATGACTCAAGGCTCGGAGAAGGGTTTTGGCCGTTTTTGCAAATCGGAGATGAAGGGGATGTCAAAGATGCTTTTTGTACATGCTCCGAAGCAGAGCGAAAACACTCTTGCCCCCATCTCGCTGCCGCCTATGCGACGATTATGAAACAAGAGCCCCTTCACAGCCGTTTTTTCCACTCGTTTTGGAATAAACTCTGCATGATCTCTTTTAAACGTCACGGCGTCGACCCGCAGGTTTTAGAACCGAAAGGAGAGGAGGAGTATGTTTGCAAAGCGGAAGGGGGTCAGGTCCTTTTTGCCGTTAAAGTCAAAACAAATCAAGGGAAAAAGCTGTTGGACGAGACGGTTTTCGATCGCCCCGAAGAAACGGAAGAGACATCATTAAAATTCTCCAACCTCTCTTCCGAGGAATTAGCCTTATGGAAAAGAGGAACGCCGACACAAGAGCTACAATATGAACTGTCGCTCTGGTCCGAACTCGCAAAGTGGATGATGCTGCAACAAGAGTTCGGAATCGATTACTCGATCGATTTCAGTCCGTCTAAGCAGACCCTTCCCAAAAAAGTTACGTTGGATTTTAAGGCTTTGGAATTCCAGTTCTATATTGCAGTCGTCAACTGGAAAGAGATCATTCCGTCATTGAAGCGGGTGAAGTCTTCCCTCCCCGTTCATGAATTTCGCGATGTAATGGTGCAAAAAATGCGCTATGATTCTAAAGCAAAACAGCTCCATATCTCGTCGAAGCCCCTTGAAGATCATAGAGGGCAAGACGGCATTAGAGTGGGAGAGTGGGAATTTTTCCCCGAAAAGGGGTTTTTCCCCGCAATGACGAGCCCGTTACTAAAGAAGAAAGCGATTCCGGGGAACGGGTTGGGTGAATTTCTGCAACGACACTTTAAAGCGGTTCAAAAATATTTGGAGGGAACGACCCTTTCTCGAGAAGCGGTGACCCCTCATTACGAACTTTACTTCGATCAAACAAACCGCCTTCATGTGATCTGTTATGCTTTTGAAAAAAAAGACTTGCAACAACAGGGAACGGCTTTTTTCCCGCCGTGGGTTTATATCGAAGGACGAGGATTTTTCCCGCTGCAGAAACCCCTCTTCGAACAGCTGGAGACGGTGATCCCTCCTGAAAAAATCGGCGACTTTATCGATCAACACCGATTATGGCTCAACGAATATGACGGCTTTCAGATTCACCTGTCCAATGTCGAATTCCGCCTCAGCTATTCGTTCGATCGAAAGCGGCTCGTTTTCGCAACCGAATCGGAAACGTTCGAAGGAAATGATGAGATTCTCGACTTCGGCGATTGGCTCTACATGAAAGGAAAGGGATTTTACAAAAAGGTACGGACCCGAGGCTTGGGACAAGTCTCTCCCGGTAAAACGATCGAAGCAACGGAGATCCCTTTATTCATTCGTGAGAATCGGGAAGAACTGGAACAGGTTAAAAACTTTTTTAGTGTCAACTGTCCGTTAGAAAAAGCGGGGCTCGATATCTCGATCGATGAGAAAAACCGGATCATTGTCGAACCTCACTATTTCTATCGTCCCGAATATCGGGGAAAAGAGGTCCTTTTCCTCGGCGAGTTCGCCTACGTAGCGGGAGAAGGCTTTTCGGAAATTCCCGTTGCCGCCCGGTTGCCGGAAAAATATCGGAAGAGAGTAATGATCGACAAAACGGCAGAACCCCTTTTTATTACCGCGGAATTGACAAAGCTGCAGTCATTGATCATCAAGATCGATCGTCGTTTAAAGCGTCCTCATAATCTGACGCTGAAAGTCAATCGGATTCGTAGGACCGAAGGAAAAGAGTGGGAAGTCGAACTGGCATATGTGAGCGAATTCGGCGAAGAAAGCTTAAAAAACCTTAAGGACGGTATCGATCGTCAACGCTCTTACGCCCTGACCGAAGCGGGGCTTCTTTTCTTTAAAGACCGCCGTTTTAACGGGCTTCGCCGATTGGGGACGATTGAAGGAGGGAAAATGAGACTTTCGACCCTTGATTGGATACGTCTTAGAGCTTTTGAAAATATAGAAGCGACCAAAGAAAATAGTGAGCAAGGTCGGCAAACACGCGCTTTATTGCAACAGCTCGATCGTTTTGAAACGAAAGACGTTTTAAATACCCGAGGGCTTCGAAGTATCCTCCGTCCTTATCAAAAAGTGGGTGTGCAATGGCTATGGTTTCTCTATTCCTACGGTTTATCGGGACTTCTTTGCGACGATATGGGGCTGGGAAAAACGCACCAAGCAATGGCCCTGTTGGCAGCTTCGAAAAATGCAAACAGGGGAAAAAACCCTCAATATTTTATCGTCTGTCCGACCTCCGTTCTCTATCATTGGGAAGAGCTATTGCAAAAGTTTCTTCCCGATTTCAAAGCGGTCGTCTTTTACGGCGCCCAGCGGACGCTTAAATCGTTTAACCGAGCAACCGATATTCTTCTAACATCATACGGGACCCTTCGCAGTGAAAGAAAATTGTTATCCGACCTTAGATTCGATGTCGCGATTTTGGATGAAATCCAGATCGCAAAAAATGCTCAATCGCAAACCCATCAAGCCCTTTCGATGCTCCGCGCCCGGACAAAGGTCGGTCTTTCCGGAACACCGATTGAAAACCGATTGCTCGAGCTGAAAGCTCTGTTCGATATCGTCCTTCCGGGCTATATGCCGCAAACCTCGATTTACCGGGAACGGTTTGTCAATCCGATTGAAAAACTCCACGACCGACAGCAAAAGATCAACCTGTCTCGGTTGATCCATCCGTTCATTCTCCGGAGAAAGAAAAGCGAAGTGCTCGCCGACCTGCCGGAAAAAATCGAAGAGATTGCCCATTGCTTCTTATCCGAAGAGCAACGGAGACTCTATAAAGATGTCGTTGAAAAATCACGGGCAACCTTGCTCGAAGATATCGAAAATTCCGAGAAAGAGGTTCCCTACATCCATGTCTTTGCCCTCCTCAACAGCCTCAAGCGGATCTGTAATCACCCCGCATTGATGACGAAAAACATCGCCGATTACCACCGACATCAAAGTGGAAAATGGGACCTTTTCATTCAACTTGTAGCGGAAACCCGAGGTAGCGGTCAAAAACTTGTCGTTTTCTCCCAATACCTCGATATGATGACGATTATCGAACATTATCTTAAAGAACATAAGATCGGATACGCGACAATCCGGGGTTCGACACAAGATCGGAAGCGACAACTCCGAAAGTTCCGCGATCGACCCGAGTGCGAAGTGTTCGTTGCCTCGTTAAAAGCCGCCGGTACCGGTATCGATCTGACGGCGGCATCGGTTGTCATTCACTACGATCGGTGGTGGAATCCCGCCAGAGAAAACCAGGCCACCGATCGGGTCCATCGAATCGGACAAAATCGGGGCGTTCAGGTGTTTAAGATGGTTAATAAACAATCGATCGAAGAGCATATCCATGCCCTGATAGAGAGGAAAATCTCTCTTACCGAAGGGGTAATCGGCTATGACGATCGGGATCAGATCAAACGCCTCGATCGGGAGGATCTTTTGCAACTTCTCAACCGGATAAACCGCGACGTCGAATCCTAAAATACTCGATGACGGACTAACGGGATTGATCGGCTTTATTATTGCTCCACAATGTGTTCAAGTCGATCGTTTCACTTTGCGGTCTCTCATTTTCACCCAATAACTCCACTTTTAATGATAACGGAAATTGAGTCATTTGCCCTGCGATAAAACAACAACCGACGGAAAGGTTTGAAATCGAATCGAAAGAGGGCTTATCCAGATAACTCACCACTTTACTGATTGCTTTCAAATCATTATCGTTCAAAAGTTTATGAATAAAGTAGTTATGCAATTGGGAGATGATGGTCGGCGATATATCCGAGGGTCTCTGACTTGCTATTGTAAGAAATACACCGAATTTTCTCCCTTCTTTTATGATCTCCTCAAACGTTTCCAATCGATAATCTTTCCAAGATTCCGATTCTCTAGCGGAGGTTTCGGAAAGGATATTATGGGCTTCATCGACGATGATGTGTAGCGACTGATCTGGATTGCTTTTTTGCTTATGGTAATGCGTTTTACAAATCAATAACGGTGCCACTTTTTTTATCTCCAGGTCTGCATTTTTTAAATTGATGACTGCAATCCTTTTCTCCTCTGTTTCGCTTTTCTCGACTGTGAAGATTTTATCCAATATATCAAACTGTTTTTTCAATCTTGCGATCAAAGGACCGATATATTCTTGCTTTATATATCCATTTAGAATTTCAAAGTAGTATCGAGTAAGTATTTTAAATAGTATTTTCCGGAACGCGTCTAATCCCTCTGACTTGATGACAGCATTGAAATAACCGTTTTCTGCTACTATGGTTGAGGGATCTGTTATTTGCTTATCGTTCAAGCAAAAATTGCCATATTCATTGTTTGTTATATCATCTATATTCTTGTTATCATTCTTGATCTTGAACCCTAATCGTTCGAAATCTTCAATACATTGTGTCAAAAAAGAAACATTGAATTGATTGTCCTTCTTTCTCAAGATATCTTTCAATAGTCTATTTATAGCTTCTTTTTCTTGTTTATAATGCTGATTATCGTTATCGAACCGGTCGTTATTGATAGCCCTACCCAAAAAAGGCTGTTGTGTTTTTTCGGTAGCGTTTAAAAATAAATAAAGGAGGTCCAATTTCTCGATAAATTCTTTCGAGATTGGGTATAGCCCCTTTCGATCCATTTTTGCTTCCAAA
>JBCDES010000122.1:0-1521 GCA_039179295.1 Chlamydiota bacterium
ACACCGTCTATTTTTATCTTTTCCCGGGGAAAAAGCAATTCGTTAAGCGGTTAATCGGAAAACCCGGCGACAGTCTCTATTTTTACGGAGGACAAATCTTCGGGATCGATAAACAAGGAAACGATATCTCAAAAGAGTTGAATCCGGAACCTTTAAGTAAAATCGATCATGTCCCCTTTATCCACTTCAATGGGAAAACGGAGATTCCCTCCAAGCCTAACGGAGGGATTTACGCACCGATAACCATTCGACAAATGAATATTCCCGTTGCAAGACTGTCGCTATCGGCAACGCAAAGACCGATCGGAGAACTTCTTCCGCCGTTTGAACAAGAAGCCGATTACTACGACCTCTGGGGATTTAAAGGTTACGGCATCGCTCGACTCCTGACGAAAGAGCAAGTAACGGCTTATACCGATTTTCCCCAAACACAAATCAAAGACGCCCCACTGTATATGGAGATCATCCACCACCCTTCAACGAAACGGTCGAAGATCAATAGAGATCATATGGGACGTTTGATACCGGGCGTCGGAACGAGCTCTTCGGTCATTCCTCTAACGGAGTCTCATTTAAAAACGTTGATGGACAATCTTTATACCGCTCGTTTCATCGTTAAAGATGGAAAAGCCTCGAGATACGGATCGCCGATCAAAGCCGGAAAAGATTGTAAGATCTGTCCCGAACTCGAAGGAGTCCCCGACGGAACCTATGAGTTTTACTACGGACAGGGCTATCGGGTTCATCTTGGAGGAATGATGAAGAAGCTCCCGAAAAATCACCCCCTCTACACCTTTAATCCCGAACGGATTCGGCTCCTTTATAATCTAGGCATTGAATTTATCAACCACTACGCACCCCATACCGCAGACCAATACCTTCTCCCGTCCCGTTACGTTTACTATCGCAACGGCGATCTCTATGCGATGGGAGCCCCATTGATGACCAAAGAAGACCCCGCCCTTATTGACTTTATCAACGAAGAATGCTCACGGCAAGCCAATGCTCCCTCCCATCGTCCTCATATCCCCTTTAACGATCCCGGTCCTCCCGTTCTGAAAAATGGAGGAATCGATAAGGAATTGATTCAAAAATACGGCATTAAGATTCCGCCGCAGCGGTATATGGCACTCGGAGATAACTATGCAATGAGCGGCGATAGTCGAGACTTCGGTTTTATCCCCGAGCAAAACATTCGAGGTGTCTCTTCGTTTATCTTTTGGCCGCTCGGAAATCGTTTAGGTCCTCCAAGCCAGGTCGACTACCCCTTCCTGAACTTTCCGAAGTTTGCCGTCTGGTCCTTAGCTTTTATCGGTTTCGGAGCTTACTATATCGTTCATAGAAAACGAAACAAACTCCCGCAGCAAATCGATTAATTTTTGTCGGTCGTCGTCTTAAACAAGGCGACGAAAGGTTGAAGTAAGATCGTCTAGTCGGTTATGAACGATCTTTTGATGACGGAAGAGAAAGTCTCCCGGTAAACCGTCGAAGAAATATCTACCGTTTGGTATTTGATCAAGA
>JBCDES010000067.1:0-5734 GCA_039179295.1 Chlamydiota bacterium
TCGTACCTGTAATTCCGATCGCGCGATTTTTTAAAAAGCGCATGGCAAGCTCCGCTTCCCCAATCACCTCTCTTCCCCGAGCTTGGGGGTGATTTCGAGAAATTCCGGGAGATAATATCGTCCGATTTACTTGTTCGATCATCGCAGTTTCCGGAAGCACTCGGACACCGTCCATCTCCTGCGGATTCTTATCGACGGCAATCACCCGATAGCCGTTTTGAAGGAGGAGTTTTGCAGCCCCTCTGCCACTAATACCCAGACCGATAATCAATGCTATCATTATCGAAATTTAATCGAGGCCAACCCGACCAGTGCAAGGATGAGACCGATAATCCAAAAGCGGACGACCACTTTTGGTTCCGACCATCCTTTAAATTCAAAATGGTGATGGAGAGGAGTACACCGAAAAATCCTCTTCTTATTGCGATAGCGGTAACTCAATACTTGCAAGATCACCGAAAGAGCCTCGATGACAAAAACCCCTCCAACCAAGGCCAATAAACACTCCAGTCGCATCAAGACCGCCGCCGTTCCTAAAATCCCCCCCAGAGCAAGAGACCCCGTATCTCCCATGAAAACTTGCGCCGGATAGCCGTTGTACCATAAAAATCCGAGACAGGCTCCTCCCATGGCACACAGATAGACCCCGATCTCTGCGCACCCTTCGATGTAAAGGATATGCAAATAACGGGCCATCTCACTGTTGCTTGATAGAAATGCAACGATTGCAAGCACCGCGGCGACTAAAATAACGCAGCCGGAGGCTAAACCGTCCAGCCCGTCCGTCAAATTCACCGCATTTGAAGCGCCCGACACGACAACCGCCGTGATGATAAAGGATAAAACGGCTCCCGTTCCTCCTAAAGTAAAAAGGGCTTTCTTCTTAAACGGGAAAAAATAGTCTCCGTAATTCACCGCCGGAGGAGAAAACCAATGACCGAAATGAATCGCCCGATGCAAAGAAGGGCATAAAAGATAGAGCCCCAATAAAATGACAAAGAGGAGCTGCAACGCGAATTTCTTTTTTGCCCGAAGTCCCCCGGAGTTTTTATGCTTCATCTTGAGATAATCATCCATCCCGCCCACCAGTCCCAACCAGATCGTCGCAATAGCTAGAATCAAAGTAAAACAACTGCGTAAATCCATCCACAGGAGAAGAGCCGTCAACATCGAAATCAGGATTAAGATCCCCCCCATTGTCGGTGTCTCTTTTTTTTTTTGATGAAGCGCAGCGAGCAGGGGGCAATCTTCCACTCTAATCGATTGTCCCGTCTTCAAAGCGTAAAGCTTGTTAATAAAGCGAGGTCCCATCGAAATCGTTAGAAGGAGCGTTGTCATGGCAGCTAAAATCATCCGTGTCGAGGCGTAGAGAAAAACAGCCGGGATCGTTACCGCCGTCTGATGGGTCAAGTACTGCAAAAGCAAATAGATCAACCGATTAAACCTCCTCTAAAACCGTCCATAACTTAAAAGAATTAGACCCCTTGATCAGCACGACATCGCCGGTTTCCAAGCGATCTTTTAAATCCTTTGTCGCCTCTTCTTTAGATACGAAAAGTTTTGCCGGTTTTCCTTTGCCGTTAAAAAAGTCGACCATCGGTCGGCATTCCTCCCCGATACAAAGGAGCTCGTCGATCATCGGAAGCGCAGACGCCGCAACTTCCAGATGACTTTTTTTTTCAAAAACTCCCAATTCCTTCATCGCACCGAAGAGGGCGAACCGCTTTCTCCCCTCAGCCATACTTTTGAAGGCCGCTTTTGCCGCGATCGGAGAGGAATTATAAGAATCATCGATAAACAAAACACCGTTTTTTTCGATTTTTTCTCCCCGATGCTTGACCGGTTTTAGTTTTTGCATCCCCCGAAGAATCTCTTTCTCGGTCATCCCCAAATAGCCGGCAATACTGACGGCAGCTCCTAAGTTTTCCAACAGTTGCGGCTCCGAAAACGGCGCTTTCAACCTACACTCACCGAACCACGTTTTAGGCGATCGAATGTCTCGAACGGCTTTGAATCTCGCCGTGTCTCGGTTTAAAAAAGCGTGTGCGATCTTTTTTGATTTAAAGAGTTCGCATTTTGCCTCTGCAATTCCGTCCAAGCCGTCAAAAGAAACGGCATGGACCAAGCTGATCTTCGTTAAAACACATAGCTCCGGCGGGATGATTTCGATCAATCGAGAAAGCTCCCCTTTTTCACTCATCCCCATCTCTAAAACGAAGATCTCATCATTTCCGTTCCAATTAAGAATCGTCAACGGCAAGCCGACCTGAGAATTCATACTACCCGGAGTTTTTGCGACTCGAAATTTTTCGCTTAAAATTCCCGCGATGAATTCTTTAGCCGTCGTCTTCCCTACAGTTCCCGTGACACCGATCACCAAAGGATTTTTATCTTTGAAAACCTCGCGCGCTAAATTTTGGAGCGCCTCCTTTACATCTGCAACGGCGATCAGTTCCAGCCCGAAATCGGGACCGGAATATCCTTCGGAGACGATCGCGGCAATCGCCCCCTTTGTTGCAACCTCTTCTAAAAATTGATCGCCATCGACCTTCTCACCGGTAAGAGCAAAAAAAAGTGTCCCTTCTTTTGCTTGCCTACTATCGAAAGCAACACCGGTGACGATATCCTCTCGCTTAGAAAGAGAGCCGAAAAACCGGGCAATTTCGCTAACGGACTTTTTCATCTACCCACCGATTTATAAAATATCCGACTAAAACTTTTGAATCAAAGCATTCTTCGCCAGCTATCGACTAGCACTTTCTTATGCGAACTTTTCTCCGACCCAAGGAAGGAATTGCCGCAGCGGTTTAACCCGGATCGGATGCCGGCATATTCCGACCGCGGCGGGGCGGTTCCCGTCATAGCGAAGAACATCCTCGAACCTTAGCAAGAGAAAAACGGATCGGAGCTATGTCCGAAATATACCTTGCTTGACTTGAACAAAGAAACCGATCATAATGACAACCTTTCGGTGGTATGGCCAAGTGGTAAGGCAGAGGTCTGCAAAGCCTCTATCCCCAGTTCGAATCTGGGTGCCACCTTTCGTAAGAAAGAGAAGTGGCTTCGGACCTCTTTCCTCCCTTCGGATTTAGGAATAAGCAAGCAAAAGAAAAGATCATTCTTACCGAAATATCCGCTACCTCGATCTTACGATTGCCTACGCATCCCTCTCACCGTTCGATGAAAACAGTCGAATCAACGGCTAAAATCGCTCCTCGGTCCAAGATTTTCAATTGCAATCAGCATGATCTGACGGATTCCCCCCTGCATCAGGGTCGATAGCGGGTAATAGATCATCGGTTTATCATAGATCGGTAAGAGCTGCTTGCTAACTGCAAGGGTAAGGGGATGAAGGCGGGTTCCGAGCCCCCCCGCCAAGATAATTCCTTTCATCTTACCTTATCGCTCGATCGGATGGCGATCGGGAAGTCTTCGGTCCGTTCCTTTCGATCCGAGCTAATAAGAAATACGAAACCGGCGCCGGCATCGGCGCGCGGGCAATGTTTCTTAGGCATGAGATTTCGATTCGTCGTGGACAAAGCGACACCCCTCTTCAATCAAACGATCTATAAAATCGAGATAATAATTTTTGCCCGATAAAAAGGTAGGATGTCGAAGGATATATTGGTGAAAAGAAATCGTAGAGTCCACTCCGCCGATATGAAATTCGCGCAGTGCTCGTTTAGCAATTTCTATCGCATCTTCCCGGTTTTTTCCCTTGACAATCAGTTTTGCGATCATCGAATCGTAATCGGGGGGGATCCTATAGCCGGAATAACAGGCGCTATCGATACGAACGTGAGGACCGCCGGGAGGAATGTAATATTCCAGAAGACCCGGCGAGGGGATGAAGTTTTCCGACGGATTCTCTGCATTGATACGGAATTCGAAAACATGCCCTTGGAAACGGATATTTTTTTGCTTATAGAGAAGCTTCTCTCCTCTAGCCAGTTTAATCTGCTCTTTGACCAGGTCGATTCCCGTCAGCTCTTCGGTAACCGTATGCTCGACTTGAATCCTTGTATTCACCTCCATAAAATAAAAATTTTTTTCGCCGTCCAATAGAAACTCTACGGTTCCCACGGTGTGATATTTTGCACTTTTAGCCAGTTGTACCGCCGCTTCCCCCATTTTTTTACGAAGCTGGGGCGTTAAAAGAGGGCTGGGCGTTTCTTCGATCAACTTTTGCCTTCTTCGTTGAACGGTACAATCTCTTTCTCCCAAATGGATATAATTACCATATTTATCGCCCAAAATTTGGATTTCGATATGGCGAGGGCTCGGGATCATTTTTTCGAGATAAATGTCTCGATTCCCAAAAGAAGCTTCGGCCTCTGCTTGAGCAGCTCTATATTGCCTAACGAAATCATCGGTATCATGGGCAATACGAATCCCTTTTCCTCCCCCTCCGGCAGCAGCCTTGATAAACACCGGAAACCCTATTCTCTCCGTTTCTTCTACAGCTTCGTCGATAGTTTCGACAATCCCTTTGGAGCCCGGAATGACCGGACAACGTACACTTTTAGCCATACTCTTAGCCTGAGCCTTATCCCCCAACAGACCGATCGTCTTTGAAGAGGGTCCGATAAAGGTAATCCCGCAACTGTCACAAATCGATGCAAATTTTGCATTTTCGCTTAGGAAACCGTAACCGGGATGGATGGCATCGGCGCCGGTAATTTCACAAGCCGAGAGAATATTGGGGATTCTAAGGTAGGATTGGTGCGACGGCGCCTGTCCGATACAGATCGCTTCATCGGCATGGAGGACGTGGAGCGATTCGGCATCCGCTTTCGAATAAACGGCTACGGTCTGGAGTCCCAGGTCGTAACAAGCTCGAATAATTCGGACTGCAATTTCGCCTCTATTGGCAACCAAGACCTTTTTCATACTTCGGTCAGTTTCAAAAGTTTCGTTCCGAATTCTACAGGGTATGCATTGTCGACGTAAATTTCCGCCACAACACCGTTTTTACCCGCCTTGATTTCATTCATCACCTTCATCGCTTCAACGATTCCGATGACCGTTTCCTCGGTTACGGTATCACCGATTCTTACAAACGGATCGGCTTCGGGAGATGCCGCCGTGTAAAACGTCCCGACCATCGGAGAGGTTACTTCATGCCCCCCTTCCGACCCGGGTCTTTTCGCCTCGCCCCCTTTTTGAGAGAGCTTTTCCAACAATTGAGGCTCGAGCCGGGTCGCTGCAGTTGCAACGGGAGCCGCGGCCGGATAAGAGGTCGCCTCAAACGGTCCTCCTCTTTCGAGTTCCAGCTCAAAGCCGTCCTTTTCCTTAAGGGCAATTTTTGTTATTCCCTTATTTTCCATTACACCCATGAGCTCTTTCATTTGTTCCAAATCCACTTTTTATCTCCTAAATTCTCTGGACATACTCTCCGAGATGGGTGTCGACTTTAATGATATCACCCACTTCGATAAACAGAGGGACCTCGACCTTAGCTCCGGTTTCCAAAATCGCGATTTTACTGACCGGAGAAACGGAAACCTTCGATCGAATATCCTCCAGCTTAACGATCATCAGCTCTAGAAATTGGGGGAGCTCGATAGAGAAAATGGTCGCCCCGTAAAATATGGCTTTGATTTGAATCCCCTCCTTCAAATAATTGGCTTTATCACCGACGATATCGACCGAAACGAGTACTTCGTCGAGTTTATCGATATCGAGGAAGAGATAACCTTTCCCCTCCAAATAGAGAAACTCTAACCGTTGTTCA
>JBCDES010000070.1:0-5612 GCA_039179295.1 Chlamydiota bacterium
GATGCTTGCCCTTCCCGTCGTTACGGGATTCGGAGGGTTTTTACCGGCTATAGTTATCTTTATTATTTGTTGGCTTTTTAGTGCTTGCACCGGGCTCCTCCTGTTGGAGATCTCGCTCTGGATGCCCGCCGATGCCAATATTATTTCCATGACCCGTCAGCTTTTAGGTCCTATCGGAAAAATTTTAGCGTGGGTTCTTTATCTGTTTCTCTTTTATTGCTTAACCATCGCTTACTCCTGCGGCGGCGGCGGTTTGGTCGTCGAGCTTTTCGGGAAAAAAATTCCCCATAGTGTAGGAGTCGTCATCTTCATAACCTTTTTCGGGTTCTTCGTCTATTTGGGAATGCGCGCCGTCGATCGGATCAATTTTCTGTTGATGATCGGTCTGGGGACGAGTTACTCGGTTTTTGCCGTTCTCGGAATCGGGGAAGTAAAATTCGAACTCCTCAAGCGGATGCAATGGTTCGGTTCGATCTTAGCTCTTCCGGTCATGTTTACCTCGTTTAGTTATCAAGGAATCGTCCCCAGTTTGACCGCCTATCTCGATCGCCGTCCAACCGCGGTTCGTTTTGCCATTCTGGTAGGGACCTCTCTTCCGTTGATCGCCTATCTCGTGTTGGAATATTTGATTTTGGGATCGGTTCCCGTAGAGGGGCCTCACGGGCTACTGCAAGCCGAAGCTTCGGGTCATACCGCCATCGAACCGCTGAAATATGTTTTTCCCGATTCGCCCATCTATTTAATAGGGCGGTTTTTTAGCGCATTTGCACTGATCACCTCTTTTTTAGGGGTAACTTTGGGACTGTTGGATTTTTTATCCGACGGACTGCGACTTCCGAAAGTGGGATGGAGAAAGAGCTTCCTTTGCGCCCTTGTCTATGTTCCGCCGGTCATTATTGCCATGATCAATCCCGATATTTTTTTAACGGCCCTCGGCTATGCCGGCGGAATCGGATGCGCCCTTTTACTCGGTCTTCTTCCCGTGATGATGGTTTGGGTCGGACGCTACTTCAAAAAATACCCCGCTTTGACAAGACAACTTCCGGGAGGAAAAATTCTCCTCTCCCTGTTGATCGTTTTCGTAATTTTCGAGCTTGTAATCGAGTTAGCCGGCGAGCTTACTTAAGGAATCTGATCGGAGCCTCTCCTCTTTTCAGACCGGTCGGAAAACGATTCATCAGCAATTTGAAGATCGGTATCGCCTCTCGAACCGTTTAAAGGAAAAGGGATTTCGGGGATTTATTTCCAAGATGTGATCTTTAAAATATCTTTCGGAATCTCAAACAGAAACCGAGAAGGACTGCAACCGATCGTTTTCCCGTGACGGGGTCTTGTGCGAGACATGCTGAGGCAAAGCGTCTCCATTGCCCGGGTGATTGCAACGTAAAGGAGGCGCCGTTCCTCTTCGATTCCCTCTCGCGTTTGACTTTTCACATGGGGAATCAAGTGATCTTCCAAGCCGACGAGGAAGACGGCGGGAAATTCCAACCCCTTAGCGCTATGAAAAGTCATTAAGTTTAATCTATCCCCTTCGAATCGATCGTTGTTGCGATACTTTCGACGATCGAGCATTGTCGAACAGAGAAAATCATCAAGCGAAGGCTCTTCTCCTTTTTCGTAGGTTTCCAGGGCAGAGATACAAGCCTGAACGTTTTCCCATTTGAGTTCGCCTATCTTGTCTCCCTTCACTTCGGTAAAAATGGCATCCTTATAATTGACCTTTTCAATCAACCATCGGGTCCCTGCCGATAGTGAAACGGTTTCGAATTTCTCGACCGTTTCGTCATACAAAATCATGAAGTTTTCAATCCCTCGAACCCCTCTCGAAGTCAATCCGAGCTCCCGATGATCACCGCCGGCAATCTCTCTCATGACCTGTAAAAGGGGAAGCTTTTTTCTTCTGTTAAACCGGGTGATCGTATCAAGGGTTTTATCGGAAATGCCCCTTCGGGGATAATTGACGATCCTAAGGAGGGCTTCCTGATCTCTGGGATTTGCGATCAGACGGAGATAAGCCATCAGGTCTTTGATCTCACTCCTCTCGAAAAACTCGGTTCCGCCGAAGACTTGATAGGGAACGCCTCGAATCCACTGCCCTCCGTTTCTCCACATCGTTTGCATTAAAGAGAGCTCGAAAGGGCGGGCTAAATGATTGGAGCGATAAAGGATTGCCATTTCCCCCCAGCGATAATTTTTTTCCTCTTTAAATTTTAGCAACCGTGCGATGATCGCCGCGACTTCGTCCTGCTCGGTGGGAGCGTTGAAAATCTCGACGGTTTCGCCGGTTCCCGCATCGGTCCGGAGTACCTTGGCATAGCGGTGAACATTATTACGGATCACGGCGTTTGCCGCATCGAGGATATGGGATGTGGAGCGATAATTTCGTTCGAGCTTGATCGTTGTTTCTGCGGGGAAATTTAGGATATGTTCGATTTCCGCCCCTCTCCAGCCATAAATCGATTGGTCATCGTCTCCGACAACACAAAGATTTCCATATTTTTGTGACAGAAGGAAGGCAAGGCGATACTGAACGGGGTTGGTATCTTGATACTCGTCGATCATGATATAGCGGAACCGCTCTCGATACTTTTCCAAAACTTCGGGAAACGTTTCGAAAAGTTCGACGGTCAAGGTGAGTAGACTGTCGAAATCGAGGACATTGTGAGCGCGCATCGCAATAGGTAGCGCTTCATAGACCTCTTTAATAACGGTATCTTGGTCGGGATCGCTACTTTCGGGAAGGTGCTCGCTTTTCAATCCCCGACTTTTCAGGTGAGAAATCGCGGTGATAATCGGCTCCGGGGAAAGGTCTTTTCCTTCATACATCTCTGCGACAAGCTGCAAAATCAGGCGTCGCATCTCTTTTTTATCATAGAGTGTAAACTTTGAGGTAAACCCCAGGTGATGAATTTCTTGGCGCAGAATCCGGCTACAAAAGCTATGAAAAGTGGAGAGAAAGATTTCTTTAGCAGCTCGATTTTCAACAAGTTCGGCAACGCGTCGTCGCATTTCGGTCGCCGCTTTGTTTGTGAACGTCAGCCCCAGGATTGAACGAGGGGGAATGTTTTTTTCGCGCATGAGGTGGGCGATTCGATGGACGAGGACGCCGGTTTTTCCACTCCCTGCGCCGGCAAGGATTAAGACCCGCCCCTCGGTTGCGGTAACCCCTTGTTGCTGATTCGGATTCAGTTTTACCATGGCGCTGCGCAGACTCGATGCAGGTAGGCGAAGACCGATTTTTGAGGTGCGGTCGGTATAACTATCGCTCGATTCTCCTCTGAATTTTCTCGATATGGAGTGTGAAATTTTCCAATTCGACTGCAACCGCTTCGGGTGTCAAATCCCGATATCCCTCTCTGGGACGGATATCGATATCGAGCCCTTGCGGCAGCAGCGGGTAGCGTCTGCGAAACCCTTCCCTCGAGACTCTTTTAAACCGGTTCCGATCATGGGCTTTGCCCCATTTTTTGGTGATCGTGATCCCGAGCCTGGTTCGGGAAGAGAGGGGGGTCGAATAAAACAGGACGAGCCGTTTTCC
This sequence comes from Chlamydiota bacterium, assembly GCA_039179295.1. Taxonomy (GTDB): domain Bacteria; phylum Chlamydiota; class Chlamydiia; order Chlamydiales; family Simkaniaceae; genus Neptunichlamydia. Next base: position 3,539 of record JBCDES010000070.1, read on the forward strand.
GATAAATTTTCGCCCCTCTCGATAGATAGCGCGAAAATCGCTCCTATTTAAGAGCCTTCGGGATCGAGAAAATTTGAGACTCACACTGTCAGACGCTTCCGACCTTTCCGCCGTTTTCGATTGATGAGTTTTCTTCCGCTAGCCGTTTGCATTTTTGAGCGAAAACCGTGTGTTTTCTTGCGACGACGTTTACTGGGTTGGTAGGTACGTTTCATAAGCTCGTTGCCGGTTGATTTTAAACCGGTCATCATCCTAGCTCAGTTCGGAAAATTGTTCAAGAGAGATCAACGATTCGGATCGTGACACCTTCGATAACCGATCGAGATCGGTTGTCAGAAATTGTTCCGCTATGTTATTTTAAACCATGTTATTTTAAATTTACAACTTGAGGACTCGTGATGAAGGTACGCTCATCGGTTAAAGCGGATCCCGGTAAAGGGGACAAAATCGTCAGGCGGAAAGGTCGCCTTTACGTGATCAATAAGAGGGATCCGAACCGAAAACAACGCCAAAAAGGACCGGCAAGGAAAAAATAATATGGCTAGAAAAGCAATGATCGAAAAGGAAAAGCGACGTCAACGCCTCGTTCGCATTAAATGGGATAAGCGTAAAGCTTTAAAAGGCGTCATCCGAGACCTCGGAACCTCTCCGGAGGAGAAGACGGCGGCTCGGGAAAAGTTGAACCGGCTTTCTAAAAACTCTTCAAAAATCCGTCTACGCCACCGTTGTCGTCTGACCGGTCGTTCCCGCGGCTATCTCCGTAAGTTCAACCTGTCCCGCCTCTGCTTTCGAGAGATGGCTAATGCGGGGTTGATTCCGGGGGTAACGAAAGCTTCCTGGTAGCTACCCGTTTGAAAGGGGTTTCCGATAGAATCTTAAACTCCGTATACCGCCGATCATAGGTCCTTACGCCGGTCTTCGATAGTCGTCTTCGGGGTTAACCCTCCGACCGGCAGGTCCGAAAGGCTCTCAAGCGTCTCCCACCCCTTCATGTTTTCATTCCAAACATAGGTCGAGCGGTCGATCCGATCGGAATCGCGGGCATTTTTGAGGGCATCGAAGCTCATCGGACCGTAGCGCCGATTGTTCCGATCGAGGTAATACCAGAGCGTTTCGGAGGCTGAGTCGGAAGGAGCGCCATCTTGTTTGCCGGAGAGGATTTCTACGGGGGCGACGACTCTTTTTGATGGAAGAATGTAGAGAACGATCACTGCAATCAATCCTAAAATAATGCCTAGAGCAAACCAAATCAGCGGGTTTCTCCCCCTATTTCGTGCAATGCGAGAGGAGAGATAACCGATGACGGTCCATGCAATCAGATAGAAAGATAAAGACATGACAGACCTCGGAAAATGTTCTCTTTAGTCTAACAGAGATCCGATTAAAGTCGTGTTGAAAAAATCTTTGAGGAAAATAGGCTACGGGTAGCTCTCTTTTCACCTATGTGCAGTCTTTTGTTGGATATATAGATTATTTTAGGGTAGTCTTAAAACGAATGCCAATTCAAGCAGGTAGGAAAAAGGTGCACGATCAGTTTAAACAGCTCGATACGAAAGAGCTCGAATTTGCCGATACCGTTTTTATTCGGGATATCGAAACCCGTGTTTTCCAAGCGATCGTCATTAAATGTTTAGGAGAAATCGAAGGGGTGGCTCTACTGGAGGGAACCCTGCTCGACAATCTCCTCGGACGTGAAGGAAACGAGCGGATTAAGGGGATTCATGTCGAACAAGATTCTAAAAACCACTCCGTAAGCATCAAGGTTGAAGTCAACATCGCGCACGGGATTTCGATTCCAGAAAAAGCCGAAGAGGTTCAGACAAAAATTGCGGCGGAAGTGTGCAAGCTAACGGGGCTCCATGTTGCGCTCGTTCATGTCGTTTTCAAGGCTCTGATCGCCGACGAACCGCTCGAGGAGATCACTGAAAAAGAAACGGAAACGGAAGCCGAAGCCGAAGAATTTAGCTCGAAGCGATTCTAGTCGAGGAAAAAAATGGGCTCCGAGAATCTTTTTTTTTCAGCTATCCATTTCTTCGTCATCTTCCTCATTTTTGGGGCGGGTATCGTTTTCATA
>JBCDES010000088.1:0-3745 GCA_039179295.1 Chlamydiota bacterium
CCCCCCTTCCATCGACATCCCCGAGCCTTCTATTTACTAACCTTGCTATTCTTCTTTCTGACAAAAATATGGATCATTGTCAATTGCTTTTTATTCGGAAAAACCTATCTTAATCATTATGAACCTCGAGCACTTTATCCAACTGTCCGGTCCTCTTTTTGAAGCGGTGGCTGAAAGCGGAATCTATTCAGACGGAAAGAGTTTTGTAGACAGTATCCCCAACTCCGATCCGAGTAAGATCCTCAAAGCTTTTGAAGCTAAGCGCAATAGCCCCTCCTTTAATCTAAAGAGATTTATCGAATCCCACTTTACATCTTTCCGGGAAGTTAGGGACCAAACCATCAAAGCTTCATCGATGAAGGGGTATATCGAACAGATGTGGTCTATTCTCCGCAGACCGATGAAAGCTCCCTCAAAATGGAGTAGTTTAATCTCCCTACCCCACTCCCATATCGTTCCCGGAGGACGATTTCGGGAATGTTTTTATTGGGATAGCTATTTTATCGCTCTGGGTCTTCCGATGACCTATATTAAGGAAATGGTCCGAAACTTCGCCTACCTCATCGATTTTCTGGGATTTATACCCAATGGAAATCGGATCTACTTCGCTTCCCGCTCTCAACCTCCTTACTTCTCTTTGTTGCTTAAGCTAATCTATGAACGGGGAGAGCGCCGTTTCGCTAAAAATTTTCTCCCTCAACTAGAAAAAGAGTATCACTATTGGATCAATCTGCAAACCGCCTCATCGAATCGTTATTACGATGAGCTGGAAACCCCCCGCCCTGAAGCCTATCTAAGAGAAATAGAGCTGGCTAAGAAAGCAACACACCCCCATTTTTTTCAATCCCTCCGCGCCGCATGCGCTTCAGGCTGGGATTTCAGTTCTAGATGGCTTGCCGATCAAAAGAGCTTCTCAACAATTCAAATCCTCGATCTTTTACCCGTCGACTTGAATGCACTCCTCTACCACCTCGAAGATACCCTCTACCTTTTTTCAGGCAATCGTAACTATAAAACCGCTGCTGAAAAAAGGAAAAAAGCTCTTCAAACTCTCTTTTGGCACGATCATTTTTTCTACGATATTCACCTTTCGACAAAAAAGCCCTCCCCCTCAAAAACGCTTGCTGCCGCTACTCCTCTATTTGTGGGCGCTGCAACACAAAAACAAGCGGATGACGTAGCAAAAGAGCTCGAGCAACATTTTCTCCTTCCCGGAGGTTTTGTCACTTCCCTCATAGAAGGAGAGCATCAATGGGATATGCCCAACGGGTGGGCTCCTCTCCAATGGATTACGATCAAAGGTCTCCTCAATTATGGTCATACAGATATTGCGCTCGAAGGTGCTCGACGCTGGCTAACCCTTAATGAGAAGCTTTTTAATGAAAAAGGAACCCTATTAGAAAAATACAATGTCCGCGACTGCACGGCAAATGTCGCTCGTGGAGAATATCCTCCGCAACAAGGTTTCGGATGGACCAACGGTGTAGCTATAGCACTCATGGAGTTGATCTCAATGCCAATGGGACAGTAAAACCGCGGTTGCTTGAGAAACATTGAGAGAATCTATAGACCCCTTCATGGGGATATAAAGGTGAAAATCAGATTTTTTCGAAAGAAGGGGTTGAATCCCGAGTCCTTCGGTACCCACGATTAGGACCGTCCGCTCCGGAAATTCAAAAGAGTTTAAAAGTCGCGCTCGATCCGAAATTTCCGTCGCTACCGAGAAATAGCCTGCAGACTGAAACGTTTTAAGGGCATCGACAAGATTGGAAACGGGAAGCAACGGAACGATTTCAGACGCACCGACACTCGCTTTAGAAACGACGGGGGTCAAAGCGACATTCCGATTGGTCGAGTAAATAACGGCATCTACCCCGAAACACTCCGCAGCACGCAGAATCGATCCGAAATTTTGCGGATCTTGAACGGCATCACACATCAGGACAAGACTTTTTTCGGGAGCGGTTTTGAGAAATTCCTTCACCGTTAAAAATTCTCTTTCCCGCACTTTAGCGATAAACCCTTGGTGAGATACCGACCGAACGATAGAGGCAAGGGTATGTTTCGAAGTCATCGAGACTTTCATTCCCTTTTCTTTTAAAAGATGAACGAAAGGATCATTTTTTTTATAGGTATGAACCTCGAGAAGGCGCTTGGGCGTTTGTTTTAGAACCTCTTCCAATGCATGTTTTCCCATGATCCATCTCATCGCAAAAACTCCTTTTTTACCACGCGATTCATTCCGCACCTCCGGAGAAGGGGAGGATGACCGTCTCCCTTTTCATTTTCCAATCAAACCCTCTTTATTCGTAACCTTATCTTAACATCAAGAGAGATTTGATTATAAATGATATCTTAGCTATAAATGTTACTTCATATTTTAAACCAAAGGTAATCGCCATGGAAATGCTTGTCGTCGTTAGTAAAGTAAAGAAAAAGATTAAAGAAATGTCGGATATGAACACCTCGGCTTCAGCAATGGAATCTCTAACACGTATTGTCGAGAGAGAGTGTCAAAAAGCGATCGATTCAGCAAAAGCCGACGGAAGAAAAACGGTAATGGATCGAGATTTTGAAGTTTAAGACCGCCCTATTCGATCCCCGGTTTGCCGTTAATCGTTATCGAAACAACACCTATCTCCGATGCGTAAGAAATCATTCCGATAAGAAAACGACCCGTTTTTGCGGTTACGAAAATGGATGATAGTTGTGACGGAAACCTTTTACGCCGATGAAATCGATGAGGCTGCGGCGACTTGTTTGAGTTTAGTGAAGAGGAGGACGTTCCTTTTCATAGCCGGAGAACAATGAATCAGAACCTCGGCATACCTCTCACGATCGGCAATGCGCAGACCTTCATATAAATTGTTGCCGTTCAGACAAAAATGGTCTTGTCGGAGCGGAGAGCTCTCGGTGCCCATGGTCATCCGTTTACCCATAGAGCTTCGCTTTAGGTAAATTCCCATCTCATCCCAAGAAGAAAAAAGGCGAACATCGGGGTAAAGTTTATCGAAGACCGGACCTTTACTCGGATTTAGAGCCGAAGGGTGAACGATCAATTTACGATTCAAGACATTCTCCAGCTCTTGTTTGGATATCATTCCGAAACGGAGCAGCGTCGGACAAGCCCGATCTTCTAAAGAAATCAAGGTCGATTCCATTCCGTATTCTACCGTCCCTCCATCGACAATTCCCTCAATTTTTCCGTTAAAATCTTCAAGAACGTGACTTGCTTCGGTCGAGCTCGGCTTGCCGCTAATATTAGCGGAAGAGGTGGCAAGGGGACATCCCGTTAACTCAATCATCCGCCTGGCAATGGGATCGGAACAAAAACGGACTGCTACGGTAGACTTTCCACCCGTTATCATCGGCGACAACCGGGCGTTTTTCTTCAAAATAATGGTCAAAGGTCCCGGTAAAAAGTGCTTTGCCAAAACTCGAGTTTCATGACAGATATCCGTTGCAACGAATTTTAGTTGATCCATATTCGCAATTTGGACGGGGAGGGAGTGATCTTCTGCACGATTCTTCACTTGATAGAGCCGTTTAATGGCTCGAACATTGAGGATTGCGGCTCCAAGACCGTAGACGGTTTCCGTAGGAAAGGCAACGAGACCGCCCTGTTGAAGCTTTCGACATGGAGATTCGAGACCTTTCAATTCTTCCCGATTAATAGGACCGAAGTATTCGGTATACATATCCTTTCCTCTAAAAACAATTCATCCGAGTATTCTTATCATTTTCC
>JBCDES010000072.1:0-5362 GCA_039179295.1 Chlamydiota bacterium
CCTCTAGGGAAGGGTGATGAAAAAGCTTGAATCTAAAGATTATCGCCGCCTTTTATTTCTTGCGATCACGATCATCGTATTATTTTGCTTCATTATCTTGCAGTTTTATAAACTTCAAATCATCGAAGGCGCTAAATGGGAAAAGCAAGCTCGAGCACAACATCGGTTTTCGTTAATAGAACCCTGCAGAAGGGGACGTTTTATCGTAACGAACCGACTACAAAAAGGGCATCCGGATAAAGAGACGGCGCTCGTCTTCGATGTTAAAAAATACCATCTCTTTATCGATCCGATTGCAATTCCCGAAGATTATCGGGAAGAGATGTCGCTTAAAGTCGGGGACTCTCTTTCATTAGACGGGAAGGAAAAAAACTTTGTTCGAAGACAATTCGATCGAAGAGCCCGCAGTCGGCGTTTAAAGATCTGGGTGACCGAAGAAGAGAAAGAGGACTTACTCGATTGGTGGCGCCCCTTTGCCCGTTGGAGGAAAATTCCGTCGAACGCCCTCTACTTTGAACAGGATTATCAACGTGCCTATCCTTACGGCAAGCTGCTAGGTAGCGTTCTCCATACCGTCAGAGATGATCGCGCCGTCGAAACGAAGAAGGCTTTGCCCACAGGAGGTCTCGAGCTCGCTTTCGATTCCTATTTACAAGGAAATCCGGGAAAACGTCTCCTCCTCCGCTCGCCCGATCGAGCTTTAGAAGGAGGACCGGTCGTCAATCAGCCGGAACATGGCGCCGATGTTTACTTAACGATAGACCATTATATCCAAGCCGTTGCCGAAGAGGAAATCGAGCGAGCGGTCAAAAATGCCGGTGCAAAGAGGGGTTGGGCGGTGATGATGAACCCGAATACCGGGGCGATTTATGCCTTAGCCCAATACCCGTTTTTTGATCCGTCGGACTACCGGAAATATTACAATCGACCCGAACTTCTTCCCGCAACCAAAGTTTGCGCCGTGACCGACTGCTTTGAGCCGGGATCGACGATGAAACCTATTTCCGTAGCGATTGCTCTTCTGGCAAATCATGAATTGATACGACAGGGAAAAAGACCGATCTTCGATCCCGAGGAGATGATTCCGGTTCATGACGGACATCTTCCCGGAAGGAAAACCCCTATTCGCGATGTCGGAACCCACCGCTATTTAAATATGTATTTAGCGATGCAAAAGTCCTCTAACATCTACGTGGCAAAGGTGATCCGACGTCTGATAGAAGCCTTGGGCGATGAGTGGTATCGAAAACAATTGGAACGGGTCTTCGGTTTCGGCATTCCGACGGGGCTCGAACTCCCTTCGGAAAGTCCGGGATTATTACCCTCTCCTGCTAAAACCTATGACGGCGGCAAGCTCCGATGGTCCGTGCCGACCCCCTATTCTTTATCGTTCGGTTATAATCTGTTAGTCAATAGTATCCAACTTCTCCGCGCCTATGCGGTCATGATTAACGGCGGCTACTTTGTCAAACCTACCCTGATCGAGAAAATCGTCAAGGGTGATCGGGTCGTTTTCGATCACTCTAACCGAGCATTTGATCGGGTTTTTTATCCTGAAATCGGGCGAAAAATCATCGATGCTTTAAAATCGGTGACCAAACCCGGAGGGGGGGGATGGCGCGCCGATATTCCCGGATATACCGAAGGGGGAAAGTCGGGAACGACGGAGAAGATCATCAAAGGGACCTATTCGAAGAAGCATCACTATTCGAGCTTTATCGGCTTTACCCCGGCTTCGAAACCGCGGTTTCTCTTATATGTGGCCGTCGACGAACCCGAATACCGCTCGATGCCGGGAATCGGGAGGACTTACTTTGGCGGACGGTGTGCGGCGCCGGCTTTTCGCCGTATTATGGAAAAGACCTATCGATATTTGGGGATTCCTCCGGACGATCCCCACGGCTTTCCTACCGGTCATCCCGCCGCCGATCCGGAACAAGCCGATTGGGGTGAGCAAGTAAGGAGCCTTAAACAACTTGACGCGGATTGGAATCGATGAAATTGAAGAAGTTAATCAAAAATCTCGATCTCGAGGTGAAGGGGAGTCGGGAAGTGGAAGTGTCGGGAATCTGCTCTCACTCGCAATCGATCACTCCCGGAAGCTTATTCATTGCAAAAAAAGGAAAAACGTTCGACGGAAGGGAATTTATTCCCGAAGCTATCGAAACGGGGGCTGCGGCGGTCCTCACCGATATCTATAACCCCTTTCTTCAAAGGGTGGTGCAGCTCGTAACTTCCGATGTGAATAAGCTCGAAGCTCTCTTAGCCAAACGGTATTATGAAACCGAGAAACACCCCCTTTATTTGATCGGCATTACCGGAACGAACGGCAAGACGACCACGGCTTATATCATCCACCATCTCATTCCCGATTTCGGTCTCATGGGCACCGTCGAAACCATTATCGGTAAGGAGCGGTTTCAAGCTCGGCTTACAACGGCAGATGTCATCACCAATCATAAAACCCTGCGCGAGATGGCAGATCGAGGGCTTGAAGGGGCTGTGATGGAGGTGACTTCCCATGCATTGGATCAAGACCGAGTAAGAGAAATTCGATTCGATTCGGCGATTTTTACAAACCTTTCTCAAGACCATCTCGATTATCATCGGACAATGGATGACTATTTCAAAGCAAAGCTGAAACTTTTTGAACAAGCACGGTTTAAAATTTATAACCTGGATGACCCCAGAGCCGAAGCATTTCATCAAGGGATGACCTTCGGAATCCGGAGCCCCGCAGACCTTCAAGCAAAAAATATTCGGGTTTCTTTAGAAGGGACACGATTCGATCTGCACATGAACGGACATTCGTTTCCTATCAAAAGTCCGTTGCTGGGGGAATATAACGTTTACAATCTACTGGCGGCGCTAGCGGCCGGTCTTAAAAAAGGGGCTTCCTTATCGACACTTCGACGAAGATTGCATACGTTCCCCGGCGTCCCGGGGAGATTGGAACCGATTGACAATCCGAAAGGAATCCATCTGTTTGTCGATTTTGCTCACACCCCCGAGGCTCTTTCAAGTGTTCTCGAGACATTGCATCCGTTTAAGACGGGGCGATTGATTACCGTTTTCGGGTGTGGAGGGGAAAGGGATCGGACGAAACGCCCGAAGATGGGGAGAGTCGCCGAAAAGTATTCCGATCGACTGATCATTACTTCCGATAACCCCCGCTTCGAAGACCCCGAAGCGATTTGCAAAGAGATAGTAACCGGAATTTCGAGCGAGGCGATCATAGAGATCGATCGCCGCTCGGCAATCGAAAGGGGAATTTCTATGGCTGAAGAGGGCGATATCGTCTTGATCGCCGGCAGGGGTCATGAACCGTTTCGGCAAATCAAGGGTAGCCTGTTGCCGTTTGATGATCGAGAGGTTGCTAACAAGATTCTCGATAGCTCATCCGGCTCGTTTGAAGATCGAGAGGTGAAAGACCTCGATCCTTGACCGTGGGGGCTTTACGTTTTCCTTCAAGTCGATGTTACTTCAAGCGCGGTTGGGTAAATTTCGGTTATTTTCTCTCTTGATATTCCAATCCCGCTTTTTTGAGCGCATTCCTGAGACAGCGATCCCTTATTTGTTTTTTATTTTTTCTCTCGGAATCTTCCCCTTCCGATGGTTCCGGATCTTCTACCTCTTCTACTTCTGCATGATAGATTTCCAGTTGTAAGAAAAATCTCTGACAAGTTTTTTTCCCTATATGAGATTCGAATTTGGCAGTAACTTTTCGCAAATGGAATGCAAAATCGTCTGGGTCATTGTGGAAAGAGTTCACTCCCAGTAGAGGGATGTGTAAGACGACCGATTTTTTCGGATACTTGTTCAATATTCTCCAAGCTAGTTTAAATTGAGCGATGAAGTTTGCTTCTAAAACGCGTTCCGTAATGAATGTCGAGTTACTCTCCCCTTCCAGTATTGGGCGGTGGATGAGTGAGCCTCCGATCATGACGAGTACGGGATTCGAGCTCTTTTCGGATCGAATCTCAAAGCAAGGAAATTCACTTTTTTCGTGTTCTCTTTTGTATTGATCGTCTAATTTATCACCTCTCCAGGCTTTTGGGTGGTAGTTACCGTACCTGTCTTTTTTTTGCTCCCTCGGATCGAATAAGCGACCGTTTGTGAGGAAATAAGGGTCTTGATTCGAGGTGGGCGCGGAATAGCAGAACATATTGAAACCTAGACGGGCTAAAAAGGCGTTGACTATTTCACACTGTTTAGGGACCGTTTTTAAAATAGCCGGACCTTGGGTGTGATTCCTCTTTAGGTCTTCCATAGCACGCCCGAGATCGGGAGGCTCTCCGTTACGCTTAGCAGCCATACCGTTCGGTCCGCAAGCGGCAACAAATATGTGGATCTTATCACCGTCTTTAGCTGCGGCTCGGATATCCCGATCTACTCCCGATGTTTCGGTCCAATAAAAATTGGAGTTATTTAGTTTTGTTGACGATGTGGAGGTCGTCATAAAGTCATGTTTAGCTTCAATAATGTCGCCGTATAGCCCCATCTTATCATGGATTGCTACGAAGCAATGCTTTGCAAGCTCGTGTGATCTATGAATCAGTTGGAAAAAACCTACTTTTACCTTTGTCGACTCGTATTTTCGGGAATACGGTGACCATTCCCTCTTAGTATCTATAACGACGATCTCTTCGCAATCTTTAATCAATTGTCGGACATCGGCTTCCGTTTCAAGGGGGTTTGACTCCAAATATGCCTGAAATCGCTTAAAGCATTCCGCGTGTAGCCCTTCTAATTTTTTCATCTTACACTTATATGATGCCAGCTTGACCGAATCACATTTTTTCTTCAGCTCCGATTCGAAATTCAAAAAATCTTTTTCTACCTTACCCTTTGATTGCTTACGGTTGTTTTTTTTCTTGTAAGGATCTTCTTCTTCTTTCTGCCCCTTTTCGTTATAAAGCCGATACGATGAGGAATCTCGGTCTTTGATCTTGAAGGTCTCAATCCTTTCGATCTTTTTCATTTTATTCTGTTCGGTTATCATGGCTGCTAATCGATCATCGTCTTCCTCAGAAGAATCCGAGTCTTTAAAGGCGTCAAGTTCGAAGGGTTGATTCGGTTCCTTGGGCGATGCGATTGAGCTCCGTTGAAAAAGGCTTTTTTTCCGGAGCTCATGATCGGGATTCGAGTCTGCCACATTCCGATCGACTTCTTCTTTCCTTTCGTTTTCGTTATAAAACCGATACGGTGAAGGATCTCGGTCTTCGATCTTATTAAAGGGTTCAATCTTTTCGATCTTTTTCATTTCGGTTATCATGGCTGCTAATCGATCATCGTCTTCCTCGGAAGAATCCGAGTCTTTAAAGGCGTCAAGTTCGAAGGGTTGATTCGGTTCCTTGGGCGA
>JBCDES010000037.1:0-11250 GCA_039179295.1 Chlamydiota bacterium
AAAAAAATCCGGTGAAAGTAGCCGAAGGAGCCCTCGATCAAGCGAATAGAGAAGCCTTCGACGTTTTGATCATCGATATGCAACCGTCCTGCCGTATCGATGATCAAAACGTCGAAGGCTTCTCTATTCGCTTGATCGAGGGCTCCTTCGGCTACTTTCACCGGATTTTTTTGATCGCGATCCGCATAAACCGGCACCTCGACCTGTCTGCCGAGCATCTCCGATTGATCGATGGCCGCGGGGCGTTGCAGATCGCAAGCCGCGATGAGAATTTTTTTGTTTCGTCTCTTCAGGTATAGGGCAAGCTTTGCCGATTGCGTCGTTTTTCCCGATCCTTGAAGACCGCACAGCAAAATGACGGAGGGACGATGACCGATAGCGAGCGGAGCCTCATTGCCTCCCATTAACCCTTTCAGCTCATCGTGGATGATTTTTGTAAATTGGTCGCCGGCGGTCACCGACTTTGCCACTTTGCCGCCGAGGGCTTTGTCCTTGACCCTTTTGATGAAGTTTTTAGCAACGGTATAGTTGACGTCCGCATCCAACAGAGCCAAACGGACCTCTCGCACCGCATCCGAGATATTTTCTTCGGTTAACTTTTTTTTAGAGCCCAACGCTCTAAAGACATTTTGAAATGTTTCGGTAAGCCCGCCAAACATCGATCTCTCCCGTGAGGAGACGACATTACCGAAAATTCTCGTTATATTCAAGGGAAAAGAACCGGTCGCGACCGCTCCAATCCTTTTCACATTTCTTTCGGACCCAATGACTTTCGGAAAAGATCTCCATCAGCGCATTTCCTTGACCCGACCCGATTTCAAAAAAAATCTTCGCTTCGGGGTGTAAAAAAAGCGGCAGCGATTCTGCCAGACGGCGGTAAAAATCGAGCCCTCCGACAACAGCCCTTTTCGGCTCGAAAGCCCGCACCTCCCGTTCAAGACCTTCATATTCTTCAGCGGTGACGTACGGCGGATTGCAGAGAACCGCATCGGCCTTTTCCCCTTGAAACGGATTGAGTAAATCCCCTTGCAACAACTCGACCTCCAGTTGATTTCTAGCTCCGTTTATCTTTGCAATCTTTAACGCCTCATCCGAAATATCTGCCAGCTTCAGACGGCAGTTCGGACATTTGTTTTTAACCGCCAGACCGAGACACCCCGTTCCCGTGCACACGTCCCATACCTCAAGAGCCTTGTCCGATAGGCTTTTGATGACGAGATCGGCAAGAATTTCCGTTTCATGTCGAGGAATAAACGTCGCAGGGGTCACCTTAAGTTTGAGATCCGAAAATTCGACCTCACCCACAATATACGCTAAAGGCTCTCTCGACCCTCGACGTTTAACCCAGCCTCGATAACGGGAAACCTGCTGCCGTTCCAAAGGGGCGTCATAGTCAAAATAGAGCGCCGTCCGCTTTCGATTCAACAGGGCGACCAAGAGTGTTTCGGCCTCGCACCGCGCCTGAAGAACACCTCGCTTTGCCAAGTATTCGGTCGCATGTTTGATGAGCTCACGGATTGCGTACAAAAAGCCCCCTTTGTCGAAAAAACGGTTGTAGCTGCCGGAGCCATTATTCCGTAATGGTAAAAAAAAAGCGACGGTATTATCGATCGCTATTCCGCCCCCTCGATAGGGGGCAACGTTCAAAGTAAGGCCCTCCGTTTTCATCGACATCGGTGAAGATCTTCCGACCCCGGCATGTCCGTCATAGGGCTTTTGCAGGTTTAAGAGGCTAGTCAAAAGAGGGGAGCCGTTGTCGGTGGAAGTGGCTGATAAGGGCTTCGGAGATTTGTCTTAGGTCTCCTTCCATGATCCGGTCGAGTTTGTACAAGGTCAGCTGAATCCGGTGATCGGTTAACCGGTTTTGAGAATAATTATAGGTACGGATACGCTCGCTACGATCTCCGGAACCGACTTGGGATGAGCGCAAAGAAGCCCTTTCTTTTGCCTGTTGCTGTTTTTTTTTCTGATTCACCTTTACTTCAAGGATGAAGCGCGCTTTTTGTTTGTTTTTAAGTTGAGAACGCTCTTCTTGGCAGTAGACGACGATCGCCGTCGGAATGTGGGTTATCCGAACGGCCGAATCGGTTGTATTGACATGTTGCCCCCCTGCACCGGATGCGCGATAGGTATCGATTTTCAAATCTTTTTCATCGAGCTCGATCTTTTCCTCTGCACCGGGTTCCGTTAAAACGGCTACGGTAATCGCCGAGGTATGCACCCGCCCTTGCGTCTCGGTAACCGGAACCCGTTGCACGCGATGGGTTCCCGCTTCATACCGAAGGTAGCGATGGACATTTTTACCCTTGACGGAAAAGATGTATTCTTTATACCCCCCCGCTTCGGAATCGATTAGAGCAAGCGTTTCCGTTTTCCAACCCATCCGGTCGGAGTAGAGGCGATACATCCGGACGCAGTCGCCGACAAAGATCGCCGCTTCATCCCCTCCCGTTCCGGCCCGTATTTCCATAATGACGTTTGCATGATCGTTGGGGTCCGGAGGGACGAGGAGGGTTGCAATCTCGGCGTTAAGGGTAGAGATTCGGTCCTCCAGTCGTTCGATATCCTCCCGGATGACGGCGGTAAACTCGGGGTCGGTCTCCGGGTCGAGGAGAGCTCGATTGTCTTCAAGCCCCCTTTCCGCTTGCTGCAATCGTTGGTAGGTCTCTCTGAGTTCCACGAGCTGAGAATGTTCTTGAGACAGCTCCTTATACCTCTTATGATCGGAATGGACCTCGGGATCGCCCAAAGCCGTCTCGACCTCTTCGAGGCGGGAGAGGAGTTTCTCGATTTTAGCCTTCAAGAATTACCCCTTCGGAGCACCCTTCTTCTTAACCGTTTTCTTGACGGCAACTTTTTTTGGGCGCTTTTTTTCCTCTTGCCCCGCTTGATGCTCTTTTGCTTGAGCGGCTTGCCGTGCATAACGTTTCTTGAACTTATCGACACGTCCTTCGGAATCGACAAATTGTTGGCTCCCGGTAAAGAACGGATGGGATGCCGAAGAGATGGGGACTTTATAAACGGGGTACTCTTTTCCTTCGAAAGTTTCCCTTTCTTCCGGCTGCAAAGTACTTCCGCAGACGAATTTCGTGCCGGTTGCCGTATCGACAAACAGAATATCTTGATAAGGGGGGTGACCTTTTTTTTTCATCGAATCATCCTTTGATAATCATTAATCGATTCACCCGACCATTAGACCCTTTTTCAAAATAAAAGACAACCGACACCGAGTTTTTGCCTACCCGAGGCAATTTTTACAAAGGTTTTATTCGGAAGTCTGTTATGGTTGTCGCATGATGTATCGATCGCAAGCCTTCAGACTCGGACCCGGCTTCACACCCAAGCTTGTCAAGCGGACGATTGTTGCAACACTGATCGCGACCTTCTTTTCAATCATTTCAAACGCTCTTTTCACACAGGTTTTTCATCTTCCGAGCCCGCAGTATCTTTTCAGCCTAACGACTTGGGGCGTTAACAAATTCTTTATTTGGCAGTTTTTATCCTACCTTTTCCTCCAACCCCTCTCATCGGTCGGCATTTCGATGACCTTCATCGTTCACATCTTGTTCGATATCTACCTTTTATGGGTAATCGGATCGGCTATTGCAGCGGCAAAGGGTGAAAAGCACTTCACAGGTCTTTATTTCGGAGGCGGTCTGTTTGTCGGAATCATCGGTTACCTGTTCCTCCTCCTTGCCGACTCTCCCCTCCCTTTTGCCGGCGCAACGACATCGATTTATATTCTCCTGATCGGGTGGGGCTTTCTTTTTCCCGAAGCGGTGGTGACGCTTTTTCTTCTGATTCCGATTCGAGCCAAATGGCTCGTTTTCGGACTGATCGGAGTCAGACTTTTTCTCGATTTTTCCAACGGACATTTTCTCTCCTTTTTTGCCACGGGCGGAGCGACGCTTTACGGCTATCTATACTCCGTTCTCGTCTGGGACCGTCTCAGCCCCTTTCCCCGCCTCCATTCCTTGGAAAAGAAATTGATCCATCTCAAACGAAAGGGGTTTCACCGCTTTCGAAAGGTTACCGATATCGAAATCGGGTCCTCGAAGGTCTATGACTTCAAAACGGGAAAGGCGATCGTTCGAGACGATGATTTTATGGACGCCTGTCTCGATAAACTCTCAAAAAAAGGGAAGAGTTCGTTAACGCTTCGCGAACGGCTTCGTATGTGGCGCATCTCCCGCAGGAAAAATCGGTTGAATTAGGAACGCCGTCCGTCGCCGTTTCGATTCTCCGATCCGCTAAAATCGATCGTTTCGATCCGATTTGTTGCTACGACTTCAGCAGAACTAACGGAAACGGCGATCGTTTCCGTAGTTGCAACGCAGCGACGTCAAAAGCCTTCCGGAAAGACGGATCGAGAGCAGACCTTGTTAAGCACCTCGCAAGAGATCGACTATAGAGATGACGAAACCGGTTTTACCGTTATCCGATTTATCGGTTCTTTTCCCAAGCCATCACAGCCATTTTTGCGGCATGGATTCCCTTTAAAAACCCCTCTTCATATCTAAAAAAAGGGTGATGCTCCAGTTCGGGATAATCGTTCGGTTGTAGGATATCGTCCGACGTGATATGCGGGATGATGGCGGTTGCATGTTGCAAAAGTTTTTGTTCCTGCCGACCGATCAATTCATCGAACAGGTCTTCCACCGACTGTTTCATCTCTCGTCCTTTGTTGTTTAAAAAATTCTCTCATAAGCATTGCCGATTCTTCTTTCAACAGTCCCCCCTTGATTTGAAGGGCATGCGTCGGGTGCTCGGATGCGAAGACATCGATATAGCTCCCGTTTGCTCCGTGCCGAAGATCGGGCGCTCCCCAAACGACACACCCGACCCTAGCTAAAAAAAGGGCACCCGCACACATCAGGCAAGGCTCCAAAGTCGTATAGAGAGCGGTCCGTAACAGCCGCCAATTACCGATGGTTTCCGCTGCCGCACGGATAGCCAATAGTTCGGCATGAGCCGAAGGGTCTTTGAGACTTTCCACTCGATTATGGGCCCTGGCAATAATTTTTTGATCATAGACCAAAACGGCTCCGACGGGAACCTCTTTCCTTTTAAAGGATTTTGTTGCTTCAAATAAAGCCTCTCTCATCATTGCATGATCGAATGCCGAAAATTCTTTTCCGTTCATATGACACTAGAATAGCGAGTAACACATTGTTACAGAAGATAAAATGATTTGATTCGTTATTTCTTGAAATATATCTTCAAGCTTGATACGATTCAATCCGTCATGTAAAAGGAGTGCGATACTAAATCGATGTCTAAACAATACCGTCTAAAGGAGTAGAAATAAATGTCTTTAGATAAAGGAACCAAAGAAGAGATCACCAAAAAGTTTCAACTGCATGAGAAAGATACGGGCTCGGCCGATGTCCAAATCGCCATTCTCACCGAAAGGATCACCGAACTCACCGATCACCTAAAGCTTGCGCCGAAGGACCACGCCTCCAGGCTGGCCCTTTTAAAGCTTGTCGGTCAACGGAGAAAACTTCTCGACTACTTAAACTCTACGGATACGAAGCGTTATCAAACCTTGATCACACGCTTGAAACTCCGTAAGTAAACCTACTTCCTTTAAAAGCCGGGATCGGACTCCCGGCTTTTTTATCGGAACCTCTCTCCCTTGCATCTATTGTTTCTCCCTGATAGAATTTCCGTTTTTGCCTCTGAGTCCGGCTTGAGGGCATTTTCGACGGATGCTCGCAGACAGCATTCGGCGGTGTTAACCTTAAAGACTATAGGAACTCAATGGAACTGCAACAAAGCACACCCGAATCAAAATCGGTAACCGTCTCAATCAACGGAAGAGAAATCACCTTCGAATCGGGCAAAATCGCCCGTCAAGCGGGCGGAGCCGTCATGGTCCGCAGCGGTGAGACCATGCTGTTGGCAACGGCCTGTATGGGTCCGGTCCCGGGCGAAGTCGATTTTCTACCCTTAAGGGTCGATTATCAAGAAAAATTTTCATCGACCGGAAAAACTCTGGGAGGGTTTATCAAGCGTGAAGGACGCCCGACGGAAAGAGAAATCCTCACCTGTCGTTTGATCGATCGCCCCGTCCGCCCGATGTTCGAAGAGGGTTATTATAACGAGACGCAACTCATTACAACGGTCCTATCCTACGACGGGGTTCATCAAACGGAACCGCTAGCGATTTGCGCCGCTTCCGCAGCGCTCGTCATCTCGGAAATTCCGTTCATCAAACCTATCGGCGCCGTCCGCGTCGGAATGGTCGGAGGTGAGCTTATCGTCAACCCGACGGTTGAAGAGGCGAATGCCTCCGTCCTCGACTTGGTTCTTGCCGGAACGGCAGAAGGAATCCTAATGATCGAAGGCTATTGCGATTTTCTAACCGAAGATCAAGTGATGAAAGCGATTGCCGCCGGTCACGCGGCGATTCAAACGATCTGTCAGACGCTGTCCGACTTTCAAAAAGTTGTCGGAAAAGAGAAAAATCGACAAGACCTCCGATTCCTGCCGGAAGGGTTGATGGAAGAGGTCGATAACATGATGAAAACCGCCGTTCGAGAAGCGATTCGGATAACCGAAAAAACGACTCGGGAAAAAACCCTTGCCGCGATTCGAGAAACGGTGCAAGAAACCCTTGTCACGGAAGAAAATCCCAAGTACAAAGGGTTCGAAGTTGCCATGGCAATGAAAAAAGTCATAGCACACGAGATGCGTCAAATGATTCTCAAAGAGAAGAAACGGTGTGACGGACGGGGAGTAGCGACTATCCGCCCGATCCGGATCGAAATGGATCCCCTACCGAGAACGCACGGCAGCGCTCTTTTTACACGAGGCGAAACGCAAGCGATTGCCGTTTGTACCCTTGGTGGCGAATCGATGGGACAACGGTTCGAAACCCTCGACGAAGCAAACGGTTTGAGACACTTTTACCTTCAGTATAGCTTTCCCCCCTACTCAGTCGGTGAAGTCGGAAGAATGGGTCCTCCGGGGCGGCGAGAAATCGGTCACGGGAAACTCGCCGAACGCTCTTTACAAGCAACCGTTCCGGCAAAAGAGAATTTCCCCTACACCATTCGTCTCGAATCCAACATTACGGAGTCCAACGGCTCCTCCTCGATGGCATCGGTTTGCGGCTGCTGCTTGGCTATGATGGGTGCGGGCGTTCCGATTCGGCGCCCCATCGCAGGCATCGCAATGGGACTCATCCTCGATGAAGAAAACTACGCGGTTCTCTCCGATATTCTCGGAATGGAGGATGCTCTCGGCGATATGGACTTTAAAATCGCCGGAGATGAAAAGGGGATCACCGCCTTTCAGCTCGATATCAAAGTGGAAGGGCTCGAAGTGCAAATCATGCAAGCCGCCCTTGCACAGGCAAAAGAGGGGCGGATCCATATCTTGAACAAGATGCTCGAGACTTGTCCGAAACCCAATGAGAGCCTGTCGAAGTATGCGCCGCGTATCGAGACGATTCGGATCAAGCCGAGTCAGATCGGAACGGTCATCGGTCCCGGCGGAAAACAGGTCCGCGCGATCATCGAAGAGACGGGCGTCGATATCAACATCGACGATGACGGCAATGTCAGCATTGCCTCCACTTCGGCTGCCGGAATAGAGCGCGCTCGAGAGATCATTCACGATTTAACCGCAGAAGCCGAGATCGGAAAGACCTATAAAGGGAAGGTCGTAACGGTCAGAGACTTCGGGCTGTTTGTCG
Source organism: Chlamydiota bacterium (assembly GCA_039179295.1). Taxonomy (GTDB): domain Bacteria; phylum Chlamydiota; class Chlamydiia; order Chlamydiales; family Simkaniaceae; genus Neptunichlamydia. The sequence continues at coordinate 7,703 of JBCDES010000037.1, forward strand.
CATTTCTCAACGTCCAGGGGCTGTGCCATATCTCGGAAATCGGTCACGAACGGATCAAACGGATCTACGACCATTATAAGGAAGGGGATGAAATCGAGGTCAAAGTCCTCGATATCGACAGAAACGGAAAGATCCAATTAAGCCGGAAAGCCGCTCTAAAACCCCCGACCGGCAAGTAGATCGTGAAAATAACCGTAGACCTCTCAAAAACAATAGAACCAATAAGACGAATGTGGATAAACGGGAGAAATCGTGGAATCTCTCCGGATGTAGTCATACAAGCAAACAACGGGGACGCCTACTCACAACTTGATTATGCTTTCTACCTCCAAAAAAGAGGTAAAGATAAAAAGGCGATCAAATATCTTGAATATGCCGAAGGGAATGGATCTATAATTGCTCGCCAATGTTTGGGATTAGCTTACAAACAGGGAAAAGGAGTACCGAAAGATACCGAAAAAGCCGACGAATATTATAGGCAAGCTACTGTTAATGCTGATCTTATATTAGATGGATCCTATCGGAATGTTCTAGCGGAGCCCCGATATGGGGTAGTATATGAAAAATTTTTAAAAGAAGCAGAACTAGGGTCTGCTTACGCTGCATTTTTTTTAGGGAACCTGGATTTCGTTCAATATAATTATGTCATATGTTACAGTTCGAAGGAAGAAACCCGCAACAAACACATGGAAAAAGTTTTGCAATGGTTTTTGATTGCAAACTATTTGGATGCAAATAACGAGACGTTTGCATCCAAAGTCGATGAAGTGAAGAAAAGGTTAAACGATTCGGAAATTGCGGGCGCCGAAAAACTAAGGGATCATTTTATCGAAGACAATCTTCTGCAAAAAGGGACCGTTTAAGCCCCTTGAGGCGCGGGACCGATATCGCCCCCTTTCGAACGTTTTTCGGGTTTTTTCGGCAGTGGCGGCGGCGGCGGCGGAATCTTTCGATGGGCTTCGCCGATCGCCTTGAGTTTTTCACGTTTCTTATCGGCATCCCAAGTTCCGTCCATAATCGCATGGACATCGGCTTTATCGAGCGTTTCGAACTCCATCAGCATTCGTGTCATGAGCTCGACTTTCTCTTTGTTAGCGGTTAGGATTTCGCCGGCATAAGCATTCGCCTCTTCGAGAAGTTTCCGCACTTCCGCATCGATTTGCTTTGCCGTTTCTTCGGAGTAGCTTTTTGATGAGCCTTGCATCGCGTACGCATACTCGTCGGAGCGTTCATGGTAAGCGACCGGACCGAGCAGGTTGTTCATCCCCCATTGACAGATCATGCTCCGTGCAAGCTTGGTCGCCTGTGAGATATCCATCTGGGCGCCGCTGGAGATGTCGTGGACGAAGAGGTCTTCGGCAACACGTCCCCCCATCAGAATCGCTAAGCGATCGATCAGCTCTTTACGCCAGTAGCTGGTTTTATTTTTTTCCGGAACGAAGTGGGTCGCTCCCATAGAAAATCCTCTGGGGATAATGGTTACTTTTTCTACGGGATCCCTCTTTTCTACGGTGAGACCGACGATTGCATGTCCCGATTCATGGTAGGCGGTATGCTCTTTCTCTTTTTCATCGAGCTCGAGACTGCGTCGCTCTTTTCCATATCTCACTTTATCGCAAGCTTCGAGGGTATCGACTTGAGTGACGGCCGAGCGCCCTTTACGCGCAGCCAGAAGAGCCGATTCATTGAGGATGTTCATCAGGTCTGCACCGGAAGAGCCGGGAGTTGCCCTGGCAACGTCCATCAGATCGACGGTGTCATCGAGTGTAATTTTTCTGGCATGAACCTTTAAGATCTCAAACCGCCCCTTGATATCGGGGAGGTCGAGGACGACATTTCGATCGAAACGACCCGGTCTTAAAAGCGCTTTATCCAAAACGTCGGGGCGGTTGGTAGCGGCCATCAAGATGACCCCCTCATTGGTATCGAAACCGTCCATCTCGACCAGGAGTTGGTTGAGTGTCTGTTCCCGCTCGTCATGCCCCCCTCCGATCCCGGCGCCGCGATGACGCCCGACGGCATCGATTTCATCGATAAAGACGATACAGGGGGCATTTTTCTTGGCTTGTCCGAACAGGTCTCGGATACGACTGGCTCCCACCCCAACGAACATTTCGACGAAATCGGAACCGGAAATGGAAAAGAACGGGCGATCGGCTTCACCGGCAACCGCTTTTGCAATCAAGGTCTTTCCCGTCCCCGGAGGTCCGATTAAAAGGACCCCCTTGGGAATTCTTGCGCCCAAAGCCGTAAACTTGGAGGGGTCTTTCAAGAAATCGACAACTTCATGCAGTTCTTCCTTTGCTTCCGCTACACCGGCAACATCTTTAAACGTTACCTTGTGCATGCTCTTATTGAGCATCTTGGCCGGAGATTTTCCAAAGCTCATCGCCCCGGAGCCCATCCCCTTCATCTGTCTGGAGAATACGAAATAGAGGACGAGGAAAACGATCAGAACCGGGAAAATGGTCAGAAAAATATAACTTAGATAGTTAGGGGACGGCTCCTGACTTTTAAAGGTCTTTTCCAGTACGAGGTTGCGCGGTTGATCGGGAGCCTTATACGGCGCTCCTTTATTTGCCGAAAAAGCGTCCCATTCCTTTTTACTCTGTGCAAACCACAGGCTAAATTCTTCCCGATTTTGTTTTTCAAGAGCCTTGGTCGAAAGCTCTTTATTGTTGAAGAACCAAGTGACGTCGGCAACCCTTTGACGCGCTTTGGCAAGTTGCGCTCCGTTTTCCTCTAAAGCGGCTGCCGTTTGCTGGTACCGGTTAAGATCGACGACATAATTGCGAACGCTTCGCAGCCCCCCCAAGGCGACATAGTTATCCGTCTTGAGAAGTTCGACGGTTACTCGATCGAGGGTGATCAACGCCGATCGATAGCTTGCTAAAGCTTCTTGAGGGGTCAGGTCCGATTTCGAGGTCTCCGCCACTCTTTCTTCCGCAGCTTTCAACTCCCGTTTCATCGCTTCGCTGCCGATTCCCAATGAAGGGGAGCGATAGCTTTGGAGGAGCTTTTCAACATCCCGTCCGAACGATTGAACGGAGGAGGCGGTAGGATTCTGAGATACGGACCGGTATTGACCCTGAAGATCGTTCAGATTAACCGTTCCTTTTTCCGGAAGGGAGTGGATCACGACGCTATTTTGTCTACGTCGCGTATCGTAATAAGGACCGATAACGTTGAAGCCGCCCTTGGGAATCGGCGTTCCGCTCAGGATCAGGAACATCTCGGCCGAACCGCGAACGTTTTCTCGGAGAGCCTCGAGACTCCCGGCAAGCTCTTCTTGCCCTTCGGCTAAGGAGTGATTGTCGTTTAAGAGTTCGAGGAATCGATAGCGCGCTTTCGACTCATCGTTGAGCCGCTCTTTAAATTTCCCCGTAAATGTTACGAGATTATCGTTTTGAGCAATCTTTCGACTTTCATCTTTTTGGATCAAATCGAGATTGACCAGATGCTCCACCTGGTGGCTAAACGAGACCTTTCCCCCTTTTTCACTCGACAGGTTTTGCACCGTCAAGATGATTAAGATAACGACTAAGAGG
>JBCDES010000048.1:0-9288 GCA_039179295.1 Chlamydiota bacterium
CGGAAGTGCTTGCGAAGGACGCTTGTCGAACTTCCTCATGTGGCGACGGACGCTCGCCCCCTTCTTTTACTTGGGGGGAAAGCTCTTTTTTCTTATCCCTCTTCTCTTTTTTTGCTACCATATCGAAAAGCGAGGGTTTTCTTTGATTCGGTCTAAGGAGGCTGCGCGAAGCGGTTGCCTGATGAAAGCTTTGTTTAGGCGGCATTCGGCTTTCTTGTTTTCTATCGGTATTTTGACCGTTTAGAAAGAGAGATTTGTTTATTTCTATAGTTTCCATGACCCGTCCTTCATATATACATCGATACCGCGGCTTGGAATCGGTCTTTGTTTGTCTTCACTCAAGGTCCGAAAATTCGGCTTTTAAGCTCCGTCTCGACCCGTCGTAGCAAGGGTTTACTTCGGGGTTCTTCCGGTGCAAAAATCGATTTCCATCCGTTTTCCTATAATAGGAGTATTGAAAATTGGTTGCAACAAGAGATAAGAATCGGCTTGGGTTAACCGTTATTCTTATCGTCTCGTCCACCCTTATCGCCGGCATTTTTAGCGCGACGAATAAGGTGCGGTGATTTTTTTGATCTAGTGAGGATAGGGTTAAGGATATTGGTCTCGAAATTAAAATCGGCCTGTCTGAACGATTCTTTCAAGGCATCGAGATTTTGATTGAAGATTTTGACCGATTCGGGATTGCCTACCAATTGGATGTTGAAGGAATTAGGTGCGGTGCTATATTGATTGAGAATCACTTGCGTTCCGTCGAAAACGGAGTTCGGCATATCGATATTCATGGTAGTTGCTTTGATCCCCTTATCTTGTTGAATCGTCATCACTCCTCCCATTTTTTCGAAAAGTTCGTAGACTTCCGGAGACAGTTTTGAATAAGCGGGGATGTCGGTAGGAGGAATAATTGCGGGGAGGGGATTTTCAAAGTTAGGGAGGGGGACTCCGGCGGTTTGACCGTCGGCTTCGAGAAAAAAATCTTCATCTTTCTTTTTTTCTCGTCCTCCTAACGCTCCTCGTTCTCCTCCGGAAGGAGAAGCGACGGCGACTCCTTCCATTTCGGCTCTTTGTTCTTCTTTTCTTATTTTTTGAATCCGAGCTTCCTCGGTTGAAAAGCGCTTAAAAGGACCGGGCTTTTTTACCGCTTCTTTAGCGGAATCTTCTTCGATTCCCGCAAAAGCTCCCTCTTTAAGGGTCTCTCCGTCCACTTTTTCTTTGGGGACTTGTCCTAAAGGAATCTTTTTTGTAGCCGGTTTTTCCGCTTCGACGCAGCCGTTCGAATCTTCACCGGCTTCGAGACCGGGCGTTTCTCGTTTTTCTTGCGGGTAAGGAGCGCTTTGCCGTTCGAATTTTTGGGGAGCTTTAGTCGCAACTTTTTGTTCGATCCCTTCTTCTTTTCTCTCGATCGGTTCTTCTCCGGGAACGATTTTGACTTCGGGAGCCGTCCCTTTCGGGTCTTTCTTTTTCAGAGCTTTTAAGTCTTTCGTTTTAGGTTGAGAGGCGAGAAGGGAGGAATCTTTATCTCCTTTTTTTCTCCTTTTCGGTTCTCCTTCTTTATTCTCTCCTTGTTGCGCTTGTTCAACGTCTATCGTTTGTTCTTGCTCCGTTCGGTTTTGTCGAGGTTGAGAAGGGGATTGAGGGCTAGCGGGTCTTTCCGGTTGTTGTTGAAATAGGGGAGGTTGTTGAGATCGAGAGGGCTCTTTCGATGAATGACTCGGGTTTGTCGACGTCGGCTCGCTCTGTCGGTCGAGATCGACCCCTTCGGTCGAGATCGACCCCGAAGGGGGAGCTGCGGAAGATTTTTGTCCTTGGCGGGTTGTTTGTCGGCGAATCCCTCCCGATTCTTTATCGAATACGTGACCGAGCTTTCCCTTATCGGTCATCAATTCGGAAAAGGATGTTTCGGGGTTGGGAGCAGCCGTTTTTTCCGGGGTCTCTTTGTCGACTTCTTCTTCTTCTTCTTTGGGCAGGTTTCGCTTGTTTCGTTTTTGCGTTTCATCGGACTCGTCGACTTTCATGACCTTCTTAAATTTCTCGGGATCGACTTTATCGACCGATTCTTTTTCGTCAGGAGCATTGTAGGGACGTTGCGATCCCCTCTTAATTCTATCGGGATCCACACTTTACCTTTTATGTTTTTTGGATGTATGCATTGCCGTTCCGAGTTCATCGGTTTCAATCCCTTCTCGATGGATTTCAAGAGCTTTCATCTCTTTTCCCCATTCTTTTCGATGGATTTTTAACTTTTCCACATCTTGTTGTTTTCTAAGCATCTCTTGCCGAGCCGCTTCGACATCTTTTTTTGCTTCTTCCATTCGATCTTGTTGAACCTCTACCTTTTTTTCTTTTTCCTTAAGCTTTTCTTCAACAACTTTGATATATTCGCGCATCATTTCAATTTTATCGGAGGTCGTCCCTCGATCGAGTTTTTCGCGGAGCTGATCCATTTTATCTTTTTTATGTTGAAAGGTTCGATCTCTTTCCGCTTCGACCTGTTGAAGTTTTTCCTTTTCTTTTTCTAAAGCTTCTTTTTTCTCTTTTAATAATCGCTCCGCCTCTTCAAGCCGGCGTTGTTTAATCCGTACGAGTTGTTGAAGAGGGTATCGATCATCGCTCATAATTACCTAAAGAGGGTCTGCAGCTGCCCGAGGGTTTCTTCAAAGGTACATCTTTCATCGACTTTTTGTTTTAGGAACCGGTTTACCTTATCGATGTATTTAATCGCAAAGTCTGCTTGTTTATCCGATCCGGGCTTATATTCTCCGATCCGGATCAAGAGTTCGTTCTTTTTATAGTTCGCTAACACCTCTCGCACTTGCCCGATTAACCGTCGGTGTTCTTCATCGGTGATGTTGGGAAGAACGCGGCTGACGGAGGTAAGGATATCGATTGCGGGATAGTGATATTGGCGGGCAAGCTCACTTGAAAGGATAACGTGCCCGTCAAGGATGGAGCGTACTTCGTCGGCAACGGGTTCGTTCATGTCATCGCCGGCGACGAGGATGGTGTAAAATGCGGTAATCGAGCCCTTGGACGAGTTTCCCGAACGTTCGAGAAGCCTCGGCAATGTTGCGAAGACCGACGGGGTATATCCCGCTCTGGCAGGCGGCTCTCCTGCCGCAAGCCCGATCTCACGAAGTGCACGAGCAAAGCGGGTTACCGAGTCCATCATTAAGATGACCGTTTTCCCTTGGTCTCTAAAATATTCCGCAATGGAGGTCCCTACATAAGCCGCATTTAAACGGAGTTGGGCGGCTTGATCGGAGGTCGAGACGATAATCACCGAGCGCGCAAGTCCCTCGGGACCTAAGTCATGCTCGATGAATTCGCGCACTTCCCTTCCACGCTCACCGATCAGGGAAATGACATTGATATCGGCTTGTGCATAACGGGCCATCATCCCCAGGGTCGTCGACTTCCCGCCGCCGGCTGCGGCAAAAATCCCGATCCGCTGTCCTCGACCGGTCGTTAGAATTCCGTCGATTGCGCGGATCCCGACGGCGATCGGCTCGTTGATCATTTGCCGTTCCAGAGGATCCGGCGGCGGGTTGATGACCGAATAATTTTCTTCAAGCTCCAGAGGTCCTTTTTCATCGACATCCAACGGTCGCCCCATTCCGTCGAGGACACGTCCGAGGAGGTTGGGACCTACTTTAATATGAAGAGGGAGCTTTGTCGGAACCACCTCCGAAGACGGTCCCACACCGGTCATCTCTCCCAAGGGAGAGAGAAAAACCTCTTCCTTGGTAAAGCCGACCACTTCGGTAATGAGGGGTTCTCCTTTCCTTTTAACGAGGCAGACCTCACCCATTTTTACGTTCGGGACGATCGCACGGATAAGCATTCCGACGATTTCGGTAATCCGCCCGTGGACGGTTGTGAGTTCGATATCCTCTAGGTGACCGATCAGTTTTTCAAAGTCGGGATTTTCAGCCATAGCGATGCCTTGTGTAAGATGCATACCGGCTTCTCACTATATCCGAGGATCGGATTTAAGGCGAGACCGTATCGGATATATAATGGGTGCAACGGGGCTGTTTTATCCCGATCTTTACTACCGTTTTGCAATCTCCTCTTTATCTCATCGGATTGCCGTAGATCGTAAGGGGGCGAAAACCTTTTCGGAGCGATGGAAAGAGATTACAACTGGATGTTGAACAGGGTTTTAATATCGCTCACGACCGTGGTTAACAAGACGGAACAGTACTCGAGTTCTTGTTGTGCTTTGGCAAGTTTAAGCTGGACGGAGAGGAGGTCTCCCGGATTCATCGATATCCCGTCCGAGTTAAAACCTTTAATTTTTGTTTGGGCATTCGAAAGTTGGTTTTGGGAGTCGGCAAGAAGTCCTAAAAACTTGTTTACGGGATTTTTGTGATTGAATTGCGGAACGGAGAGACCGGTATCGGTGCCGGTTTTTTGCGCAACGGTTTTGATATTTTGGTGCACATTGGCTAACTTATTGCGCAAAAGGTATTTTTGCGATTGACGGAGGTTAAGATTTTTATCGCTTAGTTGATTTTGCAAATCCCCTAAAACGGAGGCGGTACTATTCATCTGACCTAAAACCGACTCATATGTAGGACCGGTCGCATCGGCAACTTTTCCTTGAGCGACCAGATCGAAAGGGGAAGGACCTTCCATCTTCGCATCGGGACCTTGAGGTCCCGTTTCTCTCATAAAAGTATCGAAAGATCGGGAGCGGTTGGATTGTTCCCCGTTCCCGAACCGTATCGATTTTGTCGGATCGATATTCGTAGCGCTTGATATTTCTTCCGGTATACCGTCTACCATCATTTACCCTTATCTTGGCGGAGCCCCCGTTTTTTTCACAAACTCATCCACAAAGTCGAGTGCCGTGGTTGCAACTTTTTTAACGTCGGCATCGTTTGATTTTTTTGCGGCGTTTTCTAAGATTTTTTCTCCTTCGGTTACTTGATCGGGAGTTAAGGAAAGGGCGATTCCCAGAAAAGTCTGTGCCATCACGTTATCCGGTTCTTTTGCAATAACGGTTCGAAAGCGTTCTATCGCAGCCTTCAGCTCGAGCTTATGTAGGTGAAGATATCCCAGCCCTACGGTTGTCAGGGTGTTATCGGGACGGAGAAGCTCGCAGACCTTAAACATTTTTAAAGCGGCGTCTTCGTCGGCTTGATTGATGGCGATGAATCCTCCTTCTAAAAACAGAAAAAAGTCTTCGTCATACTTTGAGAGATTTTCCATGGTTTACTTCTCGTATTTGTTTTCCTTCATTTTATTGCTAGCGTATTAAGGAGGAGGATTAACTTGTTTTCTGGTTTCTTACGGAGTTATTGATCATCGAATTGACCTGCGAGATCAAGTTTGAGATCGAATCGCCGACTTGGGTTACTTGTGACATCGAGAATTGTAAAAGGAGAAATTTCCCCGGCGTCGCTGCGGAAAGTTTACTTGCGACATGTCTTACTTGAGAGACGACGGCCGCTTGCAACTTTGAATATTTTTTGATGAGTGTCGAGAAGGTTAATGAACAGGGATAGTTTTTTGACTGTGCCATTTTGTCGTGCCTCCGTTATTTTAATCTTTCTTAAGCCTATGCCAAAGTTTCAGGTTTTAAGAAAAGGATTAAATGCTTTTCCTGTTTTCGAGCTTGTAAGACCTTGCATGCGTCCTATGTTCTTTTGGTACGATTCACAACGCGCTTGAGAGCGGCATAGGCTTGGAGGAGAGCCCCGAATCTGTCGAAATTTTCCGAGGTCGTTCCCTCACGGAGTGTCGTTTTTAACCGGTTGGTTTGTGCTTCGATTTGATCGAGAATTCTTTTTTCTTCTTTATCGTTTTCCTTGAGTTCTTTTTCCAGATCGAATTCGAAGTGTTTCGGCTTCCGTTTGCCGTTATCTTTTTCCAGTCCGAACATTAGCTATAAAAACCTATCGGTTACATTTCTTACATTAAGGCTGATTGTAACTAATCTTGTATTTTATGCCATCTTTTTCGAGTAGAACGGTATTATTTTCCAGTCGGTTGATCTTCATCCCGTCTAAATCATTCCCGACGGAGAGAATTTTTCCGTTGATGACGACATATTGATCGACATTCCCGTATTTTGAATTGCCGGTTACTTTGTACTTCGAAGAAATATCGACGATGTTACTTGTCGATTGAGATAAGACGACGAAATTTTTCAGTAAGCGGACCCCTTGTAATTTTTTAAACTCAGCGGTTATCTCGTCATACTTCTCCACTTGATCGGCGGGGACTCTTCCCGTCAATATGAGTTCTCCATTGGAGAATCGAAACGTTATATTTACAAATCGGTTCTGCGTCAAAATCCCTTGAATTTGGGCTTCCAAGGTATTTTCAACGACGACTTGATTATCTAATTTATCCAGGTAGGGAAAGTTCATATTGATGTATTCGGCAAGCTTTGCCGAATCTTCCAGGTTTTGTACATAACCCCTGAGTACGTAATGACCCGGGATAATCGAAGAGAGGTTGAGGCCCCGCCAAGCGGGGTTTTTAACCAGCAGAGCGTTCGTACTTTCCCACACCAATTCGTCGATGACCACCTTATCGTCGATTGTACGGATAAAGTTCAGGGATCGTAATCGATAGATCATTTCTTGTTGGTCGATTTCAGTCATTACATGACCCAAAATGAAAAGTTTTCCCCCTGCAGGGTTAAAAGAGAATTCGACTTCGGGAAAACTCTTCAGAGCCGTAGCGATTTCTTCCGTTTCATCTACCGTTTTTAGGGTGACCGATCGACTTTTGAATAGGCTAAAGACTCCGCCGAGTCCTAGGACGAGGAGGATCGCACAGATGCCCGCTATAATCATATGGCGGGTTGGAATGACCATTTTTTTCCAATCCTTTTTGACGGCTTCTTCGACCGTAGCCGCTTGTTCTTTTTTTTCCGAATCGGAAGGAGTGTCGTCGATTTCCGGGGAAGGGGAGATAATCGTTTGTCTGGTTTGTTGCTGGTCGATAACTAGGAAGGAGGTGGTTCCCAAAGCGACTAAATCTTGCGATTGAAGCTGTGTAGGGGCAGCGATTTTCTGTCCGTTAATGATCACTTTATTCAAACTTTCCAGATCTTCGATGACGACGGTTCCGTCGGACCTTGCCGCGATCTTTGCATGTTGCCTTGAAACGCTTAAATCTTGGAATAAGATGTCGCAGGCATCGGGGTCTTTTCCGATGATGTAGGTCGATCGTTCCGGAAGTCCGAATTCGGCGCCGGCATTCGGTCCCGAAATCACTTTGATGATCCATCTGGCATCCGGAGCTCTCATAAAAGCTAGAGCTCCCAAGTCATCCGATTCTTCATAAATTGTCGGAGAATCGCTTATCTCTTGTTCCCCTTTATTTGCATCGGGATCTTTTAGGGTAAAATGGAAAAAGATATTTCCGATTTGAACCGCATCTCCTTCTTGTAATAAAACGGGTTCGTCGATCGGTTTTCCGTTGATAGTTGCCGGATTTACACCGCTTAAATTTTCTAGAACGTAACCTTCAGCCGTTAATCGACAGATCGCATGTTTTCTAGAAACCATCGGGTCTTCCAATACTTGATAAGCGATGCCGGGATCGCGCCCGAGGATCCACTCGCTTCCCTCTTCAAAGCAAACGACAAGACCTGCGAGAGGACCTTCTTCGGCAATTAAATAACCGGTCATTACCTTATACCGTGGTTGAATTCTAATGATGGTTCACTAGTATCGGTTTACAATGTTTTCGATTTAAATACTATCCATGGAGACGGAGACTTTCGTCGGCATGAAAACCTAAGGATCGAAGGGGACCCTACTTGACCTTTTCGAACGAGTGTGGGAATGCCGATACAAAGGGCGATCGGGTCCCAGATTTTACGTTGAAAACGCTACCGATCCCCTTGAATTCTCACTATAAATAAAATCGATAAACGTTACCTCTTAAACGATACACACTTGATCTTTTTATGCCTACAACAAACGTATAAGGAGATGCCGAAAAGGAAGCATTCTTGCTATGAAAATCTAAAGCTTTGTCTCAAACGGAACGGAATCGAGACGGTTTTCGGCTCTATCGTTGCCTTAATGCCCGGACGGATACGAGCTCGAAGGTTGGATTGGGACGGATCGATCACCCGATACTACCGGATGAATCCTTTTTCGATAAATATTGCGATTTCTTCTTTCCAATAATCGATGTAATTGAGGTAATCTTCCAAACTATCATGAAAGATTCTATAATCGATTTCGAAAGGTAAGGTAAGGGTTAAAGAGAAGAATTTTTCCGAATGATCGATCCCGATTACCGCCCCTCCCGTTCCTTGACCCAACAGATTCGCTTTCATCAAATAGATGAAGAGAGCTTCCTTATTCTCTTGTTTAGGAATGGGGAAGATACGGGCTTCGAAGAAGGCTCCCGGTTCGAGCTCTTTTATAGAAACCCGGGGCGAAGAACCTATTTTTAGTGTGTAGAGATCCTTTCGATCCTTTTGGGGGACGACTTCGAGCTTGAGTTCGGAGGAGAGTTTGTCGATCAGTGCTTCAATTTTCATAATAAACCCTTGGTTTAAAGGTTTCTTCGATTTTTCGCAACATAAGGGCTGGACACCCCCGAATTTGATGCTATATAATGAAGGAATAGGTCCGGATAAACAATGGAGGGGGCGATGGAAGATGAGTTTGACAGGATTATGGAGTTTTTCAACCTCGGAGCCGAAGAGAAAGAAAGGCGTCTTCAAGAGGTTTTCGAAGACTCGGTCGAGTACTTTGAACGTTTTAAGCATGTGATGATGAACGGCACGCCCGAAGAAAAGCAAGAGGCCGTTAAAAAAGTCATGATTCTTAGGCGTAAGATCGAAGAGGAGACAAAGAGGGTCTGCGATGAAACGGGGCTTACGCCGGAGCAACTGGCGGCTTATTCCAATGACCCCAAAAACTTTTCTCAAGAGCAATGGAACGCCATCGAAGGGGCAAAGAAAAAGTTGGAAGAAGGGGTCGGATCTCTTGGAAATATAACGGCTACGACCGGCAAAGAGGTGAAGGGTCAAGCGGCTTCCGAACAAGGGACCGAGACGGTAAAGAAGAAAAAAAAGAAACCGCCGAAAAACTGGATTCAATCATAACGTTTTTAAAACAAGGCGCTTCAAATCTCTACAACCCTTTCTTATACGAATCGGCTTAGAACAAAGCTTATTTTTTCCACTCAAGTCTCCGTTGCTTTCTTTCCTTGCCGATATTTGAAGCCCTATCTCTCGAAAGACGAGATCGGATCCCGGGAAAACAATCCCTTTACAATTCTCCAATCCCGCTAAACTCTTTATTCCCC
>JBCDES010000046.1:0-9744 GCA_039179295.1 Chlamydiota bacterium
GGCAAGCGCCTTTGCTCAAAATTTTTACCGGTTTCAATCTGAAAAGTTGGTGCATAATAGGGTCTTTTGGCTCTATAATCCCGATCATGGAATTCAGCCGTTGTTTAGACAAACAAGAGCAGTTAAAAAAGAGTTTCCTTTCCTTAAAGTCCCAAGAAGAACGGTATCGAAAAATCATCGAGCTCGGTCAAAAAGCCCCGAAAATGACTATCGAGGATCAAGTGAAGGAAAATCTCGTAGCCGGTTGCCAAAGCCTCCTCTATCTCAAGCTTAGGTGCCGAGAAGGGAAACTCTCCTTGCAAACAAGTTCCAATGCCTTGATCTCTAAAGGGCTGGCACAACTTCTGGTGCAAGTCTATGACGGCGAGTCGCCCGAAGCCGTTCTCCGATGCCCGCCTCATTTTCTTAAAGAAGCGGGTCTTTTGGCATCTCTTTCCCCAAGTCGCGCCAACGGTCTCAAAAGCCTTTATCAAAAAATTCAAAAAGAAAGTCTAAAATTTCTTGTCTCCAAATCGTTTGACCGTTGACTTAAGTATAGTATCGTCTTGATAAACAAGGGGCTCGATGAAAAAGTTTCTGATTCAATTCGCTTTAATTCTACTCGTTATCGCTTGCGTAGTCGGGGTTGAACGTCTATTTCATTTTCTCACAGATGATTTCAGCTATTCGAATATCACCTCCGATCTCCGCTATCATCGAGAATGGGACATTCCGATGGAAGCGGATGATCGGATGGAGACTCAAAAAGCACTCGACCAACCCTATCGCTACTTAGAAAGCGGCTCTCAAAGCTATGTTTTTATGAGTGAAGATCAACGATATATTTTAAAGTTTTTCAAACATAAACGTTGGACCCCACACCCTCTCTTTGCAACCGTTCCTCTACCTCTACCTCTCGATTCGAAAAGAAAGGATCGGCAACGAAAGAAAAAAGAAAGGCTTTATTCTACTTTCGGAAGCTGCTTGATAGCCTATAGAGAATTTAAAAAAGAGACGGGAATTCTCTTCGTCCATCTGAACAAAATCCCGGTCGATCGAACCATGACACTAAAAGACGGCATCGGCTTTAAGCATAAAATCGCACTCGGCGATGTAGAGTTCGTTCTACAAAGAAAAGCGATCCCTACCGATAAATATCTCCTTTCTTTAAAAAAAGAGGGAAAACTTGAAGAGGCTAAACAAGCTCTTTCTTCCCTTTTAGCCTTCACAGTCAAACGGGCAGAAAAAGGTTATAGCGACAAAGATCCCCACCTCATCCGCAACTTCGGTTTCATCGATCGAAAAGCTGTAGAAATCGATATCGGGGGGTTTCATCACGACCCTAAGAAAAATCTCAAATATTTTTATACGGACGAAATGAGAAGGATTCGGGGAAAGCTTCTTCCTTGGCTTGAAGGAAATTATCCGGAGCTCTTTCCCTATGCTAAAGAGGAGCTGACAAAACTGATCCTTTAATATCGGTCGTGTCGTTCGGATCTATAGCTAAAACAGGACCTTTTTTTTCGCTTCTATCCCGTTATCCTGCGCGAAAAATCTTCCGGCAATCCCGGTTGAACTATCGATAAAATTTTTTTTCTTTTAACTTTTGTCGAGATATCTTACCTTAGTGTGACTATGACGGCGAAATACCTTTTTTGGATCATTATCTTTCCGGTTTTTCTTTCTTCATGTTGCAATGAAAAGCGATCGGTCGGTCGCGAAAAGAAGGATTCTCAAATCATCCGTATCAACTACATCTACTCCCCTTTCTCCATAGACCCTCGAAAAGGAACCGATCCCATAACCACGGTCATGAACCATATGCTCTACGAAGGGCTTACACGTCTGGAGACGGACGGAACGGTAAGCCCGGCTCTAGCCGAGCGGATAAAAATTTCAAAAGATCGAAAAACATATCTCTTTTTTTTAAGAAAAAGTCTCTGGTCCGACGGCTCTTCTTTAACGGCTTACCATTTTGAAGCGGCATGGAAAAAAGCGTTGCACCCCGATTTTCCCTCAAAAGCGGTTCATTTGCTTTTTCCTATCGAAAATGCTGCCGAAGCAAAAACGGGGCTTTGCTCCGTTGACGATATCGGTGTGGAAGCCGTTGACGGACAAACGCTTCTCGTTCGATTAAAAAGACCGACCCCCTATTTCCTTCAGCTAACGGCCTATCCTATCTATTTTCCCGTTCCCCATAATGGTGACGAGGTTCCCCATCCCAATCAACAAGCCGATCCTTTAACGAACGGACCTTTTCACCTCTCCAGCTGGAGAGATAGCGATGAAATCATCGCAATAAAAAACCCCTATTACTGGAATACCGAAGAGGTCCGACTCGATGAAATTCATGCTACAATTATTTCCGATGAAGCAACGGCCTTAAAGCTATTCGACCAAGGAAAAATCGATTACCTCGGAGGTCTCCTTTCTCCTCTCCCTCTGGACGCGCTCGCCACTTTAAAAAAAGCAAAACACCTAAGACAAAGAGCGATTGACGGAACGACTTTTACTGCATTGAACGTCGATCGAT
The DNA here is from genome assembly GCA_039179295.1 of Chlamydiota bacterium. Classification (GTDB taxonomy): domain Bacteria; phylum Chlamydiota; class Chlamydiia; order Chlamydiales; family Simkaniaceae; genus Neptunichlamydia. The sequence continues at coordinate 2,513 of JBCDES010000046.1, forward strand.
TTCCTTTTAACAATGTCCATATAAGAAAGGCCTTCGCTTTTGCCATCGATAAAAAGGAGATCGTCGATAATATCTCTCAAATGTTCGACGACATCGCTTCAGGTCCCGTTCCCCAAGTTTTAAAAGGAGTAGCGACAACTATCGATCGGGAGGATAACCGCGTAGCCGCGCTCCGTCACTTTGAACTCGGACTTCAAGAACTGGGGATTAGACGTGAGGAATTTCCCCCCGTTACCTATTGTTATTTCAACACCGAATTGCAACGAAACTTAGCGCTTGCTCTTCAAAGTCAATGGAAAGATGTTTTGGGAGTGGAAATCAAACTTGAGACGGGAGACCTTAAATCTCACCTGGCAACACTCCGTAGCCAACTCTTCCAAATGGGTCAAATGTCCTGGATTGGACAATACCATGATCGGATGTGTTTTTTAGAGCGATTCGCGAGCAAAGATGTGAACTCCAATTACTCGAGATGGGAAAATCGCCGTTATCAACAACTTCTTGAAGACTCTTTTTATAAAGAAACGGTGGAGAGAGTCGAACTTTTAGATGAAGCAGAGCAAATGCTTATAGAAGACATGCCCATCATTCCGATTTATCATTATCATGCCGTCTATATAAAAAACCCCCGTCTCAAAGGATTGGTGATCTCTCCGCTGGGAGACGTTCAGTTTCACAAGGCTTTTCTCGATTAACCTTCTCAATCGCCTCCTCCTAACCTATCGACCGCCGGATCATACCGGCAGCTATGTAAGGCGATCTAACCGAATCGAGATATTTTGCAACGACTTAATCCCTCGGCTTCAACTCAAAAATCGATACCGCCGACCGGAAGACTGAACGATCGTCTTATTTTAAATCGATCGGAAGCAGTAGAGGACCTTAAGCACTCAAAGCGCCCGCGGACTGACGGAAAGTCTGATGTGAACGGAACCGAAGATGTTCAAGCTTTGCGGGAAAGCTTGCAAAACCTCATATCGAAGCAATCGAGCTCTACAGCCGATCATATGGCGTTTTCAATATTTAAATTCTTCAAGCATGCCCCCGTTTTACATGTCCGAAGAGCCGGACACCGCTTGATGAAGGTTTTTCCATAAGGACAAGGAGCTTGAAGAGATCGGCGGTTTTCTCCCGGCGGTCGATAGATTGCAGCAGAAGAGGGTCCGAAAAAGCTAAAGGTGGGAGTCTTTGTCGTTCCGGCCAGATGAAGAGCACTCGAGTCGACAGTATAGATCAGATCCATTTTAGAGATGAGTCGTTGCCATACGGGAACGGACATTTTAGGAAGGAGAATACCGGAGTCGGAAAATCGGGAATGTAGGATTGCCCCTTCTTGTTTTTCTTTTTCCGATCCCCAAACAAAGTAAAAATAACAGCCCCCTGTTGCCTGTTCCCTTTTGAGCAGCTCGGTCCAAGTTCGGAGAGAAAGTTTTTTATTTTCCCATTGAGCTCCGGGACAAACCATCACCTTTTTCCCTGTCCTAAGAATACTCGTTATCCAGTTTTCGTCTTGAGACGAAATTTCAAAAGAGAGCTCCATCTCAACCGGCTCCGGCTCCGCTTGAAAATGATTCCGAACGACGGATAAATATTGAAGCGTCATGGGCTCTTTTCGATTCAGAGGATAACGGCGGGTAAGAAATAGAGCATTGGGCCATTCCGGTGCCGATGAAAACGTCGTTCCGATTTTTTCTTTAGCACGAGCAAACTTCGTAATAATGCCCGATTTAATATTTCCTTGAAGATCGATCAGAAGATCGTAATGACTTGTTGTTAAAGCTGCGATACCGTTTTTTATCGCTCGATATGCCTTAATCGGATGTTTTTTCCGATTGCGCATTTCGACCGGAATCACCCGACGAATAGTGGGATGGGCTTCCAATAACTCCTTGAAATGCTTCTCGACAACCCAATCCACTTGAGCTTGAGGAAATCTCTTGAGGAGAAAGGTTACGACCGGGAGAGCCTGGATGATGTCTCCAAGCGAGGTTGTTTTGACGATTAGAATCCGCATTTTTTGAAGAAATCGAATCATTTAGTACTAAAATATAGACATATTGTACAAAATGCTTAATAAAAAGCCATATACATCCGACGGTTCTAAAATGGATTTTTGCCTTTTGTGCATCGGTCATTCGCTCCGAACATCGATTTTGAGGGTCTCCTTGACAAATTTCCAATCTTTGAAACACGATGTATATAGCTAAATCGGTTTCAAGGAAACCTTGCTTCCTCTTTTCCGGCAAAACCGTTGCCTACTCGTACAAGGAAGAGGTTTGTAAAGAGGCAAGAGACACAATCGTCAACCGGTTTAGGGCTATGTTGTAAACAATAGAATGAGGACCGATGAAGCACCGAGACGTCATCTTTTCCAATAAACATCCTAAAGAAATGTATCTACTTGCGCTGACGGAGATGTGTCAACGGTTTGCCTATTGGGGAATCGGAAATCTCTTTGTCCTCTACCTCGTCAAGTATTTATCATATAGCACCTCGAAAGCGACCCATCTCTTCGGAGCCTATACGGGAATCGCTTTTATCCTTCCTATCCTGGGCGGCTATATCGCCGATAAGTGGAACTATAGAAATCCGATTTTATTAGGAAGCTTAATGACGGCCGGCGGCTGCTTTTTAATGGCAACGCTCTCTCAAGCGATGGTTTTTCCGGCATTGACTTTAATCGCTTTCGGCGGAGGACTTTTTACCCCTGCGATCTATTCCATCCTCGGCAGCGTCTACGCAAAAAAACCCCATATCCGTGAAGGTGGATTTTCTATCTATTATTCAGCGGTCAATATCGGCGTCTTTATCGCTATGATCGTTTTGGGTTATTTACAGACAGTCGATTGGCGTCTTGTGTTTATCGTTTCGGGCTTTGTCCAGCTCCTCGGCATTCTCCCCTATTTTTCAATCATCGGCGCATTAAAAAAGCTTGAAGTTCCCTCCCATTATTTCATCAAAAAAAAAGATGATCCCCACCATTTCCCTTTGAAAAAGCATGAGTGGGATCGCATTATCGTTATCCTGATTATGACTTTCATCTCCATCGTTTTCTGGATGGCTTATAATCAAATGGGCTCTTCGATGACCCTTTTTGCTCTTCGATATGTCGATCATCATATCGGAGGGTTCTTAATTCCGACGCCGTGGTTTATCTCATTCGAAACCCTCTTCTTAATCATCTTTGCCTTCCCCCTCGCCCATTTCTATCTTTTTCTAAAACGGATCAAATCAAGTGCCAGTCCTCCCATGAAAACGGCATTGAGCCTTTTTTTCATGGGTCTTTGCTTTTTAGTCATGCAACGAGCGGCGGTCCATATCCCCCACGGCGCAGGCGAAGCCCTTGAAAGTCCGTTCTACCTGATCTTTGCCTTCGCTTTAATGGCGCTCGCTGAGCTCTTTATCGCTCCTATCGGTCTTTCACTGGTGACGAATCTCAGTCCCCATCGATATCGAGGTCTTTTAACAGGGATTTGGTTTGCATGTATCGGAGTCGGTTTTTATCTAGGAGGATACTTTGCCGGATTGATTGCAAAGGTCAATCTCTCGTCATTCTTCGATATCTTCGTGATCACCTCCTTCATCCCGGCTTTTTTCCTTGTCCTCTTCTCCAAAAAGCTCGATAACATGCGCCATATCGATTATTTGTGAATCGATCATCACCGACGAGAAATAAGAGTGTTGACATAGAGGTCGTAGCCGCTTCAATTTAAATGTATAGCGCTTGAAAAGACTTACGGCTCGCTGAAAAGTTGGGGAAGAGGTGCCGTGACCGTTACTTTTTTACCCGTCTCGGGATGGATAAAAGAGAGTCGGTAAGCATGTAGGCAAAGACGAGCGATATCTTTAGGAAAGGTTGCATCACGTCCGTATTGTAAATCTCCGAGAATCGGATAGCCTAACTCCGATAGATGAACACGTAGTTGGTGCGTGCGCCCCGTTTCCGGATGGAGTTCTAAAAGAGAAGCTCTCCTCCCTTTTTTTAAAACCTTATAACGAGTCACCGCTTGTTTTCCTATCTTGGAGGCGCCATAAAAGATCTGTCCGTGAAATGTCCCCTTTTTACCCAGTTTATTGTCAACGGTCCCCGATTCCTTATGAGGAAACCCCTTGACTAAAGCGATATAGACCTTTTTCAGCTCTCGTCTTTTAAACAGCGCCTCGAGAGCCTTTTTTATCGAAACCGTTCGAGCCATTAACAAAACACCGGAGGTCCCTTTATCCAAACGGTGGACAAGGTAATGTCCTTTTTCCGGGGTAGAAACCAGTCCCGAAGGCTTATTAAAAAGGGTGAGGAACCGGTCTTGACGGAGAATTTTCAAAGTTCCCACAGGAGCTTTCTCGGGAAGATAAAAAGTGGCTTTATCCCCTATTTTCAGTTTGGTTGAGCCGAAACGTTCGATTTTACCGTTAAGAGAGCAAGCTCCGTTTTCGAGAGCTCGTTTCACCTCTCGAACGGAAAGGGAGGTCTTCTCTTTTAAGAAACCTAGGAGGGAGCCTTCTTTTTTTATTGTAAACATTCGAGAAGCTCGACCAGGAGGCGAACACCCGAGCCCGATGCTTGAGAGAGATGATAATCTTTCGGACTATCGAGGAATGCCGTTCCGGCTAGGTCGAGATGAATCCATGGCGTTTTCTCCTCGATAAATTCTTGAAGAAAGATCGCTGCCGTAATCGATCCTGCATTCCGTTTCTTACCCGAGTTACGAATATCGGCAATGTCCGATTTCATCAGGACCATATACTCCCGATCCAGAGGCATACGCCAAACCTTTTCCCCCGTCGTCTCTCCGGCTTGTTCACAAACCTTTGCCAGCTTGTCATGATTGGAAAAAAGACCGGCACGGATTTCGCCGAGTGCGATGACGATTGCCCCGGTCAACGTTGCCATGTCGATAATCCGATCGGGTCCGAACCTTTTTTGTCCGTAAGAAAGGGCATCTGCAAGGATAAGGCGCCCTTCGGCATCCGTATTCGTGATTTCAACCGTTTTCCCGGAATGTGCGCGATAGACATCTCCCGGCTTATAGCTAAGCGCATCGATCGCATTTTCAGTTGTCGGAACAACGGCGACGATATTCGCTTGAAGCTTGATACTCGCGGCCGCCTGAATTAAACCGATTGCAGCCGCAGCCCCCCCCATATCCGAGCGCATGTCTTCAATGAAGCCCGTAGGCTTCAAATTGACCCCTCCGGTATCGAAGGTAACCCCTTTTCCCACAACCATTGTCAGATCTTTCTTACCGGGGGCTCCCCGATATTCTAAAATAACGAGCGCCGGATCGACCCGAGAACCGCTTCCGACGGCGAGAAGAAGACCCATTTTTTCCTTTTCGAGTTGCTTTTTATCGAGCACCGAGGCTTTTACCGAGGGAAATTTCCGGGCGATTTTTTTCGCTTCTACGGCTAAGGTTTCGGGGGTGACATCGAGGGCGTTTCCGTTGACTAAGTCGCGCGCTAAATTCACCCCTGTTAGGATTTCCAGAGTCTTTTTGCCGATCTTGGAGTCCTTCGCACCGACCAAGGTCGCTTTTTTTACATAAAAAGACTTTTTTTCCTCTTTGGATTTCCATCGATCATATACATAGGACGATAGAGCGATCCCCTCGGAAACGGCGCGGGTAATATCTTGCATCTCGAGTTTTCGATGCTTCGGAAGGGCAAAATTTACATCGACCCATTGTTTTCCCCGGCACCGCTTCATCGCTACGCCATAGCTCCGTCTCAATGTTTCCATCGTGCACGATTGCTCTTTTCCCAGACCCAAAAGGAGAAGTCGTTTCTCTATCTTACCGGTCAAATAAACAAGCATCGCGACCCCCTCTTCTCCGGTAAAATCTCCGGTCCGTACAATCGGATCGATGATCTCTTCGAGATCCGGAAGATGTATGGCGGGCTCGACCCCCTTTTTCGTTTGGAAAAAGGGAACGACGATTAAGTCGGCTTTAGGTCGCTTGGAAAGAACGGGGCAAACGGGCAGCTGCATTAAAACGGTATCTTATCCTCTGCAAAACGATTCGATTCTTCACTCGGAGACATTCTCCGTCCTTGCTGCTGACCGGAGGGGGATTCTCCCCACCCGTCGGTATGGGAGCTCCGAGCTTGATCGTGGGAAGGTTGCCCTTGTTGTTGACCCCCTTCCTGACGTTCTCCTTTCCCGAAGGGGGGAAATGCAATGTGATAAGCGACCAGATTGAGAGAGACTTGAGACTCTCCGTCCTTATTCGTGTAGAGTTCGGGCTTAAGCATTTCTCCGCTAACGATCGCCGCGCTTCCCTTTTTGAAGTAGCTTAAAATCTTGTCGAAGCTTTCTCCCCAAATCGTAACGCGCCACCAAAGGGTTTCATCCTTTCCGCCTCGACGTTGATTGGCAGCGAGGCGGAGGGTTGTCACCTTTTGTCCCGAAGATGTGAAGCGAACTTCCGGATCAGCTCCAAGGTGTCCCATGATTGTCATCTGATTCATACCGTCTACCTGATGTTTGATCGAATGGTAACTATACTCGATCTACAAAAAAAGCCCAACAATTTCTTTTCGAGCCATCCGATTTCGGCAGCGGAGCCGTATCCGATCAAACCCGACCTTTTTTATACCGGTAACCGGCACTTCCCGACAAATTTTACCCCAATCGGTTGCCTGCATCAATCGATGCCGTTATCTTTTAATCATACCCTTGCAAAAGAAATTCCGCTACATTTCGAGCGGTTTACTTTTCGATTTTTGCTTCGGAAAATTGATCCGGATCGTTCGGTAATCGCTTACGGTTTTCGAACTCTTCAAGCTTGGGCATTCGAGCACCTGCTTAAGGGAATATCCGATTTCAATTCCCGAGATTTCGCCAAATCCAAACAATGGGACGGCAGATAAGCTCCAGCGGGGCCGAGACCGAAAGTGCGATAAATCCGATAATCTTCCTGAAAAAGGTCGTTTCCCGTAACGATCCGTTCGAATTCAGATCCGTTATTTCCTTATTTTTATCTTCAATCTCTATATTTTTTTGCCGAATGACCGCTCGTTGCTCCCGTATCGCACTTTTTTGCCTCTCTATTTCTTGATCTTTATCTTCAATCTCTGCTTGCTTCGCCTCTTTTAGATCCGTTATTTCCTTATTTTTACCTTCAACCTCCTTATCTTTTTGCCGAATGACCGCTCGTTGCTCTCGTATCGCCCTTTTTTGCCCCTCTATTTCTTGATCTTTAGCTCCAATCTCTGCTTGCTTCGCCTCTTTTAGA
>JBCDES010000050.1:0-9166 GCA_039179295.1 Chlamydiota bacterium
CCCTCCCGTATGCCGATTATTTTCGCCTGCAATTGATAAACGGACTCCTCCATCCCCCAAATTTTTGTTTTACGATCGGGGGGATATTGATCGGATTCGGCGCGTTGCTCTTCATCCTCCTTTATTTGATCAATCGTCGTCGCTATTTTCAACTTGAGATGCAAGGAGCAAAGATTGAGATCGATCAACAGCTGATCCGTGATTGCGTCTCCGGATACTTTAAAACCCTTTTTCCGGGTCAAAGTCTTGTAAACGGTATTACGATCAAGGGAGGATCGATGATCGAACTGATCGTTTCACTGCCTCAAGAAAAGGAGGAGGACTTTTTTGCAAAGGTGGAGGAAGAACTGGGGATTGTTTTGGCGCGGCGTCTAGGTTATCGCAACCGATTTTTACTCACTTTCGTTGAAACTCGATGATCGCATCGATATCGCGACTATTTAGCCCGTCGACTTTTTTTAGCGCCTCTCTTGTCGCCCCTTTGATCCGTTTTACACTTCCGAAGGTTTTAAGGAGGAGGGTCCGTTTTTTCGGACCGATTCCGGGAATCGTATCGAGCTCCGTCTGAATCAGTCTCTTGCTCCGCCTTTTCCGGTGGTAAGAAATGGCTACGCGGTGGGCTTCATCCCTTATTTGCTGCAAAATGAACAGCGTTGGAGAGCGAGGGGAGAGAAACAGCGGGTTTTTTCGATGCGGGATAAAGATTTTCTCAAAATTGAGCCCTTTATCGTGGCGTCCTTCCTCCTTAGCGAGGGAAATGAGATCGACATTTGCTATCTCGAGCTCCTTAAAGACCTCTAAAGCGATATGGAGTTGTCCTTTTCCTCCATCGATTAGGGTCAGGTCGGGAAGCTCATCCTTTCTCTTTGCCTTCGTATAATGCCGAGTGAGGACCTCTCGCATCGCTCCGTAGTCATCCGATTTTTCGACTCCTTTAATTTTAAACAGTCCCGTTTTTCCTTTATCCCGTTTTCCATCGGTAAATCCTACCATAGATGCAACGAGGTCTGTCCCCGAGATATTGGAAGTATCGAAACACTCGATCCTAACCGGACAGCGGGAAAGATCGCACGTTTCTTGCAGATCGAGGAGGAGTTCTTCTTTCGATTGCCTCTCGGTAAAAAGAGCTTTTGCATTTTTTTCGGCAAGCTTCAAGAGGTGATATTTTTCCCCTTTTCGGGGCGAGTGTAGGGAAAGGGAAAGGATTTCTTCCAATGCTTTTTGTCGTTTGAGCGGAATGGGAACGAGCACCTCCGGCGGTCTGTCGTCTCGATAATGTTGGAGCAGAAAAGACTCCCAAATTTCCCCATCCGTCGAAGCAAGCTCGGTGAATGTAAAGTGGTCGGCTCCGATGAGACGTCCTTGACGATAGATCAACTTGGCAATGATATGGCGTTTGCCTTCATGGTAAAGGGCAAAAATGTCGCAATCTTTCCCTTTGGAGCGGATAATCGATTGTCGACTGCGTGTCACATGTTCTAATTGCTCGATTGTTTTATGAATAGCGCCCGCCCGTTCATATTCGAGTTTTTCGGAAGCCTCGTCTCTCTCTTTTTTCAATCGATCGATCACTTTGCCATCCTTTCCTTTTAAGAAATCGATCGCTTTCGTCACCTCCCGGCGGTATTCCTTGTCGCTACATTTATCGACACAAGGAGCGAGACATCTTTGAATCGAGTAGAGGAGACAAGGACGACTCCTTACCATCAGTTCGCGGTCGCTACATTGTCGCAACTTAAAGATGCGGGTCATCAGATCGAGTGTTTGTCTTGCAGCAAAGGCACTTGTGTAGGGACCGAACTGAAGGGTATGACTGTCGGGTTTGCCCCGGTAGCGCATGACTTTAATCATAGGCCATCGATGTTGATGGTTAAGCTCTAAGCTGATAAAAGTCTTATCGTCTTTTAACAAGACGTTATATTTGGGTAGGTGTCGTTTAATCAGGTTGTTTTCAAGGAGAAGGGCTTCTTTTTCCGAGAAGGTGACGATGGTTTCGATCGTTTTCACCCGGCAGGTTAGAAAAGGGACCATCATCCGTCCGTCGCGCCCGGAGATAAAGTATTGTTTAACCCGTTGGCGCAGTTGTTTTGCCTTGCCGATATAGAGAATTTTTCCCGACGCATCTTTCATCAGATAGACGCCGGGCTCTTTGGGCAAAGAGTTCAGGTCGGTTTCGATCACCATCCCGAGTTCAGATTTTTCCACTGCGGTCGCCGTCGTTAAAATTTCTCCTTTGTCCGATTCTCATCCGATCGACACCGGGCTGACCGCTAAAAGGCGGCATTTTCATAAGGCAAACTCGCTTTTCCACCGACTCAACGTTTGAAGGGCTTCGATAGGAGTCATTTCATCGGTTTTCAGCTTTTTTAATGCGGTTGCAACGGCTTCGAGCTCGATTTCTCGACGAGACGGAGTTGCCGGCGAAAAAGAGAGCTCTTTTTGGGTGTCGGAAGGGGACTTCGGAGTCTTCGAATCCTTTGCCTCGAGTTTACGGAGAATCTCGCGGGCTCGTTTGACGACCGAAGGGGGAAGACCGGCAAGACGAGCTACATGAATGCCGTAACTTTTGTCCGTACTCCCCGCGACGATTTTTCTTAAGAAAACGATCCGATCGACCGCTTCTTGAACGGCAACATGGACATTTTCTACATTCGAATGTCTCTTTTCAAGTTCCGTCAGCTCCCAATAATGGGTGGCGAATAACGTTTTACACCGTTTTTTAAGGAGATATTCGGCAACCGCCCATGCGATTGAAATGCCGTCGAAAGTGCTTGTCCCCCGTCCGATTTCATCGAGAATGACAAGGGAGCGGGGGGTTGCATTGTTTAAGATATCGGCCGTTTCGGTCATCTCGATCATAAAGGTCGATTGACCGCGGGAAAGATCGTCGCTTGCCCCGATCCGGCTGAAGATTTTATCGACGATTCCTAACCGAGCTTTTCGTGCAGAGACGAAGGATCCCATCTGCGCCATCAAGGTGATGAGAGCGACTTGACGAATGTAGGTAGATTTTCCCGCCATATTGGGTCCCGTAATGATGACCAGGTTTTGGTCGAGAGAGGTATCGTTAGGGATAAAAGAATCGGTTAGAGAGGTTTCGATGACGGGATGACGTCCCACTTCGATTTCGATAGTGCGACTCTCGTCCACAACAGGTTTGGTGTAGCGATTTTTCACGGCGACAAAGCTTAAAGCTAGGAGGGTATCGAGGATTGCAATACTCTTTGAGGTTGCATGAATCGTCGCGCTACGGCTCGCAATCTCCTTTACAAGTCCTTGATAAAGGGTCGATTCCAAGGCATGAATTTTTTCTTCGGCGGTGAAAATTTTTTCTTCGTACGCTTTAAGTTCGGGTGAAATAAACCGTTCGTTGTTTACCAGGGTCTGTCTCCGTGCGAAGGTTTCAGGCATCTTTTCCGCTTGTCCGCGACTGACCTCTATGCAATAACCGAAGGCTTTACTAAAAATGATTTTCAGGGTTTTAATCCCCGTCATTTCCCTCAACTCGGCTTGGTAGTTGGCAATCCAAGCTTGACTATTGGATTTCAACGAGCGGAGCTCGTCGAGCTCTCGACCGACCCCCGGACGTATTACCTTCCCTTCCCCTAATTTTATCGGGGGTTCGTCGACAACCGTTTGAGCGATTTTTTCAGTGATCGGACGGATAGGGGGAAAAAGAAGGTCTTTTAATAGGAACGCCGTTGTCGATTCCAGGTTTCTTGCAATTTCGGGGGCCGTGCTTAAGGAGACTTTAAGGGCTATTAGGTCTTGAGGGGTTGCGGAGCCGGTTGAAATACGGGTGATCAAACGTTCCAAGTCTCTTACCGATCGCAACAGGTCTCGAAGGGTCAAACGGCTCCTTAGCTCTTCAATCGCCTCTTGTCTTTTTCGAATCTCCGAAACGGAGAGCAGGGGGCGGATCAACCAAGATTTGAGCAGTCGCCTACCCATAGGGGTTACCGTTTGGTCGAGGAGTTTTAACAGGGTAAAATGACCGCTTCTTTTATGGAGGGGCTCTAGGAGTTCGAGATGTCGTTGCGTTGCCCGGTCGATTAAGAGGTACGAAGAAAGATGGTCGGGAGAAAGGTGTTTGATGTGGGCGATACTCAGATTCAGCTCTTCTTGCAGGTAGTGGAGGAGGGAGCCTGCAGCTATAACCCCGACGGTCATCCGTTGGAGCCCGAAACCGTCGAGAGTTTGGACTCCGAAATGGCGGGTCAGAAAGTGAAGAGCCGCTTGATGACCGAAACCGTGGTTTTCTCGCTTTGTGATCCGCAGCGACAGGCGCTTTTTTAGCCCTTCCAAAGCTTCGGATAATAGGCGATAATCTTTTTCGGAGATAAGAAGCTCGGAGGGGAGAGAGCGGAAAAGCTCATCTTCCAGCTCTTTGACTTCCGAAAACTCCATGACACGAAATTCACCCGTTGAAAAATCGAGCAGTGCCAGAGCGACCGTTTGATTCAACAGAGCGAGAGCTCCGAAAAAGTTATTGTCGTTTTCCGGCAGGGAGGTCAACAGCGTTCCGGGAGAAACGATTCGAACGACCTCTCTTTTGAAAGGTCCTTTAACGGCCTTAGGGTCTTCGATTTGTTCGGCGATAGCGACGAGGAAACCGTTGTCGACGAGTTTTTCGATATACCCCTCTACGGCATGAGCCGGAACGCCGCTCATCGGAATGCCTTGCCTTTGAGTTAAGGTCACATCGACCGTTTCGGCAAGGAGTTTCGCATCGTCATAAAAGGCTTCATAAAAATCTCCGAGTCTGAACAGGAGAAGCGCCTCTTTTGCTTGCTCTTTACAGGCATACCATTGACTCATCATCGGCGAGGTTTTTTTGAGCGTTTGGGTCGACGGCGTCGTCATTTTTTTATTTTCCTAAATAATTTTTTAAAAAGATTTCGCTCCGTTCGATTCCGTTAGCGATTTGTAGAATCGCTCCGTCGCACCGGCAGGGATCGTTTTTTTCGGTGTTGCCGTCGAGGCTTTAAAGGAAGGGGAGACCGTTTCCGAAAGGGGGAAAGGATCGGGTTTCCGATCGATCTTTTTTTTGAAGTTTGCTTTATTCATTATTTAGCCTTTACAATGGACTATCGCAACAAAAAAGTCGAACGGTTACCAAGTGTAACATACCCAAAGATTCGGTTCAATGAGCGTTTACGCTAAAAAAAGTCTCGAGCTCCTTAGAGAGAAAATCGATCTCGTCGAGATCGTTTCATCCCATGTCGATTTAAAGCGCGCGGGAAGTGCTTACAAGGGAATTTGTCCTTTTCATGAGGAGAAATCACCTTCTTTCACGATTCGGGCAGCAGCCTCTCATTATCATTGTTTCGGCTGCGGGGCTCATGGGGATGCCATCACTTTTTTAATGAGCTACATGAAGATGAGCTTTGTAGAAGCCGTCGAATCTCTAGCCGAACGGTTTCAAGTCCCTCTCGAGCAAGCGAAATATGAAAAGCGGTCGATCGGTCCCGCCAAAAAAGAGTTGAAAGCGGCCCTCCAAAAAGCAGCCGATTTCTATCACACCTATTTGCTGCATAGCGATGAAGGACATATTGCCCTGAAATATCTCTACGATCGGGGTCTCGATTTGGAATTTATCCGTCTTTTTAAAATCGGATTTGCTCCTAAAAGAGAGCTGCTATTCGGAAAGTTTATGCAACGGTATCGGTATCCGGCGGACTTGCTTCAAAAAGCCGGCTTGATCAAGATATTGCCCGACGGCAAACAAAAGGTGTTCTTTATCAATCGGATGACTTTTCCGATTCTCGACGTTTCCGGAGGAGTCATCGGGTTTTCGGCGCGAAAAATCGATGATAAGACCTCCGAACCGAAGTATATCAATAGTCCGGAGACACCCCTCTTTAAAAAATCTCATACCCTCTACGGTCTGAGTTTTTCAAGAAGGAGGATTGCGAAGGAAAAGCGTGCGATCATTGTGGAAGGACAAATCGATGCGCTCCGCCTGATTCAGGCGGGCTTTAATATTACGGTAGCCGGTCAGGGAACCGCCTTTACCGCCGATCATGTTAAAGCATTGTTACACTTGGGGGTAACCAAGGTTTATTTGGCGCTTGACGGCGATGAAGCCGGAGCTACGGCCAGCTTAAAGATAGGAGACCTTTTTCAAAAGGATGAGGTCGAAGTCTACGTGATTCCCACCCCCGTCGGGACCGATCCCGATACGATTTTAAAAGAACAAGGACCGTTGGCTTTTATCAAGCTTCTTGAAAAAGGGGAAGATTATCTCTCGTTTCTCTTTCGCCGCCTAGCTAAAGAGACCGATCTTTCTTCGCCGTCGCAAAAAAACCGCCTCGTTCAAACGATTGCTCAAAGAGTTCGCGGTTGGGATCACCCCCTGACGGTTCATGAATCGCTTCGAAAACTTGCCCGTTTAGCTCAAGTTCCGGAAGAACTCGTGGGTGTAGGTAGGGAAGGGGTGCGCCGCTCGACATACGTCAAACGGCAAGGGTCTCTTGCGACGATCGAAGAAAATCCCGAAAGGGTATTGGAAACCGATCTGTTAAGGTGGCTCCATCTTTTAATCGATCCGGTTCTGAAAAAGTCGTCTTTAAGCGAGTCGGCTCCGAAACTGCTCCGAATGATTGAGGATAATCTTAGACCCGAGCATTTCGGCATACCGATCTGTCGTCGTTTTTTTTCTTATTACATGGAAAGTATCCAAGAGGAGAAAGATACCGCTCTTCCGATTTTTGCAAATAATCTCGAGAACCCTGAAGAACGACTGTTTTTTTCAGAAATTGTTCGCAAGACGGTCAATACCGATCGAGCTGAAGAAGGGGTTGTAGAAACCGTTACGAAGCTACTGCAACGCCATTGGATGGAGGAGAGAGAAAAGATCAAGATCGAAATTCAAAGTGGGCGGTATTCGGAGCGGGAAGTGTTCGAACTCGCTAAAAAATTTGATCGGATCAAGAAACCCCCTTTGATAAAAATGCCCGAGATATGATTACGATAGAGCGTTTTCAATGTAACGATACCCCCTAATGTTTTATTTTGTCGCGACCCTCGCCGTCGCTTTTCTCATCCTCTTTCTCCTCCTCCTCTTTACCCGGAGAAACGGAGTCGCTCCGCTACCGACCTCGAACCGAGTCCGCTCCGTCCTTTTGTCTCATCTGCCGGAACTGCGACGGGGGACTATCGTCGAATTGGGATCGGGCTGGGGAAATCTTATCTTTCCACTGTCGAGGAAATACCCCTACTGCCAAGTGATCGGCTATGAAAACTCGCCCGTTCCCTTCCTTTGCTCGTTTCTTCTCAATCATCACTCCAATCTACAGATCATTCGGGGGGATTTTTTTCAGATACCCCTTGAAGGGGTAGATTTAATCCTTTGCTACCTCTTTCCCCAAGGAATGGAAAACCTTCGAAAAAAACTTGAACGAGAGCTTTCGACCGGAGCGATAGTCGTGAGTCATACATACCCCTTTCCCGACTGGAATCCTAGAAAAGTCATCGAAGTCGACGATCGGGATCGTTCAACCGTTTATATCTACGAGATCGGATGAAAACCCGATCGATTTAAAGGATTTCCGACGATATTTTTCTACAAGACGGGGGTGGGTTCCGCCGCAACTTTTGTCGTTTCCTCCGGAGGAATCTTTTCTTTTTTATCGAGTTCCTTCGCTAAGTAGCGAATGGAATGGCACCAATAGAGGGAAACCCCTAAAACGATAGGAATCAAGTAAGGGGTAATCGTTAAGACGGAGCTCGTACCGAGAAGAGACATCATCGAGACTTGAAGCCATGAAGAGCTTGATTTACCCAGGCGAGAACCGACTACGTCGATGGCAGCTTTACCTTTGACTTTCGACTCCTGATCCAACGGGATATAGGCCATTTCCTTAGTAGAGTCGAAGAAAGAGTATTTCACGACTTTACTGGCGATGTTTTGAAAGGCTCCCATAAAGACTAAGATCGTAAGAGGGTTTGTTCCCAAAAGCGTTGCAATCGGATTGAGGGTCGATTTGAAGTAAGAAAAGGCAAAAAAAACGGCGCCGGTCGCGCCGATGACGATCGGTGAGATCAGAGCGCTAAAGTACCAGCCGAACTTCCTCAGGAAGTTTCCACCTAAAAATAAGACGGTAATCAACGCAACGATGCCGACCAAAGTGGTAACTTTCGAATTGAAAGCGAGATAATCGGCGGTTACCGGATAGAGCTTTTTTAACTGGGCTTTCCAGGTCACTTCAACCATATTGATGGTTAAAGCGCATCCGATCACCAGCACCGCAATGCTCAGAAGATATTTCGATGAAAAGATATGTTTCACACTTTTTCCAAGGGTGAGTTTGGTTTTCTCGTTCAGGGTATGCTTCGTAACCGAAGGGTCGTAATAACGTTTATCCGAAAGGACATAGCGATTCATCCACCAATAAATCGCCAGGATCAGACCTCCTGCGACGAGGACGTACGTAATAAGCGTTTGCAGCGTTCCGGTAAAGTCTTCGCCTGAAAATTTTGAGACGTAGTGGAGAACGACGGGACCGGAAACGACCGTTGCAAGATCGCCTGCGGCGATAAAGAGCGTATAGGTCCTTTTTGCTTCTTTTACCCGACAGATGTGGTTGGCAAAGCCCCAATACAGGATGAAAATCACCACTTGTGCCCAAAGCTCTGCCGTAATGAAAAAGAGGGAGTGAATCCAGTTTCTGTAAACGGAGATCCAGTGGGTAAATGTGGCGCCCCATTTTGCCGTCAGGAAATCGGCGCTTTTATGGGGGCTTAAAGCCTCCATATTGGGATAAAGAAAAAATCCGTAGGAGAAGATAATCGCCAAGAAAAAGGTAACGATCGAATAAAAGAGGGTAGAGCGTTTAAATTGATTGCTCAGTTTCGAATAGCCGATAGCGCAGAAGAGGGATAGGGGGAAAACGACCCACCCTTTCAAGACGGGAATGACCTCGGCACCCGAATGATCGGCCGTTACGATCAGGCTATCTTTCATACAGGTAAGTGTTGCGTAAACGATTGAAACGAGAAATTTAAGGAGTAGGAGGGGGAAAACCTTTTTAAGTTCGAATGTTTCGACCGACCAGATTTTTTTAATCCAAGATCTCGTTTCGGCTACGTCCTGCGCTTCCATGCTCACCGTTTTAGCAGGCAATTCTATCAAACATCGAGGAAAAAACAAGAAAAAACCTCAAAA
>JBCDES010000039.1:0-11096 GCA_039179295.1 Chlamydiota bacterium
ATCACATTATCCATACCGGCATCATCCTTACCTCGATCACTTAGCGGTTGTTGCAATCATTTCAATGACAGATCCGTGTTACAAGATCTACTCTAAAGCAAAACGGGATTTCCGACTTCAATCGGCTCTGTTTCGATATTCGTCGAAACGAGAAACGGCTTCGGTTCGAAGAGCCGTTCGCTCCGAAAGATGATGAGACGATCGACCGACCGATTTTAAGAGTTTTACAGCTTGTAAGCGTTATTCCCCGATCGATTTTCTCAAAGCCGTTTCCGAAAATCGCTTCCCGTTCTTTCGCGGGTTTTTTCGCCGTTGCATTTCGATATTCATCCTTTTTCTTCCTACCACCTCAAAGGATGGCATAACTCAAACCAAAAAGAAAAGGATAAATCGAGCTTTCCCTAAAAAGCTCTCCCCTTTTTAAACCGATTTATTTGCAACTAAAGAGCATCGAGCCAATTTTTATACCCTCAGCCGCTTGCACCGTTAACGGAGCTTGAGTCTCGTACCGTTTGCTTGAAATCGGTGTGATGGCGGAACCCGTAAACGATCTCTCGACCGGAGGGCGCCGCTAACCGAGATGATCGCCAAGGTCGACCGACACCGTATCGGATGCTTTTTTCCTTAGCGCTTTAAAAAAGGGGCATGTGTGAAAACTTGAATATCGTCGGAAAAATTTTTTCTTCGGTAGAGATGGTAACCCAATCCCCCGATCATTGCGGCATTATCGAGGCTCAACCCTTTAGGGGGCCAAAAGACCGGGTAAGGACTCTTTTCAAATAATCTGCGCAGTTCTCCGTTTCGGGTAACCCCTCCTCCTAGATAAATCCCCTTGCAATCAAAAGTTTTTGCCCCGTTTAAAGCTTTAGTCAGAATGTCTTCCAATGCAGCTTTTTGAAAGCCGGCGGCGAGATGTTTTTTTTCGGTCGGATCGATTATCGTCGGCCTCTTTCGATCGGAATTTATCCCTTTGACTCGATAGAGGACGCTCGTCTTTAAACCGCTAAAGGAAAAATCCAAGGGACGTCCTTTTACCCGACCCCCTTTAAAAGGGTATTTTAACGGATCGCCGCCTCTGGCGATCTTTTCGATTTCCGGTCCTCCGGGATAAGAACAACCGAGGAGACTTGCGACTTTATCAAAGGCTTCACCCACTGCATCGTCAACGGTCGTCCCTAAAATCTCATACTCACACACCCCGTTCATTTTTGCCAGAAAGGTGTGTCCTCCCGAAATAACGACGCCTAAAGAGGGAAAAAGGGGGTCGACTTCCATCATCGCTCCGTAGAGATGGGCTTCTACATGATTGACGCCGATTAAAGGTTTATTCCAACCGTAAGCAAGCGCTTTGGCCGCCGTCACCCCCATGAGCAACGCTCCCATCAGCCCGGGACCGTTTGTTACGGCGATCAGATCGATCTCAACCCCTTTCGTCGCTTCTTCTATCAACGGTAGAAGGCGGTCGATGTGGGCACGCGATGCCATTTCCGGAAAAACGCCTCCGAAAGCCCGATGAATTTCAGCCTGGGAAGCGACTAAATTGGTTAAAATTTTTTTTCCATCTTCAACGATACCGACAGCCGTTTCATCGCAAGATGTTTCGATGCCTAAGACTTTCATGGTCACGCAGAGCTTACCAAACTTTCCTTTTTTCGTTGATAAAATCTTATCCGTCGTAAAGAGTACGGTCTTCTATACAATACCTTTAATAACCGGATTCAAAAATAGGATAGACTCTGTAATAACAAGGTATTTCCCTAGATTGAAGAAGGTGAGCGACCTGTTAAATAAGGTGATTGTTCTTACATCTAAGATAATTTTGGATACTGCTCTCCTTACTATGTTTTTCTCGTTACACTTTTTCATCTACTGGAAACTCTTAGGTCGTTATTGCATTACTGTAGCTTTCAATCTAATTCTTTCCTATTGATAATTCTATAGCTAATAAACTCGAAGCTATTCAATATCGGACTGAAAACGAACGGTTCAGCCGACAGAAAAAATATTGTTTTGCCGCTTGGAAAGAGGTAATTCAACAACAGCAATCGGATGAGCACAGCTCGAAATTCGAACGATTTCGATGAGAACGGGAGAGACGTTTTCAGTCGCAGACAGTCTCGATAGTTTTTTTGGCTAACGGTATTGAGCCGGCAGCCATCGCCGGCGGGCAAGATACGATTGAAGACGTGAGCTCGAGGTCGAATCGATATAGATAACAATGTTCGAGTCATGTCATGATCTGTCTACTAGACATTTTTAATCCCTTTTAATAGGATGGTCGGGAAATAAGGAATATATTATGGCAAAAAAAGGCGCACGTGAAAAAATTCGACTAAAGAGTACCGAAAGTACCGAAACCTATTGGACATTCAAAAACAAACGGAATAGCCCCGAACGGCTGGAGCTGAAGAAGTTCGATAAGAAACTTAGAAAACATGTGATTTTTAAAGAAGCCAAGTGATTTTTGAATTTTCGATTGCACGCAAATACCTCATCCCGAGGAAAAAGCAGCTATCGATGTCGCTCATAGCTCTGATGTCGGTCGGGGTTATTTCGTTAGTGGTCTGGCTGGTCCTCGTCTTCTTATCGGTCACCGACGGGATTGAGAAGAATTGGCTTAAGAAATTAACCTCTCTCAATGCTCCGATCACCGTTACCCCTACCGAGGACTACTACCGCTCCTACTATTATCAAGTGGACGGCATCAGTCAAGAATCGGACTACACCTACAAAAGTATCGGTGAAAAAGTAGCCAGTCCGCTCACCGACCCCTACCGCCCCGACTCCGATCAGGAGATCCCTAAACGGTGGCCCGAAAAATTGTGCAATACGGTCGGATCTACGAAGGATCTCGTTAAAGAAACCTTTCATATTCTTCAAGGGTTAAACCTTACCGCCCAGGATTATGAAATTTCCGGCGCCGTATTGAAACTCCGCATGATTCGCCCACAAGGAATCCCTTTCTCAAAAACGCAACAAAAAAAGCAAGGATATCTCACACAGGTATCTTATATCTCAACTTTTAGTGGAAAAAACCCCGAACTTCCGGGTTTGCTCGAACCTCCCCGCGTCGAAGATCTAAACCACCTCTTCTTTTTAGCCGACGTCTCTTCAACAGGAGTCGGCACCGATACTCCCGATGACCCTGTAGAGGTTTCTACGGCCGAGTTTCAAAAAAGATTGAAACCGCTTCTGACCCACATCGACATCGAGCAAATGGAAACGACTTCTCATCGATGGCAAGCGATAGGAGCTCTACTCCCGGTAGGAGTCGAGTTCGATGCCTATATAACTTTGAAGCATGCAAAAGTTTCCCAAGTCGTTTTCCCGATCGGGCAAAAGAAGTGCACCGGAAAAATTGTAAAAAAGCAGGGGCATTTTCATTACAGGGGAGATGACGGAAGGAGTCGTGATATCGACCTTTCGGTCCCCCTCTTCATCGAGGGAAGAATGTCTATCGATGTCGAGTCGTACCCGACAAAGCCGGATAAAATCCGTTCGTTGCACGACCTACGCTTTAAAATCAAAACGACCCTTCAAGGAGTTCCGTTAGAGGGACAAGTCCCTTGGGAAGGGCTTGAGATCAAAAAAGGGAAAATAAAAACACACTTTGAAACCGCTCCCGAAGTCTCTCCCTTATGGCCCTACTTTATAGGAGACGACGCCTTTCTTCCAAGCGCCGAATCCACTGCCGTTATCCTACCCAAACACTTTCAAAACAGTGGCGTTCAAATGGGGGATATCGGCTATTTTTCCTATGGAGCCGCAACGAGTAGTTCGGTGCAGGAACAACGCCTTCCGGTGACGGTTTGCGGCTTTTACGATCCGGGTATCATGGCCATCGGTGCAAAAGTCATCCTAACAGATCCGGAACTCCCCCGGCTGATCAATGCCGCATCTCAATCGATGATCGACCCCAACACGGTTAACGGAATTCAAGTCTATTTGCAAGATTTAGACACCGCACGGGAAATGAAAAGAAAGATTGAAGCCGGGTTTGAGCGGCAAGGACTCTCCTCCTACTGGACGGTCACAACATTTCATGAATATGACTTTGCAAAAGATCTGCTACAGCAATTCCAAAGCGATAAATATCTGTTCACATTGATCGGAGTGATCGTGCTGGTCGTCGCTTGTAGCAATATCATTTCTCTTTTAGTTATCTTGGTGAACGATAAACGAAAGGAAATCGCGATTCTCAGTGCTATGGGAGCTTCAAAGAAAAGTATCGCCATGATCTTTACCCTTTGCGGAGGAATCGTGGGAATACTCAGCACCCTGATCGGAACGCTTGCGGCAATGCTTACCCTTCATCATATCGATCGTGTCGTCGGCTTCTTGAGTCTGTTGCAGGGGCATGAGGCTTTCAATACCGTTTTTTATGGAAAATCTCTGCCGAACCGGTTAAGTTACCACGGATTGGTCTTTATCTCGCTAGCGACACCGATCATTTCCCTTGTTGCCGGTTTGATCCCGGCTTTAAAGGCGACAAGACTCCGTCCTTCTCAAATCCTGAGGTCCGAATGATGATCCTCGAAGCAAAAAACTTAAAAAAGGTTTTTAGACATCCGGCACGGTGTGAAATCTTGAAGGGGGTTTCCCTAACCGTAGGTCGGGGTGACGCCGTCGCAATTACGGGTCCTTCCGGAGTGGGAAAAAGTACCCTGCTCCATATTCTAGGGACCCTCGATACTCCCTCGGAAGGGACCCTGACAATCGCCGGTAAAAATGCCCTAACGGCAGGAGTGGAAACTATACGGAATCGACATATCGGGTTCGTGTTCCAAAACTACGGCCTCCTCGATGAGTATTCGGTTATCGATAACATCTTAATGCCGATAAGAATTGCGCGAACGGGCGGCAACGAAGACCCGGCAAGAAAATACCTTCGAGCTGTGGGATTGGAGGATCGTAGACACCACTTAGCGAAGCAACTCTCCGGTGGCGAAAAACAACGGGTAGCGATCGCTCGGGCGCTCTGCAATAATCCCGACCTCGTCTTGGCAGACGAACCGACAGGAAATCTCGACGATGCAAACTCTGCAAGAATCCATCAGCTTTTAATCTCTTCGGTCAAAAACCTAAATAAGGGACTGATCGTCGTGACTCATAACCGAGAACTTGCCAAACAATGCGATCTCATCTATACTCTACGAGGCGGCTGTCTGGAGCAAGAGTAATGGAAATTCTAGTCATCGGAGTAGGATATGTCGGGTTGGTCACGGGAAGCTGCTTTGCGGAGATGGGGCACCACGTGACCTGCTCGGACATCGATAAGGTTAAGATCGATCGGTTAAATAAGGGAGAAATCCCCTTCTACGAACCCGGTCTCAAAGAACTCGTCTCCCGAAATGCCTCGGCAAAAAGACTTCGATTCACAACGGGTTACGAAGCGGCAAAAACGGCCGCAGTCATTTTCATCGTCGTCGGAACCCCACCCAAAAAAGGTGACGGAGTCGATCTCAACCAGGTCGAAGTCGCAACACGCTCCGTCATACGGCATCTATCTCAATATACCGTAATCGTTAACAAATCGACGGTCCCCGTAGGGACGACGCGAAAACTTAAACAACTGATTCGAGATTTTTTAGTAGAAAAAGGGGTCGAAATCCCTTTCGATATCGTTGCATGCCCCGAATTTCTAAAAGAGGGCTCCGCGATCGACGATTGCATGAAACCCGACCGGATTATTATCGGGAGCGATAGTGAAAAAGCCGCACGGATTTTAAAACGATTATACTCTTCATTTACCCTCAATCATGACCGGGTTCTGATGATGGATATCGAATCGGCAGAACTGACCAAATACGCTTCGAATGCGATGCTTGCCAGTCGCATATCTTTCATGAACGAACTCGCCGGAATCTGTGAAAAGGTCGGAGCGAATATCAATCACGTACGTCTGGGAATGAGCGAAGATCCTCGTATCGGATACCACTTCCTTTATGCCGGGGCAGGTTACGGCGGTTCCTGCTTCCCTAAAGATATTCGAGCTCTTTGTGCAACGGCAAAAGATTTAGGTTGCGAAACGCCTCTACTTCGAGCTGTAGATACCGTTAATGAAAAACAAAAAAACCACTTTTCCCGACGTATTTCCGACTATTTTTCAAAAAAAGGGGGGGTTCGGGGGAAAACGATTGCGATTTGGGGGCTTGCGTTCAAACCCGATACCGATGATATGCGAGAAGCTCCCTCTTTAACACTCATTCACTCCCTTCTCAAACAAGGCGGAAACCTTCGCCTGTATGATCCCATCGCTATGGATAACGGTAAAAAAGAGCTTCAAGGGAAAAAACAGATCCACTTTTGTTTGAATGAATACCAAGCGGCACTCAATGCGGATGCCATCGTTCTAATGACCGAATGGAAACAATTTCGGTTTGTGAACTTAAAAACCGTTTTAACAAAAATGCGTGGCAGGGCATTCTTTGACGGTAGGAATCAGTACCATCCTAAAGAGATGGCGCTTAAAGGATTCCATTATGTCGGAGTCGGTCTGCCGAAAACGTCCGCCGACCTTTTAAGAGAGCTCCGCCACAGTCATCGAAAAAAGGAGCTCAAATATGGGACAAATCGATTTGAAATCGACCCTACATTCATTGATCGATAAGCACCTAAGTCGACTGATTCCCGAAAAAAAGAGTCCTCAAGCTCTTTTATATCAAGCCGCCCGCTATTCCTTCCTCCTCCCCGGAAAAAGACTCCGCCCCCTTCTGCTGCTCAAAACCTTGGAAGACTATGAAATTCCTATAGACAAAGGGCTGGATGCGGCAGCCGCAATCGAAATGATCCATACATACTCTTTAATTCATGATGATCTTCCTTGTATCGATGATGACGATCTGAGAAGGGGACGACCCGCTCTTCATAAAGTTTACGGCGAAGGTCAAGCTCTCTTAGCCGGAGATTTTCTGTTAACCTATGCTTTCGAATTACTTGCAAAAAGTTCTCTTCCGCGTCAGATCATCACTATCATCGCTAAAGCTGCGGGTAGCGAAGGAATGATCGGAGGACAGGTTGTCGACCTTCTGTCGGAAGAAAAAAAGCCCGATTGGGATACCCTCCTGTTTATGTATTCGGGTAAAACAGCAGCTCTTTTTTCCGCCGCTTTGGAATGCGGGGCCGTGATCGGCGGCGCTTCCTATTCGGAACAGACAGCTTTTAGGAATGCCGGAAAGTATTTCGGAATCGCTTTTCAAATTCATGATGATATTATCGATGTTACGGCGGATGAAGACGCCCTGGGAAAGTCGGTTTTTTCAGATGCCAAGAATAAAAAGTCAACCTCCCTTTCCCTGTTCGGAGTAGAAAAAGCTAAAGAAATCCGCTTTTCTTTCCTCGAAAAAGCTTTAAATACCCTTCCCGAGAAAGCCCTAAAAGTTCAAGAACTTCTCCGGTTTGAAAAAAAATAACGGAGATGAGAAGATAGCCGTATGGAAATGACCGTACAGAAACGGACGCATCCTTTTTACCCCTTTTTTAAGCGTCTATTCGATATTACATTCAGTCTCGCCTTCATCATCGCCTTCTTCCCCGTCTACCTCGTCATTATCCTCTTAATCAAGTTCGACTCGCGAGGTCCTATTTTTTATGTCGGAAAACGTCTGGGTAAAGGAAAAAAACATATCAAAATCTATAAATTTCGGACGATGCATAGCGATGCCGAAGAGTCCCTTGAAGAGGCGCTAAAAAACAACCCCGAAATGGAACGAGAATGGAATATTTATCAAAAGCTCCGACGGGACCCTCGTCGTACGAGCGTCGGAAAATTCTTAAGAAAAACCTCCCTCGATGAATTCCCCCAATTTTTTAATGTTTTAAAAGGAGACCTAAGCGTTGTAGGACCGAGACCTCATTATATTTACGAACTGGAAGACAAAGAGAGGAGTCCCCTAAAAAAGTATGCCCACTACGTTCTCTCGGTCAAACCGGGCATCACCGGACTGTGGCAAATCTCCGGGCGCAACCGCCTCTCTTATCGGGATCGAGTGGAACTCGACAGTCTCTACTGCAAAAAACAATCCTTTTTCTATGATCTCTACGTTATCCTAAAAACAATTCCCCTAGTTTTAATCGCTCGCGGGGCTGCATGAAAGCTCTCCTCCCTTACCCAAGCTCCGGTAGTTACCATCGATCATCTCTCTACTTGCAGCCGAGCTAAAGCTATGAACGCTCTTCGTCGGAAACCGTCGTTCGACCTTCCAGAAACGGTTGTAAACGTCGGCAATCGGCAACGGCAAAAGATAGGTATCGAGCGATGAGGCGACAAAAAACATGGTCTTTTTTCCTGATCGCTCTATTTTTTTCTCCGACTTCCCTTTTCGCCGTTCTCCCTTTCTCCCCCTACTTAGCCATTCTATATCGGCGGAGTACACGGATCAAAGCTCTATCGATTTCAACACTGTGCGGTTTTATCCTCGATCTCCTCTCCACATCTCCTTTCGGACTCCATTCTTTACAGATGCTTTCGGTAACGATCTGTCTATACCGGTTACGGATTTATTTTGTCGATAAGCCGATCGGTCTTGCCTCGTACACAGCTCTGATCTCTTTAACATCCACTCTACTCTCCCGCTTAGGATTAATCTTTTATGATTCAAACTGTCCCTTTACATTTCAGGGACTGATCACCGACTTTATCCTGATGCCCCTTGTAGATGCCTTTTATGGATTCCTTTTTTTCTCTTGCCCCCTTATCTTCTATCGGTTACTGCGAAAATTTCACTTTCCCTTCCTTTTTTTGAAAAAAGGCACTAATAAGAAAAGAGAGAAACATTCATAACAGACCCGATAATCATGCCGGAAGAACTCGACCTTCCTCATCTCCTCCGTTCACGCCTTACCATGGTAGCAACGCTCTCCGCATTGAAAGCCGGAGAGATTCTGCGAAAAGGCTTCGGAAGCTCTATCTATTTTGAAAACAAAGAAGGTCGCCATAATCTTGTCACCGAATGGGACAATAAGTCCGAAGCCGTTATTATCGAATCGATCAAGTCTCATTTTCCCGATCACCGTTTTCTTGCCGAAGAGAGCGGCGAATCCGGAGAGAAAAAAGACGGAATTCAATGGATGATCGATCCGCTCGACGGAACGGTCAATTTTGCCCATAAAATTCCCCTATTCTCCGTGAGTATTGCCGCAGCATTTCAGTCGGAGATCTTAGCGGGCGTTGTTTATAACCCTCTAGTCGATGAACTTTTCATCGCCGAAAAGGGAAATGGTGCTTATCTCAACGGAGAAAAACTTAAGGTGACGGAAACAGCCGTTTTAGATAGTGCAATTGCAGCGACGGGATTTCCCTATAACGTCCATGAAAATCCACTTTATTGCTTGGACCATTTTCACTCCTTTGCTAAAATGGGTCTTCCGCTGCGACGAATGGGATCTACGGCTCTCGACCTAAGCTACCTCGCAGCCGGTCGGTTCGATGCTTTTTGGGAGGTTTCTCTCCACCCCTGGGATTATGCAGCCGGCAAGCTCTTAATAGAGGAAGCGGGAGGAACCGTCACAGACTTTGAAGGAAACCCCTACACCTCGTTTTCAGATAGCTCTATCATCGCTTCAAACGGTTTGCTACACGATCAGTTGGTCAAAAAAATACGGACAACGATGAAACATGCAGCTGATTGACGGAAAAAAAATAGCACAAAAGCTTCGACAAGAACTTAAAACTCGAATCGAACAAATCGACGGGCGAAAGCCGGGACTTGCCTTTGTTCTTATCGGAAACGATTCCGCTTCACAAACCTATGTTCGGATGAAGCAAAAGGGGTGCCGAGAAGTCGGGATCGAATCGAAAATTATAAAGCTCCCGAGCACTATTTCTCAAGAAGCTCTCCTCAAGGAAATCGACCGGCTCAACCGAGATAGAGCAATCGACGGCATCCTTGTTCAACAACCCTGTCCCAAACAAATATCCATGGCAGCTATTGTCGAAGCAACCGATCCCGAAAAAGATGTCGACGGATTTCACCCGATGAATATGGGACGCCTTCTTCTCGGTAAAAAAGGAGGCTTTGCACCTTGTACTCCCCTCGGAATCGTTAAACTTTTGCAAAAAAACGGGTTTGAAACCAAAGGTAAACGGGCCGTCATCATCGGTAGAAGCGCTATTGTGGGAAAGCCTCTAGCGGCGCTCCTGATTCAAAAAGGGATCGATTGTACAGTCTCGATTGCCCATAGGGAAACCGAGCACCTTGCCAAGGTTTGCTTAGAAGGTGATATTCTCATTGCAGCGATAGGAAAAGCCCGTTTTATCAAAGAAAATATGATCAAAAAAGGGGCTATCGTGATCGATGTGGGAATCAACAGAACGGATAACGGACTTGTCGGCGACGTCGACTTCGAAAGGGTTAAAAAAAAAGTACGGGCGATCACTCCCGTCCCCGGCGGTGTCGGTCCCATGACCATTACGATGCTTTTATCCAACACCTACGGAGCTTTCGAGAAATCGTTACACCTCAAAAGCTCAAGCCGTTCTCGGCTTAAAACTCATTAAACCGACGATCGATACAACCGAATCGGGCTATTTCGGGCGAGATATTTTCGATGAACTTGGTTTCTTAAAATCGAAGCGATTGCCCGGTAGATGAAAAAACGATCTGAACGGGGCAAAAGGCGGCGGAAAGATTTCGATCGATGAGCGCGGTTATCAACCTACTTAAAATAAGACCGCCATAACCCTTCCGGCTATCGGTATCGATTATTGCCCCGTCTTGAGATTCTCCCCCGAATCGACAACGATCGCTCCTTCCGTAAAGCCCTTCTCTGCTTAAAGCAAAAAGATCGATCCGTCTTCAATCGACGATTTTTTTGAATCGACCGGCTTTGAGTCCATTTGCTCTTATTCAGTTATATCGGCTATAATCATATCTATTAATAATGAATCGATTGAATAAAAAATTTCGCAGCAGTGTCACCACTCGAGGTGTCATCCATGTCCACCCGAAAGGGTTTGCTTTCGTTTCTCCGGAGGACCGAAAAAAATACCCGGAAGATATCTTTATCCCAAAACATCTAACGGGAAATGCCGTTGACGGAGATCGGGTCGAAGTTGCCGTTCTTCCCGAAAAAAAAGCCGACAAGGGTCCCGAGGG
>JBCDES010000098.1:0-2900 GCA_039179295.1 Chlamydiota bacterium
GCAATAATCTATATCAAAACTGGGTGAAATTGATTGAGCAAAATCGCAAGCTCTTAGAAAAATAGGATCGTTGCTTCTCCCTAAAGAAGCTACTTTATCAAACCGGGATCAAATCGGGCCTTCTCAGTTCTTGGCCCACGAATACGACCGTTCATGTGTTATGCAACATTGATGGCTCTGGGCTCCTCGCTGACCTTCTCCGCGGCGCAAGAGGGCCTGGCAATGTGCGGGTTGCCAGCGTCAGTCGCGGCCCCGACCTGCCGTTCGCACACAACCCGGATGCTGCAACTGCGCTCCCAACACCGGACATCCGCGGCGCGCGCAACCATGCCGAGCTGAACAACTCACACTGTGCGGACAAAGCCGTCATCTGAGCAAAACCCTCAGATTTCTGCACTTCAACACTTCTGGCGTTAAGCGGATTTGGTAACAGTGTTAAACCAAATCGGGAAAACGTGCGTTTCGCTCTTCAATCGATACAGACTGTCATGTACTTTTTCACGCTCAAGGTTGATCCCACAGGTGGGTTCGTAACACCTTAAGTTTCGAGACTATTTGGAGAACTCGATGGGCTTAGAAATTCTCTTGTACAGGAAGATTTTGCATATCTCTGCTATTTTTTGCCTCAATTTCGCGCACTCATTTCACGCTTTCGCTGAGATTCAAGATGCCGTTCAGCAGCGCGATTACTACTTTGCAGCAAAGCGTTCCTTTGAGCGTCTGCTCTATGAGCACGAAAAAGTTTGGCGCGGTGGCGGAAGGCGCTTACACGTCGATGGGCCGTTGCCTCGTTTAGGATTGGAGAGACCCAGCATCGATATATTTAACTGCGGGGGCTCTTGGCAATATGGCACTGATCAATATTCAGATAATGTAATTCAAAGCTTATCAGATTTAGCGCACGGTCTATCTTCGATTAAATTTACGCTCCGGCTTCATAGTATTCCTGATGATGCATGGAGATCAGAAATGATAGATTTCGAAGATGCCGTCTTGAGGCAATTATTAGCTGGTGAGCAAATTGATCCTTGGATTCTGGTGAATGAGTTTTCTAAGGGGCTTGCTCCCATCATAAATTTAAGGACTACGGCTCCGCTACCTGCTGTGCGTGCCGAAGGAGAGTGCGGGGCCGGTGAAATAAGGGTTCGAGTGTCGACCAATCCCGCATCGGGCCGCTTGTTCATGGTTCCGCTTCTATTCTGGTATGTCTGCGATGAACTCGGGATTCCGAACGAAGACTCTCAAAAGTGTCATTACTGGAAGGAGATTCCAAATGGCACAGAAAAAGTAGAGGTCGCGGGGGACTATCGATACCGGGCCGTTTGGCAAGACGGCCGAAGTCTATCGGGTTTGATGCAGTTTAGGCACGATACCGGCGACGACATTGTCGTTACGCCTGTCGGATTGAGGTCAAAGAAGTAAAATGGAGACCTTCTATCATTACGTAGCAGAGTTCCGCCAAGCTAATCTAATATTTGCGCTTGGCCCAATGGCGCTTCCGTGATTATTGACATTTGCAGATGTTCATCCACCTTGGCCTCCTATGGGAGCCATTTTTCTTGCGGGATTTGAATTTCTTTCCTTAATAATAGCATTCTTGTACTTTAGAAACTCTTCGTTGAAATCGGTAAGAATTGCTGTGTTATGGTCAGTCATCATCTTCTTTCTTCTTTTTCGAAGATCTTAAAACGCTCCGTATCGAGTCTGTAGAGATTATTTGCGCCGCAACCGATCACATCGCTCCGATGATCGAGATGATCGAAACCCTTCTCAAAAAAGGGATCGCCTATAAAGGGAGCGATGGCGGGATTTATTACAGCATCGAACGCTTTCCTTCTTACGGTCGCCTGTCCCGGTTAAAACTCGACGATTTAAAAGAAGGAGCTTCTAACAGAGTTGCCGAAGACGAGTATGATAAAGAATCGGCTTCGGACTTTGTTTTATGGAAACCCTACGATCAAAAACGGGACGGCGATGTTTTTTGGGAAAGCCCCTTCGGCAAGGGGCGTCCCGGTTGGCATATCGAATGCTCGGCAATGGCAACCCACTATTTGGGAGAGACGATCGATCTCCATCTAGGCGGCGTCGATAATATCTTTCCCCACCATGAAAACGAGATTGCTCAATCGGAAGGATGCAGCGGAAAACATTTTGTCCGGCATTGGATCCATGTGCACCATCTGATCGTCGACGGGAAAAAAATGTCGAAGAGTCTCGGCAACTTTTATACCCTGCGGGATCTGTTAGCCGAAGGATATACCGGCGAAGAGGTGCGTTACCTTCTCCTTTCCACCCACTATCGCACCCGGTTAAACTTTACCTTGAACCGTCTCGATGCGGTGCGCCATACGCTGGCACGCTTTTCCGACTTCATTCATCGCTTAAAAACCGCTTGCGGCGATAGGGTAGTGCTACTCGATCCGATGATCGAGCGGTGTCGCACCTCTTTTACAGCGGCTCTCGGCGATGATTTAAACATCTCCGTTGCCCTGGCATCCCTATTTGAGCTGATCAAGGAGGTCAATCCGTTGATCGATGAAGAAAAGGTTTCGACATCCGAAGCGGAAAAAGTTCTGGTTTTCCTAGAAGAACTCAATACCGTCCTGGCGGTTCTGCCGCTACGGGAAAAAGAGGTTGCAATCCCTCCCGAGATTCGAGAGGCTGTTGAAAAACGGCAACGGGCGCGCATCGCAAAGGATTGGGTGGAGGCCGATAAGCAACGAGAATTTATTCGGTCGCAAGGCTTTGCCGTCGAGGACGGTCCTTCGGGTCCCCGTGTCAAGAGAGGGTAGCCGTTGCCGGGTCGAGGGAGGTGAGGCTTGCTACCGATCGAGTCGCCGCTACATAAAAATTTGCGAAGACCCTTATCATTTTCATACACTCGACTGATTCCGATTGAC
>JBCDES010000105.1:0-2236 GCA_039179295.1 Chlamydiota bacterium
CAGTCAGACGCTACAGCCAAAAACAACATCCCCTAACCAGGCACATTCTTTGACCGTTCTTTACCTCAATATTGGGTCTACTTGGACGGACTCGATTTATTAGTCTGTCAAAACTACCAAACGGCGCTCAATCTATTTGAAAGCGGAGCCCTAGACTGGGCTGGAGATCCACTCATAAGTATCCCATACGACTGTTCCTATCAAACGCTTACAGAAAGAGCACCGGATAATAATACCTACTTCTTTGTATTTAACAACGATCGATACCCCTTTAACAATCACAAGCTCCGAAAAGCCCTCACTTACGCCATCGATTGCAAGGCGACCGTTGACAGTATCTTCCATGATACGGCACAACCGGCTCGATCTGCCCTCCCCCACCTTCTCAGATTAAAACAGATACCCTACTTTGAAGGTAACAACCCCACTTTAGCAAAAGCCCTTTTCGAAGAGGCATTGCAGGATCTGGGACATACAACGGAATCACTACCGGAAATCGAACTCCTCTATATGCCTGAAGTAGAGGTAGCTAGGAAAATTTGTTTAGCGATCCAAGACCAGTGGAGAAAACAGTTGGGTTTTAAAGTATCACTGAGAGGGATTTTCGGTTGGAATGAGTATATCGATACCATCCAACGAGGGGAACACATGATCGCACTCACCGGAACAACTACACCCATTTTAGACCCTGCCTTTGTTTTACAAATCTTTAAGAATAAAAAAGATCCTTGTAACCGATCAAATTGGGAAAATGAACAATTCCGAACTCTCCTCCACCGATCGAACCACGTCCTAGACAAAAAAGAGCGCTCAAAGTTATTGACTGCAGCCGAAGAGATTTTAATGGAACAAATGCCGATCCTCCCAATCTGTTCGATGAATAAGAGCTATGCAAAAAATCCCAAACTTAAGGGAGAACGAGTCTCTCAGCTTTCGTTCGTAGATTTTAAATCGGCTTACTTCGAACGGGATTGAAAGATGAAAAAGCTTATTCTACCGATTATATTCCTCATGATTGCACTCATCGGAATCGGTACTTCGTGCACAACAAGATCTCAAAAATCCAAGGGAAACAATACCCTCAGAATTCCCCTCTATTTCGATATCTCTACCCTCCACTACTGCGGGAGCAATAAAGGGAGTTATGCCAGCTCATCGCAGGTTATTCCCTATGTATTCGAGGGGTTGATGCGCCGAGGAAAGGGTGATGTACCGATGCCGGCAATCGCCCATACAATCGACATCTCAAAAGATGGAAAAACCTACACCTTCCACCTAAAAGAGACGGAGTGGAGCGACGGAACGCCTCTGACGGCGCAGGACTTTGAGTATGCTTGGAAAATGTTGATCGATCCCCAGTCTAAATCGATTACTGCCTTACCCGATCTTTTTTACCCTATAAAGAATGCCGAACGCTTCCTCAAAGGAAATTGTCATAGCGATGAGGTCGGAATCACGACCGTAGATGAAAAAACCCTGGTCGTCGCGTTGGAATACCCGGCGCAATATTTTCTCGACATCGTCTGTAGCCCGTTCCTCTACCCCGCTCCAAAACATATCGCAACAAAAGATCCCCAATGGTGCAACAAGGCGGGAGCCGTTTGTAACGGACCCTTCATGTTATCCAAGTGGACCATCAACTCCGAAATCCAACTCGTTAAGAATAGCCGTTATTGGGATCGAGAACATGTCTACTTGGATGGAATCGATTTATTGGTCTGTAAAAACGACCAAACAGCCCTCAATCTGTTTGAAAATGGAACCGTAGATTGGGTTGGGGACCCATTCATGAGAATTACACACGACAACTCCCATCAAACGCTTACGGAAACAGCGCCGGATAGTAGAATCTACTTCCTTGTATTTAACGATGAAAAATACCCTCTAAACAATCACAAGCTCCGAAAAGCCCTCAACCATGCTATCGATCGCGATGCGATTGTTAACAATTTTTTCAAGGATACGGCGCAGCCGGTCCGATCTGCCCTCCCCCACCTCTTCAGGTTAAAACAGACACCCTACTTTGACGATAACAACCCCACTTTGGCAAAAAATCTCTTCGAAGAGGCGCTGCAGGAACTGGGACACACACCGGAATCGCTACCGGACATCGAACTCCTCTATATGCCTGAAGTAGAATGGGTCAAAAGCACCTGTTTAGCCATCCAAGATCAGTGGAGAAGAAATTTAGGTTTTAAAGTATCGCTCAGGGGAATATTTGGGCGAAATGAGTATA
>JBCDES010000051.1:0-8911 GCA_039179295.1 Chlamydiota bacterium
CCGTTATCGATAAAGATGTCTTCGAGAATTTTTTTCTGTAAAAATGTTAAACCGGCCATTTCGATAACGGGTACGTCCCCGTCTTTCGTAATAATGACGAGTTTAGCAAATTCTTTCTTGATTATGACATCGATATCGATGATGAAAAATATATGATCTACGGCACTTCGAAAGGAAACCGATTGCGAGCTTTTTGGAAAATCGATTCCGATCGGAAGGTATCGATTGTCATGTTGCAGATGCTTGCATTAAAAAATTATGCCCAATGTCCGAAAAATAAACAGGTTGGACAAGCCGAAGAATTTTTAAAAAAGCTGCAAGACCGACAATCGGAAGCTCCTGCAAACAAAGATCATCAAACGTTGCAAGAATGGGAAAGGGAGATGGAATCCCGATCCCCTTCTCCAGAAGAGTGTCCGAAATAATCGCGGTTTTATCGCGCCGGTCCTTAAGGAAAGAACCGATACAACCGGCTCGATTTCGACTTGTGATCCGATCTCGGTCAAAGAGCCTTAAGGCGACTATTAAAGTGTTTTGGAAAATAAAAGAAGGTCTTTATCCCATTTTCGTACAACCCTCTTCTTAGTCAGTCCGGCTCGGAAAGCCGATCGGATCGAAGGATCGTTTTCCGGATCGATCAGAGCGATCACTTCGGGAAGATGCAGTTCATTCGAAGCAAAGGCTAAGACGGCGTCGATCGCTTCGCTAGCGTATCCCCGTCTCCATAAATCATTTCGAATCATATAGCCGATTTCGACCATCGCCGTATCTTCCACATCCTGGACGACTAAGCCGCATTGACCGACGAATAGCCGATCTTGCTTCCGAATGATTGCCCAAAGGGAGTAGCCGAACTCTTTCTGTCTTTTCCGGTTTCTCTCGAGCCACTCCTCGGCTCCTTTTTTATCCAACGGGCTCGGATAATATTTCATCACCTCGGGATTCGATAAAAGGTGGTAGAGATCTTCCAGATCCGTCTCTAAAAAAGGGCGTATGTTCAGTCTTTTCGTTTCGATCGGTTTCATTTGTTTGCCTTTTCTTTAGTTTCAAACAAGACTTGCTTGATGAAAATTACAATTCCCTAACAGCTTGTCAAAGGTCGCCATAACCCTTCCGACATCCTTCCCCCTATTTTCCCAAAACGGTGTTGAGGCGGTAACGAACCGCATGCTTGAAGCGACAAAAGGGGTCGAACGGAAAGTCGACTCTCGGAAGTCGGTCGCCGTTGACCCGATAGAGGAGACGATTGCCGCTGTTCCACGAACTATTGTGAGCATTGCCGATCCGAAAGATGTAGCGGTAGTACCTCTTTGCAACCGAATGGACCTTTTTATTCCATAAGCCGAACGGGTAAACGAAGGAATTCACGGCAACGCCCAGCCTTTGTTCCAGCAATCCTTTTGAAGCGAAGAGTTCCGTTTCGGGGTCGATACGGCTCGAGGTCAACGGGCGATGATGAACGGAATGGGAGGCGATTCGAATCAGGGGCGAGTCCGCCAACGCTTTCAATTCATTCCAGCTACAAAAAACGGCAGAAGGACGCGGGACGGTCGTAGCCGCAAAGGTTTCCCCCCCTTCCAGTCGCTTTGACGGCGGTAGGCTCGTTTCCTCCGGGATATAAGCGGTTGGGACGGCTACAAGGGCTTTGAGTCGATACCTCTTAAGTAGAGGAAAAACGTGATGATAGAAATCGAAAAAAGCATCGTCAAACGTCAGACAAACCGACAGTTTTCCGACCAGCGGGTCCCCCGGGAGAACGGTCGGGTAACGGGATGCAATCCGGCGGAAATGAGCGTCTAAAATTTCGAGCGGGTTGGCATACTTGCCATGGCCGCTTCTATGATAGAGAAGAGCTACGAGCATAGGCAAGCTTTAAATACTTATAAAAGGTTGTTTGGGCATTATAGACGGAGATGATATAGCCCTCTTTTCCGCCGAGGAATCCCCGTTTTATCAGATACGATCTGATGAAAGCAAAACAGCCGCGGATCACCGCCTTGGTAAAAGAGCTCTTTTTCCCGTGAACGTTTTGCTCCGCAAAGAGGGTCGAATAGGTCTCCATCTTGAGTAAGAAATCGGAGATCGATCGGTAGGAATAGTGGTCGATAGGGGAGTTAAGCTCGACTTCGGAAAGGCCGACCGTTCGAATCCGCTCATGGACCCGATCATCGGTAAACGACGTGACCCGTTTGTTGTAAAGACGGATATGGCGATCGGGATACCAGCCGCACCATTTAATGTGTTTCCCGTTGAAATAGTTATTGAACGGGAAGGAATAGACCTTTTTTATATCGAGCCGGAGCGATAGGATCTCCTCGGCAAGCGCCGGACCGACGACCTCGTCGCTATCGAGCGACAGGATCCAACCGTTCGATGCGTGATCGACCGCTCGATTCCGGAGCGGTCCGAACCCGATAAAAGGGGAGTGGAAAACCTTGACGTTGGGATAGAGCGCCGCAATCTCGAGCGTTGCGTCGCTCGACCCCGTATCGAGCAGAACCACTTCCTCGAAATCCTTCACCCCGTCCAAGACGGAGCCGAGGGTGGTTTCGTTATTCTTTGTTAGAATCACCACCGTAATCATAGCCGTAGGATAACAGATAAGAGAATTTGCATAGGAGTCCGATTTTCTTCCGGCTCTTGACCGACAAAGAAAAGGAGTATCACCTTAACTACAAATAAGTTGATTTATATTCTCCGAACGAACACGATACATAAGATAATCGGAATGTAAATGTTAGAACTATGAGAGTGAATCTATCATGACACGGATAAAAGCAGACGAAAAGCAAATAAACACTATTCAACGTAGTGTAATTAAGCTTTTTAGACTTGTCGGACTGTATAGTGGATACAGATCTTATTCTGAAGATACTAGTGAGGAAGGTTTGTCTTACGGTGTTATTGAAGATTTGTTTTCCTTTGTTATTACGGGTGTGAAGACGGAAAAGGACCTTGATGAATTTAGAAAGAAAGAGAAAAAAGCATTGGAAGAAAAAGGAATGCTAGATATCTACGAAGAAGTTCTAAAACGGATAGACAACCGATCATTATTTTCCCATGTAAATCATTACATTGGCTATATAGAAATCAGTTTATGTATTCATATAATTACGATTGTAAGAAGATTAATTAGTCAAAGTAAACGAGACTTGTCGCTTTATTCGGTTGGAATTCTTAAAAAAAAGGAAAATGATACGGAAACCGAAAAAATTTGGAACCGATTTGAAAATGTCGTTAATAAAACAGTTTTTCATCGGGATAAAGCTGCTGTCAGTCAAGAAAAGATTGATAATACTAAAATTCCTCCAAAAGATTTTCTTCCAATGTTAGAAGAGATTGGCTCCGCTTTTGATGAATTTGTAAAACCCGAGAAGCGTACGCCGTTATTTTTCTCTTATTATTTTGAAGGAAGAGAAATCCAAGAAAAATTCTTTTTTAACGCACTCTTCAATCTTCCCTTAGACTCAATGAGAGTTAATGATATGTTGATTTATCACCGGCGCGCTGTGCAAGATGGGAACAAGAAGCTTCTGGATAAAGACCATATGTTGCTTGATTACCGGCGCATTCTGGAAGAGTTGCTTTCAAAGTTGTCTCCAGAAGAATTGGAAAAAATCCGCTGAGGAAATGAGTAGGCAAAAACAGACGATAACTAAACGATTAGGGGTGTGGACGCTGACGGCGCTCGTCGTCGGCAACATGATCGGGTCGGGGATTTTTCTACTTCCCGCCTCCCTTGCCGGTTACGGCAGCATCACGATACTGAGCTGGGCGGTAACGGCGCTCGGAGCCGTCCTTCTGGCAATGGTCTTTGCCAAACTCAGCACCCTGTTTCCCAGAACGGGGGGTCCCTATGTCTACTGCAAGGAAGGATTCGGAAACTTCGTCGGTTTCCAAGTCGCCTACAATTATTGGATTTATATGTGGGTCGGCAATGCGGCAATCGCGGTCGCTTTTACCGGCTATTTGGCAACCTTTATTCCGGAGCTTGCCCATAACGATCTCCTCGCTTTTTTAACCGCGACCGGAGCGGTCTGGTTTTTTACCGTCGTCAACAGTATCGGGATCCGTTTGGCGGCGAATTTTCAACTCATTTTGACGATCTTGAAATTCGTCCCGCTGATCTCGATCGCCGGAATCGGCCTCTTTTTTATCGATCTCGAGCGGCTGAGCTATTTCAATATGACCGGGCAATCCCACCTTTCGGCTCTATCGGGGGGGGCGATGCTGACGTTATGGGCGTTTTTGGGAATGGAATCGGCTTCCATTCCGGCAGACGATGTCGAAAACCCTACGAAAACCATCCCCCGCGCCACTATTTTGGGGACGGCGACGACCGCCGTCGTCTACATCTTAAGCACCGTTGCGATCATGGGGGTGATCCCGATGCCCGAGCTTCAACAATCGACCGCCCCGTTTGCCGATCTCGCCGGGAAAATTTTCGGGAGGCGGGGTCTGTATCTGATGGGAGCGGCTGCGGCGGTTTCATGCGCCGGTGCGCTCAACGGTTGGATTCTCCTTCAAGGACAGATTCCGCTGGCGGCGGCTAAAGATCGGCTGTTTCCGAAACGTTTTGCCGAGGTTTCCCGGTCCCGCGCGCCGCTATTCGGACTGATCGTCTCCTCGATCCTGATCACCCTGCTCCTCTACTTGAATTTCAATAAGAGTCTCGTCGATCGATTCACCTTCATCATTTCGCTCGCAACCCTCGCCGCTATCATCGCTTACCTCTATACCTCGGTTGCCGAGTTCGTCATCTATATCAAACATCCCGATAAGATAGACAAAAAGACCGTTGTCAAAACCCTGACGATTTCGGGGCTGGCTTTTAGCTATACGTTTTGGGCAACGGTGAGTGCGGGGCAAGAAATCGTCTTTTACGGCGCCCTTTTGATGTTTACCGGCATCCCGATTTACGGCTGGATGGAGTGGCAAAAATATAGAAAAAAAATCGGCGGGTTTCGTGGGAACGGTCAAAAAGATTTATGACTCGGTCCATCGGTTCATCCACGTCGATGAGCTGGAGAGCCTTTTAATCGATACCGCTCCGTTTCAACGTCTCCATTACATTCATCAGCTAGGTGTCGTTTACCTGGTCTATCCCGGGGCGACTCACCGCCGTTTCGAACATTCTTTGGGGGTGATGGAGCTGGCAACACGGATTTATGACGCGATCACTTCGGGTAACCTTTCCGAGAAACGGAGCGAGCCGATACCCCGCTTCGGAGCCGAGCGCCTTTATTGGAGACGTGTCCTCCGCTTGGCGGCCCTTTGTCATGACTTGGGTCACCTCCCCTTCAGCCACGTTGCCGAGCATCGGTTGCTCGGCAAGGGGGGGCACGAAGCGTGGACTCAAAAGATCATCGAAAGCCCGCTGCTCGAGCCTATTTGGGACCGTTTTTCTAAAGAGTCGATTCGAGAGGGGATCGATCGAGAGGTACGACTCGATGTGATGAAGGTTGCCCTGGGCGACAAGAAGGGGGATCGTCCGTTGACTCCTTGGGAAAAGGTGGTCACGGAAATCGTAACGGGAGACTTTTTCGGAGCCGATCGGATCGATTATCTGCTGAGGGATTCCCGATCTACCGGTCTCGTCTACGGTCTGTTCGATTACCATCAACTGATCGAGATGGTTAAGATCGTCGTAACTCCCGACGGCAATCCGGCTCTGGGGGTTGAGGAAAACGGGCTCGAGTCTTGCGAAGCCCTCCTCCTCGCCCGCTACTACATGCATAAGCGCCTCTATCAATACTCGAGCGTTAAGTCCTATGCTTACCATCTCGCTCGCTTTATGGAGACGGTCTATTACGATTTGGGAGAGGACTTGGACCGCTACGTCGCGATGACCGATAACGAAGTCTTGACCGAGCTGAGCGGTGCTTCGAAGGATGCAACGCATCCGGGCCATTTCGATGCCAAATGTCTCTATGTTCGCACCGATCGCTTCCGGGCGATCGCCCTTTCCTCTCCGCTGCCGGAAGATGAGTTGGTAGTCATTAAGGGCAAGCTCGGCATTCCCGATGATGAGATCGGCTGGGAAATCTCCGACGACCGAACAACGGAGCTTGCGATGAATTTTCCGGTCCTTAAACGAGACGGGACGGTCGATAGCGGCGCTAACCTGAGCGAAATCGCGGTTCCTAATCGGGAAAGGAGCTGGATCTATGTCGCCTCTTGTTTTGAACGAAAGCTGCGCAAAGAGCTAAGCCATGTCGGTGTATCGGGGTGAAGAGATATCGCCGTTGAAATTCGGCTGCAATCGTTGCAACAGCCGCCGAAAATTTTAGTGGGACGGCGGTAGCGGCTCTGTTATACTCAAGGGGTATGCAAGGTCAAAAAATATTTAGCCGAGTTAAAGGAGAGTGGGCGACATATTCGAGAGAAGGGAAGCTGTTTCTGCTGTTTGCGATGCTGGGCGGTTTTTTCATCACGGCCGATTATGCGATTACGAAGCCTACGAGTAACTCGATATTTTTAGCCCATTACAGCGTCAAGCTTTACCCCTACGTTTGGCTGTTCACCGTTCCGTTGAATCTCGTCATCGTCGCCCTCTATAATCGGTTTCTCTCTCGGTTGGGCTGTTTCAAGATGCTACTCTGGACGATTTTCGTAACGATCGTAACGAACGTTTCGGCGGCAGCTTTTGTCCGGCGGTTTCCGCCGCTGGCTTTTCTCCTCTACGGCTGGAAGGATATCTACGTCCTGTTGATGTTTCAACAGCTATGGTCGGTTATCCATACGCAAACGGAGCTGTCTAAAGCCAAGTACCTGTACGGCATCCTTTTCGGGGTCAGCGGGATCGGAGCGATCGTCGGAAGTTCGGTTCCCGGCTTTTTTGCTATAAAAATGGGGTCGGAGCCGCTCCTTTATATGACGCTTCCTCTCTACCTACTCTTTATCTCGGCATACCGTCAGATGCTCCGTCGCAGCGGAATGAAAGACGACAAGCCGATGCAAATCGATAAGGAAGCGGGGGGGTTTAAATTGATCCGTTCTTCTTCCGGTTTAAAATTTATCCTTCTGATCGTCCTATTGATGCAACTGTCGACGACGATCGCCGACTATCAATTCAACAGCTTTCTGCAGCAGAAATTTCCGATGCAAGATGTCAGAACTCAATTTTACGGCCGTCTTTGGGGAGTGATCAACAGCTGCAAACTTTGCCTGCAATTCGTCGCAACTTTTTTACTCGTCCGTTTTTTGGGTCTTAGAAAAAGTCACTTCGTGGTTCCTACAATCTTATTGGGCAATGTCGTCCTCACCCTTATCGCTCCGGCGTTCGGGGTGATCACCTACGGATTTAGTGTGATGAAAACCTTCGATTACTCGATCTTTAATATTTTGAAAGAAATGCTCTACGTACCGCTCGGGACCGATGAGAAATTTAAAGCGAAGGCGGTGATCGACGTCTTTGCCTATCGGTCGGCAAAAGCTTTCGCCTCTTTGTTCGTGATCGCCTTGGGAGCTCTTGCGCCGGAAAAACTACCCTATGCCTATTCTTGGGGTCCTTTTACGTTGTTTGTGCTATGGATCGGAGCCGTTTTTTTCCACTTCCGCCAAAGAGAGGAAAAACCTCTTGAAGCTTGATCCCGATCCTATTATTATAAGCCGGCAAGATAGGAGATAGCGATGGGTAAGGTGAAGAGAACGTTTCAAAACGGCGAAGAAACAATAGAGGTCGATCTCGAGCCTCCCGCCATTTTTCATGATCCGCTGCTAAATAAGGGAACGGCGTTTACAAGCGATGAACGAATCGAGCTCGGTCTCGACGGGTTGATTCCCTATCATACGTCGACGATTGAAGAGCAGGTCGAAAGACGGTATATCAACTTTTGCGCTCAAGAAAGCGATATCTCCAAGTATAAATTTCTCTCCACCCTTCAAGATCGAAACGAAATCCTCTTTTATCGACTGTGTAGCGACTATCCTAAAGAAGTGCTCCCCTATATCTACACCCCTACGGTCGGCGACGCCTCTTTAAACTTCAGCTACCTCTACAGTCAACATAGGGGAGTCTACATCTCCTATCCCGACAAAGACCGGCTGGAAGAAATCATCGATAACATTCCCCAAGATCGTGTCGACGTCATCGTCGTAACCGACGGCGCCCGTATTTTAGGGCTCGGAGACCTCGGAATGGGAGGGATGGCCATCCCGATCGGAAAGCTTGCCCTTTATTCTCTCTTCGGGGGGATTCATCCGGCTTATACGCTTCCGATCACTCTCGATGTCGGAACCGATAACAAAACCCTACTCAACGATCCTCTATATTTGGGTTGGCGCAACGAAAGGCTGTCGGGTAAAGACTATGACCGGTTTGTCGCCGCCTTTATTCAAGCGATGACGAGGCGTTACCCCAAAGTCCTGATTCAATGGGAAGATTTTTCAAAGGAGCAAGCCCAACCGTTACTCGACCGTTATCGAGATAAGATCTGTTGCTTTAACGATGACATTCAAGGGACGGCAGGGGTGGTCGTCGCAGGTTTTTTCGGAGCGCTTAAGGGAATCGACGGCAACATTAAGGATCAAAGGATTGTCTTTTTCGGAGCCGGCTCTGCCGGAATCGGCATTGCCAAGCTGATGACGCAAGCGATGATCGAAGAGGGGATGACTCCCGAAGAGGCAAAGAGGCGCCTCTTCGTCATGGGAAGAAACGGGCTGGTCCATACGAAATCGGAAGGGCTCGACGATCTCAAAAGACCCTTTGCTCAGGAATGGGAAGTGATCGGCAACTGGAGCGTCGAGGATCGGCAAAATATCACCCTTCTCGAAACGGTTAAACATGCAAAACCGACGATTCTTATCGGGACCTCGACCCAACCGAATACCTTCACCGAAGAGGTCGTTACCGAGATGAAAAAACATGTCGTGCGACCGATCATCTTCCCCCTTTCCAATCCGACGTCCA
>JBCDES010000135.1:0-1064 GCA_039179295.1 Chlamydiota bacterium
CGGTACTACAGGCGATAGAAAACGGAAGCCACGCCGTGGCCGAAATTAAGAAGATCGCCATGTAGGTAAAAAAGGACTGTCAGCTTTTACAACTGGCAGTCCTCTTAAAAAAGCGTGCTCGTAGCTCAACTGCGCAGAGCCTCCGACTTTTAATCGGAAGGTTGTGGGTTCAAATCCCATCGGGCACACAGATGATGTAAAAATTTTGAATATTTAGAAGGATGTCGTTAGAAGTGAAATACTTCGCTGCCGATGGGGAGGATTAGCCCATAGAGGCTAACTGGGTTCGAATCCCAGCATAGCGTGCCCCGAATTCGCTTCGCTTGTTACTCCTTTTATTTGAAATATGAATGATGACAAAAATAAACAGTTATGATAAGATAGAATAAAAGAAAAAAGGTGTCGTAGAACAGCGTTACCGTCCGGCGGCCCGGTTCGATTCAGGTTCGAATGGTCGGAGGCCATCGTGGCGCGATTCGAATCCTCCCAGGCCCATACAAACAGAAATGGGCCTGTAGCTCAGTTGGTCAGAGCGCTTATGTCTTCGCTGTTCGCTTGTCACCCCTATTTAAAGAGAAAAGGCTGCCGTAGAAATGGAATACTTCGCTTCATTAGACTAGCTGGTTAAGTCGCCGGTTTTGTACCGGACACGCGGGTTCGAGTCCCGTATGAAATTTCCGCTTCGCCTGTTGCGCTTTTAAACTAGTGGTGCCGTAGAGGAGGGATACTTCGTTAGACTGGAAATCTAAACCCACAACTCTCTTCGCTTGTCGCCCACTTTATGAAGATCTCCGAAAGATGTCGTAGATGTGCGTTACTTCGTGGTAATTCCTTTTGGATAAATAGGCCGTCGTGGCGCGATTCGATTCCTATCCCCGGCTCTAAGAAAAGAAATTATGACGGGAAAAGCTTCTGGTTGTATCAGAGGCGAATTGAGTCGCTCGTCGCCCATTACTCTTTCGGTTTATGCTCCCGTCGTCCAATGGCTTAAGACATCCGGCTTTCTACCGGAAAACGAAGGTTTGATTCCTTCCGGGAGTACTAAATGCCCCTGTAGCTCTAAG
>JBCDES010000109.1:0-2047 GCA_039179295.1 Chlamydiota bacterium
AAAAGATTAGGGATCGATTTTCCTTTAATTCCGAAACGAGTATGGACGGTTTTAAAATTTTTAATCCCCTTGTTTCTGTATCGATTGGCTCAAGTGCTTGTAGGAATCATCGTTCATCCCGCTACCGTCAGATCTTATTTTTTATCCAAAGATCTCAGAAAATGTAGGGGTTCACAAATCGGTTTCCTAAGGGGCTATTCCTTAACCAGGTTTTCGGTCTGTTCGGCAACGGGGCATCGAATCGACGCCGTGTTTGCGAAGCGAGAAGAAGCGAAACGAGAAGCGGGAAACGATGAATATGCGCGTTGTCTTCTAGTCTCTCACGGAAACGGAATGTTCTATGAGCAACTGATCTTAAATAAAGGAATTCGATCATTGGCAGATTCCTTAAAGTCCGATATTCTTTTCTATAATTATGCCGGAACGGGAGGGAGCTCCGGATGGTTTCCCAATCGAGATGCAATGGTTGCATCTCATCAAGCAATGCATGAAGTGCTTGAGAAGATCGGAACGAAAAAAATCTTTGACTTCGGTTGGTCGATCGGAGGAGGCGTTAAATGGAGCAGCCACTTTGAATATCCTAAAAAAGGGGAGATCGATGTTATCGATTATCAGACATTTAGTTCGCTCGCTTCAGTGGCAAGGGAGGACTTAGGATCGGTAGGGGAGTTCCTTATTCGGTTTCTCGGCTGGAATTATGATTCGGAGGAAGCTTTGAAAACGTTTCGAGGGAAACACCTGATCGTGCAGCGGGGAGATCCCGAGATGTCGGAAGTTGTTCACGACGGGGTGATTTCTTCGGCAGTCGCTCTTGCAAATAAGACAAATATTAAGAAACGAAAAGTGATCTTGACGGAAGGAGTTCATGGTGCACCTATCAGTTCGAGTACCGCTACAGAAGTCGCTGCCAAACTTTGTCCGGCTGATCGCAAGGATCTATCCTCTATAATTAAGACAAATATTTAAGGCGGGAAAAGATTCGTAATATTGCAATTATCGCCCACATCGACCATGGGAAAACCACTCTGAACGGCATCCTACCCGATTCCTTGGAGAAGGGTGAAATAAAGAGGATGTTTTTCGATCCCGACAACAAATCGTTTCATCTTCTTACCTTATCGTCGACGTTATGAAAAAAAAGGCTTTAATAAAAGAATATGGAAATCAATGCATCATTTTTATATAAGGTATAGTCGTTTCATATAGGAGATGACATGAGCAATCCGATAATAAATTTTATTCGAGATAATGCCGATGATCGAGAGATGTTACTTCGAGACTACCCGCCCCCTCCGATCTATCGATCTCCCATTAATAAAGTCGCTTACATTAAAGCCTTCGTCTCGGATGCCGTCTTGTACGGAACGACCCTTATCGCTACCTATCATATCGGCTCCTCTTATATAGGAAAAAGATTAGGGATCGATTTTCCTTTAATTTCGAAACGATTATGGACGGTTTTAGAATTTTTAAGCCCCTTGTTTCTGTATCGATTGGCTCAAGTGCTTGTAGGAATCATCATTCATCCCGCTACCGTCTTATCTTATCTTGTATCCGAACATCTCGGACGATGCAAGGGGTTACAAACACAAAGCGATGACCTAAAAGGCTATTTCTTAACCAGGTTTTCGGTCTCTTCGGCAACGGGGCATCGAATCGACGCCGTGTTTGCGAAACGAGAAGCGGGAAACGATGAATATGCGCGTTGTCTTCTAGTCTCTCACGGAAACGGAATGTTTATGAGCAAATGATCTTAGATAAAGGAATTGAATCATTGGCAAATTCCTTAGAGTCCGATATTCTTTTCTATAACTATCCCGGAACGGGGGGAAGCTCCGGATGGTTTCCCAATCGAGATGCAATGGTTGCATCTCATCAAGCAATGCATGAACTGCTTGAGAAGATCGGAACGAAAAAAATCTTTGACTTCGGTTGGTCGATCGGAGGAGGTGTCAAGTGGAGCAGCCACTTTGAATATCCTAAAAA
The DNA here is from genome assembly GCA_039179295.1 of Chlamydiota bacterium. Lineage (GTDB taxonomy): Bacteria > Chlamydiota > Chlamydiia > Chlamydiales > Simkaniaceae > Neptunichlamydia. The sequence continues at coordinate 1,987 of JBCDES010000109.1, forward strand.
AGGGGATATCGATGTGATCGATTATCAGACATTTAGTTCGACCGCTTCATTTGCAAGGGAG
>JBCDES010000047.1:0-9638 GCA_039179295.1 Chlamydiota bacterium
AATACTCACCCACAGGGTGCAAGCCAAAGCGTCTCGCCACATAAACTTTGCAAAACTCGCTTGACTCATCCCTGTCGTCATAAAAAGACAATTTCTAAATCCGAAGGGGATAAAACGCCCGATCATTAAAGTGAGAAAGCCGTGCTTTTCATAAAAATCGCCCATTTTTTTAAGGCGCTTTTTAGGAAGAAGCCTTGCAAAATAACCGATTTTCAGGAGCTTGACACCCACTTTTCTTCCGATCCAATAACAGATCCATCCGGAAAAATAGGCTCCCAAAAGGACACTTATAAAGAGATGAGGCATCAGTTCCGGGATTGTCGTTGCGGCTAGAAAAGCGGTGAGAACCATGACGACATCGATACTAATGGGAATATTGAACCCTGCGAGTAGGATGAGTCCGAAAGAAATCCATGGAGCAAAACCGCTATTTTCAACAATAAAATTTACAATTTGTTGCATCAACTTCATTCTTTAGGTTGCTTTGACGGAGACTGTCGGCGTTGCCGACTCATTTGTTGTTTCGAGGGTGTTACCGTTGACCTCCAGTTCTTTATCCTGAGTGGTGAGGCGATGAAACCGCCTTCCCAGAGATTTCGTTGCGACGATCCAACCTAAGATCAAGATCAGGAGAAAAGTTCCGACGAAAGGGGTGCTCGAGGCGATGTTTCCGAAAACCATCAGAAGCCCGCTATGGATGATAGACCCCCCCGTTTTTCCCAGTCGGGAGCCGACGCCGTCGATCGCCGCTTTCCCTTTCAGTTTCGATTCGGAACTTAAAGGGATGAAAGCAATCTCTTTTGTCGCATCGAATAGGGTATATTTACATCCCCGCGAGAACACGTTTTGAAGAGTTCCGAATAAAATGGCGAGGGTAAGAGGTGTAAAGCCGAGGGCGGCACTCCAAGCATTTAAAGTGGGGTTGTCCTTTAGAAGGAGGACGCCGAAGAAGGAGACTCCGGTCACTAAAAGAGCTACGGGAGTGATCAGAGCGCTAAAGGTCCACCCCATCTTTCGAATCATATTCCCGCTGATGAAAAAAGCGATGAAGGCGGATAAGCATCCGATCGCCTTTAAAACCTTTCCCATATAAGCATTAAAATCATTAGGATTAGGGTGAGCAAGGCGAATTTGATCCTTCCAGATGATTTCGATCATATTCATTGCCAGGTTGAACCCGACTACGAGAACGGCAATACAAAGGAGATATTTCGATTGCGCCAGATAAGCAAAGTTTTTACGTATTCCCATTTTAGCTTTTCGTCGCTCCCGATGATTTTTTGTTTGTTCTTCTTTCATTTTAGGATCGCGATCGATGACATGGGTATTGTACCAGCGGAATAGCCCCATACAGAGGAGTCCCGTGAAGATAACGATTGTCGTTACGAGACCTAAGCTCTGCCCCCATGAATCGGTTCCGAAAATAAAGGAGAGGTCGAAAAGTTGTCCTGAAACCAGGATCGCGATCTGTCCTGCAAAAATCACAGAGATATTTGCCCCTACGCTTAGGATTCCGTAAATCCGTTTTGCATCTTTAACGGTCATCAGTTCGTTCGCAAAAGCCCAGAAGAGAACCGACATAATCGTTGTTCCCCAAAGTTCTGCCATCACATAAAAGAGGGTAAATGACCAGTAACGGATCATCCCGATCAATCCTCCGAAACCCCGGGGGCAGATCCGTTCCAAATAGCCGGAGAATTCATGAGGATGGATGACGTCTCTGAGAGGGTAAAGAACCAAGGCAAAGATTGCGAAAAAGGCTAAAAAACTTCCGACCATGATGTAGAAGACCTTTTCTTGGGTAAATCGGTTGAAGAGACGGCTAAAGAGGTAGGTGACGACAAGTGCCATCGGAAGAATTGCCCAAATCTTAATGAAAGGAATCACGGCCGCGCCGGACTCATCGGCAGTGATGACAAGAGCATCTTTCGCCGCTTTTAGAAGGCTGTAATCAAAGCAAATGAGGGCGTAGAGAATCAGAAGGGGGAGAAATTTTTTAACCTCCCGATTATGAATCGGCCATAAGTACGAACGAATGCGACTGAATGCGCCATTGTTTCCGGACGCCATACGACTCCTCGATGTTTCGGATAGTATTTTTTTAGATTTTAGGGGGCGATAAGATGGCGCTTTAACCGATGAATGAAAGGAGAACTTTTTACCAAGGATAGAAGCCGGTATCACAACTCAACTCGCCTCAAAAGCTTTTTTAGCATCTTGCTTTCAACATCAAAAGTCCCTATCAACCTAATTACTATAACAGAGGGGTGATATTTGACAATCCGAATTATTTCCTTATCGCTCGGTCTGTCGGTTTTTGTTAAATATCTTTTACAGCGATCTTAAAATGATTTTTTGCGCGGTTTGAGCCGAAATCTGCTCCGGGACCGGTTCTTCTATCGGACCAGCGGTTTCATCGTCGATCACGAGTTGTTCATACCGAGCGGTTAGGCGATTGAATTGTTTGCCGAGAGATTTCGTTGCAATCATCCAACCTAAGATGATCAGGAGAAGGAAAGCTCCGACAAAAGGGGTGCTGAGGGAGATCGTTCCGAAAATCATCAGAAGTCCGCTATGAATAATCGATCCTCCCGTTTTGCCTAGTCGCGAACCGACCCCGTCAATAGCGGCCTTTCCCTTGAATTTGGACTCGGAGCTTAGAGGGATGAAAGCGATTTCTTTCGTCGTATCGAAGAGAGTATATTTGCATCCCCTTAAGGAGATGTTTTGAATAGAGCCCAACAAGACGCCGAGGGTAAGAGGTGTGAAGCCGAAAGCGGCGCTCCAAGTATCGACAATCGGATGGTCTTGGAACAGGAGGATTCCGAAGAAGAAGACTCCCGGTATGAGTAGGGCTAAGGGGGTCGTTAAAGCGCTGAACGTCCAGCCCATTTTTCGAATCAGGTTGCCGCTGATGAAGATGGCGACAAATGTTGAAAGGAAACCGATAGCCTTAACGACGCTACCCATATAAGCTCTAAAGGCGTCGGGATCGGGGTAGGCAAGACGGATTTGATCCTTCCAGATGATCTCTACCATATTCGCGGCGATGTTGAATCCGATGACTAGAACGGCGATGCAGAGAAGGTATTTCGATTGCATAAGATAAGCAAAGTTCTTCCGCATCCCCATCTTGACTTCCTTACGTTTCCGCTCATTTTTTGCATGGACTTTTCTCATCATCGGATCGCGACGAATCACACAGACGGTATACCAACGAAAGAGCGCGATAGAAAGAAGTCCGGTAAAGATGACGATTGCGGTCACGAGTCCGAGGCTTTGCCTCCAACTATCCGAACCGAAAATAAAGGAAAGATCGAAAAATCGGCTTGAAACGAAGATTGCAATTTGACCTGCAAAAATCGAAGAAACATTGGCTCCCACACCCAATATGCCGTAAAAACGTTTAGCGTCTTTGACAGTCATAATTTCATTGGCAAAAGCCCAGAAGAGGACCGACATGATCGCCGTTCCCCAAAGCTCTGCCATGACATAAAATAGGGTAAACGACCAATAACGAACCATTCCGATCAGCCCTGAAAACCCTTGAGGGGAGATCGATGCGAGTCGATCGCAAAATTCATGGGGGTGAACGGAGTTTCGAAAAGGAAACAGGATAAAAGCAAACAGTGCAAAAAATGCTAAAAAGCTCCCGGTCATGATGTAAAACACTTTTTCTTGAGAAAACCGATTGAACAGACGTGTAAAGAGAAAAGTGATCAAGAGAGCCATCGGTAAAATCACCCAAATTTTAATAAACGGGATGACTGCCGCACCGGCTTCGTTAGCGGTGATAACGAGGGTATCTTTTTCGGCTTTCAAGAGGTGATAGTTGAAACAAATCAACGCATAAAGGATGAGAAGGGGGAAAAACTTTTTCATTTCCCAACGATGGATCGGCCATAGCAGGGTACGGATACGGCTAAATTCATCACTTGTTTCCGATGACATAGAGCTCCCGGATAAAATTTGGGGTTTTAAAAGAGTCGTGAGAGTTTATTGCGTTTGATGAGGGGAGAAAAAATTTTTTATACGAGATGGGGACTAATTCCACGGCGACCCTTGCCACAAGAGTTTTTTTTAACATCTTATTTTCTATCACGGAAAATATATTAGTAGGACTACTATTATAACGAAGAGGGGATATTTGACAATCTAAATCATTTATTCGTAAGAGCTTCAATTCCCGGTAAAGTCCCATGTTCGATAAATTCCAGAGAGGCTCCTCCACCGGAAGAAAGGTGTGTAAAACTTTTTTGAAGCCGGAGCCGATTGATCGCTGCAATAGAATCTCCTCCACCTACGATGACCTCTCCGTCCATCTCCGATAAATTTTGAGCTAATCGATCGGTTCCGTGGGAAAAAGGAGCTTGTTCGAATACTCCCATCGGACCGTTCCAAAAAATCGTAGCCCCTTTTTTCAGTTCCTCCGACCAGGTTTCAACCGTTCGGGGTCCTATATCCATTCCTTTCCAACCGACCGGAATCCCTTCTTTTATATCGATTATTTGCGTTTCCGTTTCATCGGTAATCACAATATCGACCGGAAGACGGACTTGAATCTCTTGCTTGTCGCAATTCTCGAGAAGTTGTTTCGATTCGTCGAGTTTTTCATCGTCGCAAATAGAGTCTCCGATAGGAACCCCTGTTGCTTTTAAGAAGGTAAAAGCCATCCCGCCGCCGATAAAAATCGTATCGACTTTTTTACGGAGGGCATCGAATACCCCTATTTTACTGCCGATTTTTGCTCCGCCGATGATTGCGTAAAAAGGACGTTTAGGATTAAAGACACCTTTTGAAAGGGAGCGAATCTCTTGTTCCATCAATAAGCCCGTAGCACAATTTTTAGGAAAATATTCTGTAATCGTAACCGTTGAAGCATGAGAGCGATGGGCCGCTCCGAATGCATCATCGACATAAGCGTCTCCAAGGGAAGCTAGAGCTTTTGCGAAGGAAGGGTTTTTTTTAGGATCCTCTTCTCCTACGTGAAAACGGAGGTTTTCAAGGAGGAGAACTTCTCCGGGTCTTAAGCTATCGGTGAGTTCGACCACCTTTTCTCCAATACAGTTAGGGGAGAATTTTACCTCTTGCCCCAGGAGAAGACCGAGTCGTTCTCGGCAAGGTCTTAAAGAGAGTTTAGAGTTCGCCGTTCCCTTCGGACGTCCGAGGTGACTCATTAAAATTAGGCGACCTCCTCGGGTTAATATGTATTGAATCGAGGGAAGGGTCAAAGCGATACGGCTATCGTCGCCGATCGCTCCGTCTTTGTCTAAGGGAACATTGAAATCGACCCGCATGAGAATTTTCTTGCCGTTGATCTCTAAATCTCGCACTGAAAGTTTATCCGCTAAGCCGCTACTTACCATGATTCTATAATTCCGAAAAGGGGTTGGCGGCTTGTGAAAACTGGTTTCCCCTTCGCCGTTTTTTTAATTCGGAGCGAAGAGAAAACAGAAAATCCCGATCGAAATCTTGGTTGACGGCCCAGTGGAGATATTCAATAGGGACTTCCCGAAAGGGTCGACCCTTGTGTTTCCCAAGAGGCATCGATTTAAGAGCAATCGGTTTTTCCAGTCTTTTGAGGATTTCTTCCGTCGTTTTGAATTTTCGACTTAGGTGTTTAAAGACCTCGATATTCACTAGAACGTCGCTCATCGCACGGTGATGCACTCCGTCGGTTGTAATATTGAAGTGTTTTCGAAGGGTTTCGAGAGAGTTGGTCGGACTTTCCCCATAGAGACGGGCTAATCGGAGGGTATCCAGATAACGTTGTCTCGATAGTCCGGATTCGATGTTTGCCCGTTTGGCTTCCGTAGCGAGGATAGCGAGATCGAACGGAATTGCATGACCGACAACGATATGGTCGCCTATAAAGTCTAAATAGTCTTTCACAACCTCTTTCATGGAAGGTTTGCCTCGAACCAGATCATCGGTAATATGGTGAATTTCTATCGTCTGTCGAGGAATGGGAATCCCCGGATTAATCAAGTTTTCCCGTGCCTCGATGATTCGGTCAAAAGTAAACTTTGCTCCCGCAATTTCAACGATACGGTCTCGTTTCGGATCGAGCCCCGATGTTTCGCAATCGAAGCAGACAAAGGTATCTTCATTGACTAGTCCCATAATAGCCGGTTGATCTGATGAATGAGTTTTTGCCTACAGTTACCTTCTTTTACAGAGTACAGAAGAGGAGACAATCGATTCAAGGATTTCTCATTTTCCATCCGTTTAAAAGCGGCATATTTTTCTTTTTGCGACAGCTTATCGCCCTTCGTCAGAACGAGAAGGGGAAAAGTTTTTTTATGGAACGTCCACTCTAAAAATTGCCGATCTTCTCTAGTCGGTTCTCTACGAGAATCTAAAAGAAAGAGGATCAGCTTCAATTGCCGCTTCGTTAAATATTTATCGATCCAAATACTCCATTCTTGTTGAAGGGTTTTTGCCGTTTTTGCATAGCCATAGCCCGGGAGGTCTGCGACGAGGAGAGATTCATCGATGATAAAGTAGTTTATCCGTTGCGTCTTCCCCGGTGTCGAAGAGATCTTGGCGATTTTTTTTGAGTGGAGAAGGTGGTTGATCAACGAAGATTTTCCCACATTCGAACGACCGACAACTGCAATTTCGGGGAGTGTAAGCTTGGGGAGTTCGCCGGTTTTTAAAGCCGAGGTTAAAAACCGCGCCGATTTGAATTCAACGTTCTTGATAAGAAACCGTCCTTTTATCCTCACCGTTATATTCAATCGTGATCACGACCCGTTTTTTCGGTAAAACGTCTTCGATTTTTTCAGACCATTCGATTAAACAAAGCCGTCCGAAGTACTCATCGAATCCCCGATTTAAAAAGTCGTCACTGCCGTTCAATCGATAACAATCGAAGTGATAAAGGGTCCGATTCCCCTCATAGATATTGAGATAAGTAAAGGTAGGACTGGTAACGCGACGGGGCGGAATTCCCGTGATCTCCGAAACGACCCCTTTAGTCAGGGTCGTCTTACCGGCACCCAGGTTACCGATTAGGCAAACGGTCGAGCTCGGTTGGAGGGCGCGTCCGATTTGCCGCCCGATAGCCTCGGTTTCCTCGGCCGATACGGAGAGGTATTTATTGGTTTTCTTCGATCCAGCGCTCAACGTGAATTTTGAACTCATCGTGTTTATTCATTTCATCGACGAATCCGGAGATTTTGGAATCATCGAGTTGTTCTTGGATGAATGAGAGGAAGTTTTCTTCAATTTTAAACCGGTTTTGTCCCGGAACCCCAACAAGCTCCATCGGCTTCAGCTGATTTTTTTCAAAGTCATCGATGACGGCTTTCTTACTATTGAACAGTTTTCCGGTTACTCCTGAAGAAAAAACGATTTTCGTGATCGGCTCTCGTCTTTTTTGGATGTAATTCTTGATCACTTCCGGGTCTTCCGATACGAAGAATCGCTTCACTTTCATTCCGTCGATCCGTTCTTTGTTTTCCGGGCAGTTGGAGACCCAATCATAAATCGCATCTTGAGGATTGGGGTGGGTGTTGTTTCCGAATACCTTGCCGGTAAAAGGGCAGATGTAGATCTTTTGAGTCGCTTCATTGACCGATTGCGTTCCGACTTGAATCATGATCTCGGTTTCACGCCAGAGTTTTTTTTCATCCTCCAGCTTCTTCAGCAGTTCGGTTTTACTTTGAAAAATGGTTTTTTCCCTCAAGAAAAGAACGGGTTGGATATTGTATTTTTTCTCGAGGAAGAAAAAGTAAGCGGTTAAGAGATCGATCTTCTTATGTCTCTTGAGATAGTCGATGAGAAGTTCTTTCAAACTTTTATTGATGACGGATTGTGTCATTCCATGATTCCTTCATTCGCTTTTAGACCGTCGAACATAGCCGAAAAAACGATTATCTTCAAGCGCGCAGTTTATCGACCTTTTTTACCGTTTTAAGAATAAGTGATAAACCGATACGAATCTTAAGCTTAAGTTAAGACGTTTACACTCTGTAAACTAACCGTAACCGGATAAGATCCGGTTCGGATGGAGAGCAGCGATTCGACAATCTTTAAGAAATCGATGGAAAGCAATTTTTTCCGCAAGCTTTCAATTGGGTGATCGGTCGATGATCGCGATCGACTGTAAGAACGACCGTTCTTTTTCTATTGCTTTTTCTTTCAGTTGCTTATGAAAAAATTTATCCGTTGCGATCCCCTTGGGAAAAATCTCCGATGGAAAAAATTCATCTTATCGGATATGCTGATAAAATAACTTAAATGGAGAAAAGAGGTATGGCTGCCGATATCGCGCTATTGGACGATAGTAATTTTAAAGAGGGTATCGAATCGGGTGTAACCGTCGTCGATTTTTTTGCCGAATGGTGCGGACCCTGTCGGACGATAGCTCCGGTTCTTGAAGAGGTTGCCGAAGATTTATCCGGACAGGTTCGATTCGGGAAACTCGATATCGATAAAGGGCACGTCACCGCTAAAACCTACGATGTCACCTCCGTTCCCACTTTGATTCTTTACAAGAACGGAGAAGAGGCGGGGCGTCTGGTAGGGCTTCGCGATGCGGCTGCCATTAAAGAGTTTGCAACCTCTGCTAAATAAAGACCGATGGTAAGGCTCCTTATGCTTATCGGCGTCTGCTCAATAATTATCGGGACGCTGATCACTCTCGAGATTCCTCTGAATTGGATCGGTGAGCTCCCGGGAGATTTCTCGTTCAAATGGAGGGACATGGAAATTTTCGTCCCCATTACCACTTCAATCGTTTTCAGCTTTGTTTTATCAACTCTCCTCTTCATGTTTGCAAGGAGATAAAATTGCCTTGTCTCGAGATTTGATATAGGGCAATCGCTCCGGGGCATCGGATAGGCTCAAAAGGTTTGGAAACCTCTTCAATCTATTCGATCGATAAACCTTTCCGAGAGTTCCATAGATTCGGAACCAAAAGGGATTTTGGGACGATATAAAATGATTTGGTTGTGTTGATGCGAATGATAATGGACTAGGTTTGTTTAAATAGAGCTGATTTAGGTAAGCTATTTTGCTTCGTTTCCCCTTCTTAACATCTCAGCCAATCGCCTTATCGGATAAGGAAAATGAAAAGTCGGTGACTCGCAACGATTGAAGGTTAACTCACCCCCGGTGGAGGTTTTTAGGCTCGAGGAGGTTGGTTACCGAAATGAACCGAAAAGAAAATTGACCTCCTCTAACCTATTTACCAACCGCTAGCTTCATAGGGCTTGAAATTGCCCCCGCTTGCGCTCTTGTCGTCTAACAAAAGACCTACTTTATCTTTCTCGCACATCCGTATCACTAGAATAGCATGTCCAAAAAACACCGGTTATAGCACCGACTACCGATCCTACACATGTAGCTATAAGTGTAGCATTAAGAACAGAAGCATTAGAATAATTATCATTTTCGGTCACCGCAGTTGTAGCACTAACAGCTATCAGTCCTGCAGCAAACATTGAAAAACGCACTTTTTGCATTGGAACAGGACCTACCGTGTTGTCAAGAAAAGCTCTTCTAAACCCAGTACCAGGTACTTTACAACAAAGTGATTTACGACATTTACAACAACAACAATTGTGTGTTTTCCTTTTCCTATTGGGTAAAATTCTATGTTCTCGTAGGTTGGATAGAATATCTGAGTCTCG
>JBCDES010000045.1:0-9888 GCA_039179295.1 Chlamydiota bacterium
CTTGACAAATGTCCCACTGTCCCACTACTCGCTTACCAAGACTTTGAAGAGATCGGTGATACCAATCCCGAGCTCTTTCACTTGATCGAAACGCTTTCTAAAACATCTCGCAAGGATATTGAAATCCTCCAAACCTATCTTGCCGGTCGCCATCTCCCCAGAGACTTGTTACTCGAAAATCGGAGGCAACTGATTCAGTTAGCGAATCAGCAACAGGTACTCTATCATATGAGTGAGGACCAACAGTTTAATCTTTGCGCTCTGATCTTGAATAAATATCAGTGGGATTTTCTCCTTTCGATTCAAGAGGTGTCAAATATAACCCTTGGGCTTCTCGATTGGGCTTTTGAGGAGTGCTCTTTTGAAATGAAAAAGGAGCGTTCATTTATAGAAAAAATCTCCGACGGAGTCGACAGAAAGGTGAAGGGGGACTTGGAAAATTTTCCTACGATTAATGAGAAAATCGAGGAAGATGACGACTACCGTTTTATGACGGTCGATTTCGGAAAGGAACTGAACCGTGAATGGCCTTCATTCCAACTATATGACGGCGATAAGCAAATTTATCATGCGGAAAAAACGAATGGATTAACCTTTGAAAGACTCCTTGAAGTCTATAAAGCAATAGAAAAGCTTTGCCCTGCTCATAACGCCCTTTTTTCCCTTCTTCAACAGGCATTTTCTCAAGTCGGAAAGCAAGCTTTTCAGTCTGCTATTGAAAAAGGAGTGATAAAGTTTCTCGGAACCAAATCCGAATACTTTCTTCCGATTCTGTCGAATTCCGATATCACTGCCGTCAAAAAAGATGAAAACCATTTCGACATTCATTATTCCTTCGAGCAACTGATGATGAAAAAAGGGGAGGTGCAACAGCCGTTCGAGAAGGAAAAATATATGGTGGTAACTCAGCCCCTTCATCAAGTCGATCGACGGTGGGTTTCTCCTGAGGCAAAGATGAAAATCGGAACCAAAAAGAAGGATGTATGAGAAAGGTTTTTCGCAGTGCGATTGCCCCTCTTCTTAGCCTTGTGATTGTTATGCTCGGCAACGGTTTCTTTACCACGTTTACAAGTTTGAGGTTTTCTATCGAGGGTTATCCCAACTTTATCGTGGGGATTCTTAGCGGAGCTTACTATTTAGGGATGATGCTCGGCGCTCTTCATGTCGAAAGACTCATCGGTCGTATCGGTCATATTCGTAGCTTTGCCTTGATGGCTTCGCTCAACTCGGTGATCTTTGTTGTCCAATCGTTCCATATCGACCCCTATTCTTGGGCATTTTATCGGGCGCTCACAGGTTTTTGTACTTCGGGGTTTTTTATTGCCATTGAGAGTTGGCTCCTCCTTTCATCGGTAAGAAGTCGGGGAAAACTCCTTTCACTTTACATGTTTACCCTTTACTTCGCCCAAGGCTTCGGGCAATTTATTTTGAATGCTTCGCCGATTCAAAGTCTGATTCCTTTTGCGATTACGGTGATTTTAAGCTCGCTTTCAGTCATTCCCGTATCGATGATGCGAAGTAGCGGTCCTCTCCTTTTGGAGTCTGCGATCACGAATGTTTTTCAAATCATTAAAAGATCGCCGTTGGGTCCGATCGGTTGTTGTATTTCCGGACTGATCATGAGTTCTTTTTACGGTCTTGCTCCTATCTTCGGTAGAGAGATAGGTTTAACCCTTTTTCAAATTTCCCAAATCATGGGTTTTACCATTATGGGAGGGCTGTTGCTTCAATGGCCGATCGGACACCTGTCGGATATTTTCAATCGTAGAAAGGTGATTATCGGGATTACCTTTGTTTTAATGGTTGTAACCTTTGCCCTCTATTGTAGCAGTCATTTTCACTATTATCTTCTTCTGGGACTGATGGTTCTTTTCGGCGGCATTTCTTTTACCCTTTATCCCCTCGCAATTAACTATACGTGTGACTATTTTTCAGATAAAAAAGTGCTGGGGATTACCTGCGCTCTTCTCCTTGTATACGGAGTAGGATGTATTACGGGACCGCTCATTTCTCCTTTTTTTATGGGTCATTTCGGTCCTTCGGGTCTCTTTCTCTATATGAGTCTTTTTTGTGCACTCTATATTGCCATCTGTGTGTGGCGTGTTTTTCATTCCAAACCGCTGGCGGAGGAAGAGCAGAGCGATTACCTCCCTTTGCCCAGGGCGACTTCGATCGCGCTCTATCTAGACCCCAAAAGTGATTTCGGGGAAGAAGAAGAGCTCGACGGAGATGAAGAAGATCTCTATCCTTTTAGCGAAGAGTATGAAGATGAGGATGAGGATGAGGATTAACCCATTGTTGCAATTTCGGACAAAGAGCCTCGGCACGCCGGTAAAGGTTGTAACAATAGTTAAAAAAGCTCAACCGGATCTCGGCTTTCGGGGAAATAAAAATGTGATCGTTGCGTTGAGAGGATTAAATGAAATCTCTAACCGTCTTGAAATGGAGCTTTGCCACTTCTTTTAAAGGTAATTCTCCATGAGATCGGACGAATCGCCGTCCCGCCTCGATCACTCCGGAAGAAGCTCCCTTGGGGAGGGTTAGATTGAACTGAGAGCCGAGCGTTTCTATTCCTCGGACGAAGGCGGCGCGAGCCAAGATCGAGGCTCCTGCGACGACAACATCTTCTTCCCCGCGATGACGCTGTGAGAGCTCGACTGCAAGAGCTTTACCCTTGAGGGCGTCTTCAACGACATGTTCGTCGGCAAACCGATCGATAACCACCGCTCTGCAGTCGGTCTTTTTAACCAGTTCTTCAATGGCTGTTGCATGAGCCCAAGCCAGGAGGCGGTTTAGATTTTTAAACCGGTTATACAATTCATTGTATCTTTTGGGAAAGATTTGAACGATCGAATGGGGACATTCCCTTTTGATTTGAGTGGAAAATTTAATGATCGTACTATCGGTCAGCCGTTTACTATCTCGAATTCCCGTTGTTATAAGCTCTGAAATCATCTTTTTATTGGCATAAAGAGCCGCTATGCAAAGAGGACCGAAGACATCTCCTTTTCCGGCTTCGTCGACACCGATGTGGGGTGTCCTATCGATTGCGATTTCGGGATAGGTATAAGAAAAGGTTCCTAAGATTTCGGGTTCGAGATAATAGTCGATAAAGTCATCTTTTTCCTTTCCTTGAACCACCAACTTTCCCGACTCGTAGAGAGTGCAAGAGACACCTTTTCTTTTAGCTTGGAAAATGGTATGTGTCGGTCTGGAAAGATCGAATCCTTGATCTTCCAGGTTTTTTTTTAGTTCGGAAGCAAGAGAGGTATCGATTGTAGTGATAAAATTAGAAGGTCTATTCATGCTATAACACTAGCAAATGCTTCGATTAAAATCACCGTTCGGTTACCTTCGAGTGTTGCCGAGCATTTTAAGGAGACGGAGCGATGAAGGTGTAAAAGGATCGGGCAAGCTTTTTGGAGCTGAGCGTAAAAAGCTCAATCCTTGCCCGGAAAACGAAGGCGAATGTGAAAACTCGGAAGTAAGGGGAGTCGAAACCGCTCATCGTTTTGCGCGGCATCCGGAGATGTCTTTAATCCGCTGACCGGATCGAGTCGAAGACTCGATCGGTTCAATTTAGCGATACCGTCGCCGTCTTTGCAATTTTTCTCTCTTTGGAAGAGCGGTATAAAATATAGAGGTTACTTCCTACGATCACTACCGCTCCTATGATCATGTAAAGGTTCGGAGCTTTGTGCCACCAAAAGGTATCGAATGCGACGACCCAAAAATAGGTGGAATAGTCGATAGGGGCGAGGACCGACCCTTGAGCAAAGCGGAGGGCTTGCGCGATCGCATATTGCCCGGCAGCGGTAGTGAGCCCGACGATTGCAAAAAGACCCCAGTGCTCCCAAGGCATCGCTTTCCAAGGTCCCCATCCGGTCCAGGAAACGGAGATGAAGAGGAAGGGAAGCATCGCAAGCATCATGACGAGGTTGGGATAAATGGTGATCGCCAAACTATGTTCCGTTGCGGCGAGCTTCCTCATCAAGATTTTGTTAAGGGCTCCTAAAAAGGTCCCGAATAGGACGATTAAGGCAGCGAATTCGAAGGTCCCTCCCCAAGGTTGCACGGCGATCATGACGCCGACCAATCCTATTCCGACTGCGGTCCACCGATCCCGGGTGACCGACTCTTTCAGCATCAGGGCACTTAAAATGATCATAAAGAGGGATGAGGTATAGCTGATCGTGTAGGTGGTCGTAAGGGAAGCTAGAGAAAAGGCGTACATAAATGAAAGTGTGTAGACCAAATTCACAACGAGACGAGCGAGATGTTTTTTGGGATGTCGCGTTGCTAAAACCTTTCTCACACCTCCTTGAAAAAACATCATGATCGAAAGGGGAAAGAGTCTTGTCGCAGCCCTTAGAAACGATGTTTGAGGAACCGAGTAGGTTCCCATGAGGTGTTTGATAAAGGCGTCCGAAAGGGGATAAAGTGCTAAACCTACAATCATCAGTAGGATTCCGAAAACGGCTCTGTTTTGGAGTTGACGCTTGGTATCGCTTGTTGCACTCATATTTTTCTCCGAGATTGGGTAAGAAAAACCTATGTTAATCCTTTTACGGATATCGATAAACTCAATAAATATTTGTAAGGGTTATGGAAGCCCTATATCGATGACGATCAGCGCTTTTCCTTCAATCATATTAAATTCTACCGATCCCTTCGTCGATCGGTTTCGAACGGTAAGAGGACCGTCGAGGTCGATCGACTCCTCTTTAAGCTCCCAGAAGAGTCCGTTTGTGGTGAGTTTGCAGGTGCGATGAGGGAAAACGGATACCGTTGCACCGACTTCTGTCTCGATAGGATATTTTCCTTCGGAAAGAGGGATTCCTATCTTGACCCCTTTCTCATATTCATCGAGAAAAAAGAACTCATAGCTGTTCGCATGTTTGAGCAACGCTTGAATATTTCCTAGAAAATGATCGATTTCTCCTCCGCTTAACCCCAGGATTAGGCAAGGTAAGAGCTTTTTTTCTTTAGCAAAGACCATCCCTTTTTCACAGTCGGTCCTATCTTGATCGGAAATAGGAATCACTTCGGCCTGCCCCTGATCGGCTACGGAAAACGAGTCCAGATCTCCCACGATATAATCGGCTGAGTGCCACTTGGCAGCTCCGTCGGCTGCAATGACGGGAGCGTCGTCTCGTATTTTTCCGAGCAGTCGATGACCGAGGTGTTTTCCATTCAATAGGAGGGCGCTTCGATAAGAGGTAAGGAGTCGTTCAATCATGGGAGTAATTTTGATCGGAGGAGTAGCGGACTTTAAGGAAGATGAGGATCAGCGTTAAAAAGGTCATGATTAGATTCGTCACCCAAACGGTCATCGTTCGTGTGAGAAAACCGTAGACGATCCAACTGATCGAGCAGATCAGAAAATTGACGATCATAGCTAGGGAGAGATCGTTTGAGGAGCGTGTCCTGTAGGTCTTGATGATTTGCGGAATAAGAGAGACGATCGATGTTAAGGTTGCAATGCAACTCACGGCTTTTAAAATCATTTTAAATTCCTCCGCCGGAATTATCCGGATCAGGTTTTGCGGGTTAGTCGATCTTTTACTTCTCAGCCGCTAGGGGCACCCCGATTAAAAGTTTCATCAAACTGTAATATCGATCGATTTATTATGCAAACGATTTTTTCTCCTTTTTTTCCTGATCGCAAAGGTTGATTTCTAGACAATAATCACGAAAATATGACAATATCGAATCAAAAACCAGGTTGTATTCGTGGATAAAAAAAACCTCGGCGATTATTCGATTATTAAACGGCTCGGACAAGGAACGCTGGGGAACGTTTACCTTGCCGAGCACCGTTTCGTCAAACAACAATATATTCTCAAGGTTCTCCCCGAAGAACTTGCAACGGATCGAAACTTTATTCAACGCTTTGAAAAAGAGGTGGCGATTTTAGCAAAACTCGACCATCCGCATATTGTGAAAATCCATAACGTTTCCTTTGCGGAGGGTTTCTACTTCTTGGTCACCGATCGCATCGTCGATTGTTTCGGGCAAGCGACGAATTTAACGCAATATCTCGGGGTCGATAAACAACGACTTAATGAGAATGAGATTCTCGAATTATTAACACAGGTTGCTTCGGCATTAACCTACGCCCACCGGAGTCGATTCGGCGGAGAGAACCTGGTCCATCGCAACTTGAAGCTCAATAACGTCCTAATCGGTAAGGGAAAGAAAGGGCTCCATGTCCACCTTTCCGATTTCGGTCTCTCTCCTATCGTCGGGGAAGGGACGATTTTAACACGGATGTATAAGATTCTTGCAGATGTCCTCTCATTAGATCTTTCCGAACACATATTCACGAAACCGGGAGAAGAAAAACATCTCTTTGGGACCTTTGAATCGATTAAACTTTCAAAACTCCACACCTCATTTCTCCAAACCTACCACTTTTTAGCCCCCGAACAGCGCATTTATCGTGAAAAGCCCGTAGGTCCTCAAGCGGATATCTATGCTTTCGGAGTGCTGACTTATTTTTTACTGATGCATTCGTTTCCCGAAGGAAACTTTCCCCGCCCTTGCACCGTTAACCCCGACTTTAGGTTGAATTGGGATCATTTGGTCAATGAATGTCTGAAACCGGATCCCGCAAAACGTCCGGACTCTCTTCCCCCCCTTTTAGACACGTTGAGACGTCCGCAAACAAAGTCTTCTCAAAGGCTACGACAAGGGGAAGATTCCGATCTCGATCGGAATGAGGGGACGGGGAAAAGAAAGGCGGAACGGGTCGAACAGCCGGGAGGGGTTGCAACGATCACCGAAGCTTCGGAAAAAGAGGGGAGCCCCGCTCAAACGAAAATGTTGCGCGAAGTGTCTCGATTGGTGCGAGGAGATGCGAGACCCGACCTGAAACCTCAACAGATCCAAAGACCCGAGTACGACCCCGATCCGGCGGCCGCTTTTCATGTCGATAGTACCGTCGCCAGATATGTTCCCAAGGAAGAAGAGATCAAAAATACCGATCCGATTCAAACCGAAATGGAGCTGATCGAAGAAGGGGAACACTTTCGCGGGAGTGATGAGGGAGGACGTGATGAAAGACCCCGTCATAGGGTTAAGCTCGATAGCTTTGCCCTCGACGTTCATCCCGTCACCAACGAACAGTTTGTCCGTTTCTTGGAATTGATGGGAGGGGAAAAAGATTCCAATAATAATGATATCATTCTGTTAAAAGACTCACGTATTCGACGCCAGGGAGGAAAGCTCAGCATCGAATCGGGTTATTCGAAACATCCCGTGATCGGAGTGACCTGGTACGGAGCCGTCGCTTATGCCAAATGGGTCGGAAAACGGCTGCCGACGGAAGCGGAATGGGAGGTTGCCGCGGCATGCTGTGAGGAACTACCCTATACGACCGGAAACGGCATCGAAAGAACGCAGGCAAATTTCTTCAGTTCCGATACGACGGCCGTTAAAAGTTATCCACCGAACAAGATCGGACTCTATGATATGGCGGGAAATGTCTACGAGTGGTGTCATGATTGGTATGATTACAACTATTATGAAGTCGCTATCCAACACCCGGATAATCCGAAGGGTCCTTTGCAAGGGGTCTACCGCGTGTTACGGGGGGGGTGTTGGAAAAGCTTAAAAGACGATCTGCGTTGTTCCCATCGTCACCGCAATAATCCCGGTGTCGTCAATCGAACCTATGGCTTCCGTTGCGCGGCTGATGTCAAAGATACCTAGTATACTTTTTGTCTGTTCGGGAAATATCTGCCGGTCTCCGGCCCTCAAGGAGATGATGAAGCATTTACTACGGGAAAAGGGAATCGATGCTTACGTCGAGAGTTGCGGTCTTCACACACTATTTCCGGGGAGATCTCCGGATAAACGGATGCAAACGGTTGGGAAATCTTATGGAATTGCCCTACACGACCGTTCCAAACCTTTTGAAGCCGACTTTTTTAACCGGTTCGATGTTATTTTTTGTGTGACGGGAGATATCCGTATCGCAGTCAAAGCAATGGCTCGGACGGAAAAGGACCGAAATAAAGTTTTTATCGCCTCTCATTTCTCTAAAAAGCATAAGGATGAAGAGATACCCGATCCCTATGTCGGAGGGGAAAAAAGTTTTGAAGCTGTTTGGAATCGGGTAGCGGATGCTTGCCGGGGCATTATCCGCCACTTTTTTGTTGATCATCCTTCTTAACCCTTTTATTATCCCGGCTTATGAAATTGTTGCTTTCGAAACCCAGAGGCTTTTGTGCCGGCGTCGTCCGCGCTATCGAAACCGTCGAGCGGGCCTTGCAAGCTTGGGGCGCTCCGATTTATGTAAAGCACCAAATCGTCCACAACCGCCATGTTGTAGAAGGTCTCGAGAAGAAAGGGGCGATTTTCATCGAAGATCTAGCCGAAGTTCCCAAAGGGTCTCGTGTGATCTATTCCGCTCACGGGATTCCCCCTTCGGTCCGTGAGCAAGCAAAAAAAAGAGAGCTTATCGAGATCGATGCTTCTTGCGGTCTTGTGATTCGGGTCCACTCAGCTGTTAAACGTTATGCAAAAAAAGGGTATCATATCTTGCTTATCGGTCATAAAAAGCATGTAGAAGTGATCGGAACCGCCGGCGAAGCTCCGAAAGATACAACCGTTATCGAATCTATCGAGGATGTCGGAAGACTCACTTTCCCTCAAGAGCAACCTCTTTTCTACACGACTCAGACGACCTTGAGCCTCGACGATGTGAACGAGATTATCGCTGCGATTAAGAAAAAATACCCCCTTATCGAAACGTTGCCGAGTTCTTCAATCTGTTATGCAACAACCAATCGACAACTTGCCCTTCGAAAAATGGCCCGTTCGGTCGATGTGGTTCTTGTCGTCGGTGATCCTACAAGCTCCAATTCCAATCGTCTTTGTGAAGCGGCGCGTCAGCTCGGTATTCCGGGGCATTTGATCAATAGTCCCGATGAGCTCGATCGTTCTTGGTTTGAAGGGGTGAAAGCGATTGGACTGACCGCCGGAGCTTCTACACCCGAGTCGGTTGTCCAAAAGTGTATCGAACATCTCAGAGCTTTCGGGGTGAATGAGATGGAAGAAGTGGAATATACCGAAGAAAACGTCTTCTTTGAGCTCCCTAAAGAAATCTTGGCAGCCACCGTCTTATCAGTGCATTGAGTTTCTTCTTTATCCCGTAAAAAGATCCCTGAATTTGAAGCAAAACAGTATCGACCTACTTTAAGTAGGGGAGGAAAAGTAACCCGAATGGCTTAAGTGACCTGTAGAATGACGAAGCTCCATATTTAATCTGTTGATGTCACTACTTTTGAGTTCCTTAAGAAGAAAAGCCATGACCTTTTGTAGCGGTTTTCTCAGTAGCAATCGATTTGATTAAAAGCTCATTCACTATCGCCGCTCATCCTGTGGTTATTTGTATTTTATCGAGGTATTTAGCGATTCAAAATGTCGGTTCGCAGGCATCCGGAGAGGGTGATACCTTTTTTTCGGAGCTTTATCCTAATGAGGAGGGCTCATACGAGGCTTCAATCCGATAGGTTTGGGATAGCGGGTGAAGCGGTTTTATCGAAAATAAACGGCAAGGAAAACGACACGGTTAATTATCGGTATTCGGAGGATATTCATACGATTGCTAACTAGGATTGGACTACCTAGTTAACCTTGGTATGGAAATCGGGCGTGTTAAAAAATCTATGGGCGAAATAGACCGAACAAAGCAACGTAAGTGAGATAAGCTTGAAAGAGCTCCACTTAATCAAACCGTTTAGCTTTCGTATTTCTTCAGCTTGTCTGTTTATCTCATCTTCTAGTAGCATTATTTTACTTTCTTTTTCAGATAGCTCTATTTCTCGCTCATCGGTCAATTTCTTCTGCGTTTCTATCATTTCTTTTAGCTGCCGTATTTTA
>JBCDES010000129.1:0-1219 GCA_039179295.1 Chlamydiota bacterium
CGACAGCAGCGCGAGCAAAACCGGTCATAAGAAATACGCGAATGAACTAGTCATTTTTTGCGCTTTGTTGGTGGCTTCGGAGAGAGTTCGGCGGCACCTGAAACTATAGCCCGGAGGTGTCGAACCGCCTCTGCTTTAGACGTGGGTTGAGGCTGTAAGTACCTATCCCACTTCTTAACTCTCGCTTGAACCACGGTAGCTGCTTCTCTCGCCTCGATCTGATCGAGTATGATTTCACCGGCTTCAGCCACTCTTTTTCTAAATTGTTCGAAGGAAAGCTTTTTCGAGGGATGTGGCGGGCTTTTATTAGTCGCTAGTGCGAGTAAGTGCGGGACTTGTTCTTCACGTTTTGTGGGCTTTTTGGGGAGATCGGGATCCCAGCGCTTAACAAGCTTTGATAAATCTGAAGCCGGTGCCAATCGCTTTATTGAATAGCTAAGCGTGGCCAACTCGTCGCCATTCATCTCCCTCACTTCCGATAAAGTGGCGGTCGTGAGTGAGTATGTTTTGCGTTCACCCATTAAAAGCGAAACTAAGTCGTGCTTGAGGTCTGACTTCTGCTCTGCGTCGATCTTTTTGCGTTCAGGTTCCCAGCGATTGGAAATGGCTAAAAGGGTTTTAGCGGGAGCTAAGTCTGAAAGGTATAAAACGAGATCTCGCTTTGTTTCGATTGAAAGTGCAGCGGAGAGAGGAACACCCGATAAAGTTTCGTCCAGCGCTTTTTCAACCGCCGTTGTAATTGTAGCTTTCTGTTTTGTGTTCAATTCGGCATTTGGCAACGCCCAGTTGAGCAATTTAACACGGTCAACCATTGTCCAATTCCTCTTGTACGGCTCGAGAGAGCCGATTGATCGCTTTACGAAATTTTTCTCGATACGCTTTCTCGAAAGTCCATGGCTTATTTGGCCTAGGCGGCCCTTCGAGCCGATCTGCGACCTTGGAATCGAAGGGAATGCTGATTCTTCGATCCATTGGGTCCGCTTCACCTGCCTCTCGCAGAAAATCGATACCTGGGTTTTCGCGGCTTTCTAACGTGTTGATTATTTGAGTCTGATGCGTGTTCTTGCCGGCTCTGGGGTCGAAGCGAGTCATTAACCAAAAGACTTTTGGTTTTTTTGCCTCACCTTCCAGGACAGCTTTTAGGTGTTCTTCGAACGACTCCATTCCCCAAAAAGCCAACCAATCCGGGGTTAGCGGACACAAAATCATATCCGAAGCC
>JBCDES010000090.1:0-3705 GCA_039179295.1 Chlamydiota bacterium
AAAAAAGTCGAGAAGAGGTGCGGTCGAAATCGCCTCTTTCGATGCACAAGGTAAAAGATCCCTCCTTAGCGGTTCTAGGGTTCACCGCTAATCAATTGGGCGCTTTTGTTCGCCTTTCAGCCAAGCAAAAAGGTGAATCCGAAATGGAGGACGACGGACAAACCCAAATCAACGGACAAAGCCGAACAAAGGGAAAAGAAGCGTCATTAGGGTTGCAACTGTCTCAAAATAACGGTGACGGAAAAATTCAATTTACACAGAAAAGTATCTTCGAAGCTGCCGGTAGAATGTCGAAACTTCAAGCCGAGACGAATAGAAGTATAGAAAACGAGTTGAAAAATGAACTGACCATTACGGAAACAAAACTGAAGGCAATGCAAACAATTGCAAATTTTTGGGAAAAGTTTAACGGTGCTTGGGAGCAACTGCAAAAAGATCCGACCGATTTCAAAGCCTTTGAAGAGATCATGTCCGCCCTTAAGTCGGAATATAGCGATAAGCCGGGGGACGAATTGTGCTTACTACTAATAGATGTGATAGCTACCGGGGTTCATGACAAAAATCCCGACGCTTTTGCTGAAATAGTGGAAAAGGCGATGCCTTTGCTAACGCCTTTTGTACAAAAATTCGCAGAAAATGCCGTAGAAAATCCTCAATTTTTCGCTAATGATCTTGTGAATGACCAGGCAACTTTCCAAAAAAAGATTCAACAAATGTTTCGAACGGTTGAAATTATCCTGGATATCGTCAAATTGTTAGAAGGGTCTAAGGGGAGTGCTCAAACCGCCATATTTAATATGGAAGCTATCCTCATGGATCTGGAGCAATTGCAAATCAATGCCAATACGGACAAATCGCAACAACAACAAAAAATCAGTCAACTGATTGCGAAAAATATGGAACATAATTTGCAGCAAGTTCAAGAAGCCCTTAAAAAAGCGCAAGCGCATCACAGTCACGGTCTGTTCGGATTTCTTAAAAAAGTCTTTACCGGTCTTGCTCACTTGCTACGCGCTCGGACTTACTTCTTGACCGGTCAGATAGCAAAGGGCAAAAAAGAATTAAAAGCAGCCAAAGCCGATTTTAAAGAAGTCGGTAAGGAACTCTTCGATCTTGTGATGATTCTTGTAGACGCTGTGTTGGCTTTAGTTGAACTTGTTGGTGCAGGACTCGCGAGCGCATTCGGGTATAAGAAAGCTGCATCGAAGATAATGGACCACGTTAAAAAGTTGGGTGAAGACATCCTTGCAAACCCGGCCCTCAAGCTTCTTAGTGATATTGTGATGGTTGTCATTATCGTGGCTTCTGCCGTTACCGGTCAGTATTGGATGGCAGCGCTGATGATAGGTCTTTTCGTCATGTCTCAAACCGGAGAGATGGATAAGATGACGAATGCAATTGCCGAATCTGCCCAGAAAACATTTCACGTTAATAGTGCGGTAGCAAAAGTCATTGCCGATCTGACCGTCATCGCAATTATAACCGTTATTTCTTGCGGAGGAGGAACGATTGAAGCGGCGGCTGCTAGTGCAGGGAGGTCGGCAACGACGATTGCCGAAGGAGAAGCGGCTGGATTACTCGCTAGACAAGGGACCGAAGAACTTTTACAAGAAGGTAGTGAACAAGTAGCGAATACCGGCAGCAATGCAGCGAGAGAGTCTGCACAAGAGAGCCGGTGGTCTCGTGTATGGCGGATCGTTAAAAGGCCTGTTGGAGCGGGCTTCTACGGACTCGGATCGAGTTTGGGATCGAGCAGTCTTGCGCTGGATATCGTCAAAACGACTAAGAAAAAAGATAGCTTAATCGTAGCGATTATAGCCCAACTGTTGCAAACGATCGTAGCGATTGCGTTTACTTGCGGCGGCGGCTATATGACGATGAGCCAATCTATCGGCAATACTGCAAGAGCTACTGAAAAAACAGGGGTTCGATTCATGCAGTTCGCATCCCAAATCCAAGGACTTGCTACGTTTATTGGAGGCGTTTCCGGAGCAGCTCAAGGTGGAGAGATGATTATTCGGGGCAATGCTCAGAGAAAATTAACGGAGTATCAGGCAAACGTTAATCTTGATGAGGCAACTCAAGAGGTTACCGATCATATGATTCAGCAAACCGGTGAAGAGCTTAAGCACTTGATTCAGGTTTATGAAGAGCTGATTGCTACCGCTTTTAAAACACCCGAGATCACTGCTAATGCAGAGCTTCAAGCATTAATACAAGGTTAAAATTTATAATAAAAATATAAGGATTTAAGAAATGTCGATAAAGATGCAAAATATTCATACCATAGACTCGAAAACTTCTCCAAAAGATAAGGGCAGCAGTTTAGGGCTGAACTTGTCGGCGGGTATGGAAGCTTTCGTGACCGCCGCACTCAGCTTGCTTCAACAAATTCTGACCAAAATCAATAATCAGGAGCTTGAGCAATCAAAAGGGCTTGCAATTGCTACGCAAAAAGCATCGCAGTTTAGTGCTAAGAGTACCATCGAAGGGGGTAAAGCGCAGTTTATTGAAGCTTTGTCAGAGGGAATCGGTGCTATTGCATCCGGTTTATTCTCAGTGCTAACAATGGCCTTCGGAAAGATAAAAAATCGTACTAAATCTCAGTTGAAACAGCTCAGTCAAGAGGAAAAGGGGATTGAAAACACCCGACAAGCATTGGCGGAAAATGCCCGACCTAGTGTCAGTGATGTAGACATTGATGGACAACAAGACGTAAATCGAGTTGCAAACGTTCATCGAGAACCAGACGCAGATGCAGCCGTTAAAACGAAGGTGGAGAAGCTCAAAGCGCAGAGAACATTTGTCGATGAGCGAGGCAAGGCTCTCGAAGTAACCGGAGAAGATCAAGATCTGATGAAAGCAATGACTCGTGAAGAGGTTACAGCGGTGAATGAGAAGCTGGAAGAAAACCTCAATGATCTTAATAAGAAAAAGCAGTCTGTTATCGAGCAGCAAGCAAGAAACCAAAGCACTTATGCTACGATTGGGCAATCGCTTGGGCAAACAACTCAAGGGGTCGGAAAAATGGTTGGAGCCACTACGAAAGAAAGACAAGCCGAGTGTCAGGCAAGTGCCCAGTTGGCTCAATCTGCAGTTCAGGGAATACAGGCGATTTTATCCCAGATACTTAAAGTAGCAAACGATGCATTGTCGCAAGCGCAACAAGCGATTCAAATGTTTGCAACCATTAGTAACGGCAACAGATTCCAAGGATAATTTTTTCTTCCTTCAAATCGGATGGGCTTAGCCGACCGTTTCGCCGACTTTTTTCCGGGAAGCGGTCTTTTTTTGGTCATAGGTTTTCGGAATATCGATAACTACCGGTCAAAGGAGGTACGGAGCTTTATCCTCTCTAGCCGCGCTTTGAACGTATCGGATTGAAAATTAATGTTTTAATATAGCTAGTTGTTCATATATTTCTCATAATAAATTTTATTAAAATTCTAAAAAATAAAAAGATATGATATAATTAAATAAAGTAAGAGTAGGTTATGGGAAGTATTTGTTCAGTTATAAATGGAATCCCTTTTTATTCTACGGCAGAAAAATACATTGGTTTCTCGGAAAAGGATGTGAGTTCGAATCGACGACAAAGGGATGATATTTCAGCTATTTATGAAAGAAATTTATCAAGTCAAACCGATAATAATTCTAACCTTCTAAAGGGGAGAGCATCTGACGATTTCAGTAACCCCACAGGAG
>JBCDES010000003.1:0-46068 GCA_039179295.1 Chlamydiota bacterium
CGAGTAACGTTACGATCAAAAGTCTTTTTCCATAGCCGCAACAGGTCTGTAATAGCAACCAACCGATCAACCCCGCTCCTATAAATCGGGTCAAAAAAGAGAAAATGTAGCGACGAGCAGCTGAAGGATCCGGTCCGCTTTAGATTCACCTGCATAAAAACAAGGGGCTTGTTTTCAAGCGCCTCTTGCTCTCGATCGAAATTCTCCCTATTTTTTTCCGGTTTCGATTTCGGGTCACTCGGTTCGTAGTAAGGGGATGGATAAACACCGCTCTTCGGAGCATTCTCTTTGATGACCCAAGTAACAAATCCTTGATTTGTAAATCGATTGATCGAGGCATTATACCAAGGAAAAACCGTCCGAGAAACGGAAGACCCAAGCAAAAGCTATAACCGCCCCGATAATTCCACCGAAAATGACTTTAAACATGATCACCTCAAGGCTATTTTAGAGCGACGGTAACGCTTTAAACCATTTTTTGAAAAGAGGCTACGTCAAGAATGGCGATTCCTAAATCTTTTGCTCGATCATATTTCGATCCGGGATCTTCCCCGACCAGGACGAAATCGGTTTTTTTGCTTACCGAGCCGCTGACTTTCCCCCCCCGCGCTTTGATCAATGCTCCGGCTTCACTTCGAGTAAATCCTTCCAAGCTTCCGGTCAGAACAAAGGTCTTTCCCGTAAAAGGATGCCCCTGAATTTTCCGAAGTCGCGCGATCGGTTTAACCCCCAAGCGGAGCAGGTCATCGATTTCCTTTCGATGAGCGGGATTGCGCAGAAATGTCATGATGGAATCGGCAACCTTATCTCCGATGCCGTCGATTGCGCACAATCCTTCTTCGGACAGTTCGGCAAGCTCTTCAATCGTTCCGACGTTGTCGGCGAGTCGTCGAGCGGTCTCTTCCCCAACGTAAGGAATCCCGAGCGCAGCGATAAAACGAGCAAGGGTCGTCGTTTTCGAGTCTTCGATACTTTTTAAGAGGTTTCCGATCGACTTTTCCTGAAATCCTTCGATTTGAGAAAGCTCTTCTTCCGTTAAACGGTAGAGGTCGGAAACATCGGAGACAAATCCGTACTCAACGAGCTTTTTGACAATTTCAGGACCGAGGTCATCGATATCCATCGCATTCTTGCTAGCAAAGAAGGACAGACGGCGAAGATTTTGCCCCCCGCATTTTATTCCGTTAGGACACCGAACGGCAACCTCTCCCTCGCTGCGCACCACTTCTGCTCCGCAAATGGGGCAAACCTCCGGCATCGTCCAAGGTTTCGAATCGGAAGGACGCTTTGCTAGTAGTACATGAACCACTTTGGGAATCACATCTCCCCCCTTTTCAATCATCACGCCGTCCCCTTCTCGAATATCTTTTCTAGCTACCTCCTTTTCATTATGGAGAGTGGCGCGAGAAACCCTACTGCCTGCAACGACAACCGGTTTCAAGTCTGCGACAGGGGTTAAAACGCCCGTTCGCCCCACTTGGACCGAGATCGCTTCGATCACCGTTTCCGCTTGCTTGGGAGCAAATTTATAAGCGGCTGCCCATCGAGGACTCTTTGCCGTCGCTCCCATCATATCGTGGTATCGAAGAAGATCTACTTTGATGACGATCCCATCGATTTCAAAGGGAAGATCATCACGAATCTTTTCAATCCGGTCGGCAAAAGCAAAGATTTCATCGACGGTGGCGCATACTTTAAAATGCTTTTCGGATCCGACGGGAAAGCCCATTTTTTTCAGATAGCGATGGATCTCGGATTGCTTTTCTTGCCCGGATCCTATGGCATGATAAACGATGACATCGAGCTTTCGCTCGGCAACCTCTTTTGCATCGAGAAGTTTCAAAGAGCCGGCAGCGGCATTTCGAGGATTCGCCCAGGGGATTTCTCCCGCCTCTTGTCGCTCCCGATTGAACTGAATAAACGCTTTCTTAGGAATAAAAACCTCGCCGCGTACTTCAATCGAAATTTTTTCCCTAAGGGTATGGGGAATCGTTTGAATGGTTTGAATATTGGCAGTGATATCATCTCCCCGCTTTCCGTTGCCGCGAGTCACACCCCTCACAAGCTTTCCCTCCTGATATTTTATAGCTATCGCAACTCCGTCCGTCTTGAGTTCAACGCAATAGTCGACCGGCTCCCCTTCCGACAGGCGATCGACTCGCTTGACAAAATCTCCGATCTCTTCTTTGGAGTAGGTGTTGCTAAGAGAAAGCATCGGGTATTGATGCTCGACTTGAGTAAAACCCTTTGTCGGCTTTCCCCCAACATGGCGTGTCGGCGTGTCTTCGACAACCCAATCGGGATGCTTATTTTCAATCTTCTCAAGACGTTTGACAAGCAGGTCATATTCATGATCCGAAATTTCAGGTCGAGAGTTTTGAAAATAAAGGACGTCATGTCTCTTTATCGCTTCGAGAAGCTTTAGGTATTCATCCGGGGTAGTCATACGGATAATATCAAGGTTGCAAGAGGGGGAAGGGTCAGTCTGATCCCCCCTTTTTCGATAGTTATTTCACCGTTTACTATACCGGATCCTTGATATTCTTTCGAATCGGTAGAAAAAATCTCTTCCGGATACCACTTGAAGGGAATGAAATAATCTTCCAAAGTCTCGGGATAGAAATGATGGATACAAAGAAGGGTTTCTCCCCCTCCTTTTCGCAGGTAGGCCAGAACTAAATTCTTTTTATCAACCGGTTCGATCCATCTAAATCCTTCAGCTGAAAAGTCGTCGAAATAAAGGGCGGGATGAGAAAGATAAAAATGATTGAGTACGGATAAACAATGATAGATCCCCGAATGGTAAGGGATTGCCAACAGATGCCACGGCAACATTTCATTGCAGTTCCACTCTCCTTTTTGCCCCAGTTCTCCTCCCATGAAAAGGAGTTTTTTTCCCGGATGGGTCATCATATAACCGAAGAGAAGACGGAGGTTAGCAAACCGCTCCCACTCACTTCCCGGCATTTTTGATAGAAGAGATTTTTTTCCGTCGGTGATGTCGTCATGAGAAAGGGGTAAAATATGTTTTTCGGAGTAATAGTAGGTCATCTCGTGGGTCAAATTTTTAAAAAGACGGCTCCGATCGGGATGATCGGTCTCAAAAAACTGCAAGATATCGATAGACCACCCGAGATCCCATCTCAGATCAAAACCCAATCGATCGGAATCGGTTACCCCCGGATAGGCATGAGATTCCTCAGCCATCATCAACACCGCGGGAAATGTTTCATGCACCTTTTTGCTCAGCCGTTTCAGAAAGGTTATCCCTTCGATATTTTCGTTCCCCCCTTCCGCATTGGGTTTCCATTGATCCTTCTCCCTTTCAAAGTCGAGATAAATGATCGAAGAAACGGCATCGACGCGAAGACCGTCGAGGTGCATGGCACCGAGATAATATAGAGCGCTTCCGATAAGAAAATTTAAGACTTCCGGTTTTCCATAATTAAAGATCAAGGTATCCCACTTCGGATGATAGCCCCATTTCGGATCCTGATGTTCATAAAGGCATGTCCCATCAAACCGGACAATCGAATGCTCGTCGGCCGGAAAATGACCGGGAACCCAATCGAAGATCACCCCGATATCGTTTCGATGCAGATAATCGACAAACCACTGGAAATCTTCAACCGTTCCATACCGTCTTGAAATCGCATAATATCCGGTGACCTGATAGCCCCAAGATTCATCCAACGGATGCCCCATCACCGGTAGGAGCTCGATATGGGTAAATCCCATCGCTAGCGCATACTTTGCAATAAGGGGAGCCAGCTCCCGATAGTTCATGAACTCTCCCCCCCTCGTTTTCCATGAGCCGATGTGGAGTTTATAGATATTCAAAGGTGCATCAAGAGACCGTTTTCTTGTTTCCATCCACCGTTTGTCCGTCCATTGATGACGATCGATCCGTGTGACTACCGATGCGGTAGAAGGGCGCATCTCACCTTGATAGCCGTAAGGATCGGCTTTTAATCGAAGCTGCCCCTCTCTCGTACGGATAGCAAACTTGAACCGCTCCCCTTCTTCTAAGCCGGGAACGAAGAGTTCCCAAACCCCCGAAGATCCGATCATTCTCATGGGATTTTTCTCGGCTTCCCAATGATTAAAATCCCCGACTAAAGCGACCCCTTTCGCATGGGGAGCCCAGACGGAAAATTTCACCCCTCGAACTTCTTGATGGATGCACAGTCTCCCGCCCATAACCTCTGAAATTTTCCAATGCTTCCCTCGATTAAAGAGTAGAGCATCCTCAGCGCCGAACGTCGGAAGAAAAGCATAGGGGTCATGGGCAATCAGTCCCGTCGAATGAACGATACGGTAATCTTTTATCGTAATAGGACGGTCCGGTCGATAGTCGAACAGACCTTCCCCTAAAGGATTGGCTCGAACCTTTGCTCCGAAAACTTCTAACCGAACCTCTCGTTGTTTCAGAGCGTAGAGGACGATACGTCTCCCGCCGTTATGGAGACCTAAACAACTATGAGGGTTCGTTCTGTCCATGATCTCACCTTATGGGCGTCGATCCGACCTTGTCCACTATTTTCTCATCACATCCGGTGAAAGACGTATGAAACGGGTCATCCGATCATTGCTCATCTTATCTCACCCGTGCACTCCCTTCGGAAGCTAAAAAAAAGTCGGCCGGATCGGAGAGCCTTCGGTTATGAGATTCTTGACATGGAAGCTGACGGCGATGTTCCCGTGTGCATTCTCACCTCTTCGCTAAAAATCATTACTCCGGACTATAGCTGAATCGATTCATCGAAAGTATTGTCCGTTAGACGGAGAAGAGATTTTAAAGGGATAAAAGGTGATGGACTCACTTTCGGAAACGATCCAAGATATAAAGCCTATCTTTTTTAAGCTCTAGAGGAGTCGTAACCGGCAGCCGTTTTCCGCTCCCCCGTCGTCCCGTTCTGAGACGGAAAGATGTGATCGGTCTTTGGAAAGTAAAGGTCACGGTTCGGTCTCTTTTCGGATGAACGATTAAACGGCGTATCAGTTTTTTCGACCATTCCAGATCCACCGAAAGGTCTTGGTGACATTCAATCCCGACAAAACGCCCGCAATGAATCTCTTTCGGAAGACAAGGGAGTAGCGCTATTTCTCGATCATCGACCTCGATGAGAAATTTTCGAATCAGACGCGCTCCTTCTCCGACCAAAAGAAGGGGGGATGCTTCCTTGGGAATGACCTGATCCGAAGGATGGCTTCGGTAATCGGTATCTATGAGGCGCGGGGAAAGAATCCCTTCAAATCCTACTCTAAAAAGAGCTATGAAGGCCTGTCCGATTCGATCTCGATTTTTCTCGGCCAAATAATCGGCGCACATCTTTAAATAACGACAAGTTCCGATATCTAAAATAGGATACTCGGGAATCCGTTTTCCCAGTTGGAACCAGATCGGAAGAATCTCTTCAAGATTTAACCGCCGTTTTACTAAGGACCAATCCTGCTTCTTAGACGATCCGAAATGGATTTTTTCCGAAGATCTTAGAGAAAAAGCTCGAGTCATCGTTGCGACGATCAGCTCTTCTTTCCGGTTAAGATTTTTAATCTCTCCCTCGACGTCAAAGAAAAGTCCTGCTGCAGGACACCGTTCGACAAAAAGAACGATTTCATGTCCGGAGGCAACAAGGCGATAGGAAAAATATCCCTCCTTTCCGAGCCCGAAAATACGTACCCGTCCTTGTTCCAAATCTTGCATGACGGTAAAAGATTCCAACAGACCGCTCATTCGGGGAAGAACGGTTACGATTTCACGGTCACCGATAGAAATCAGATTTTCCAGCACCAGTCTTGCCGGATAGGCGGTAACTTTCCAAGGACTGTTCGGGAGAAGAAGAGCCGTTCCGGCTTCATGGGAAAAGGGTCTATACTTTTCTGTGAGTTTGATCTTCACCGATCAATCCTTCAGCGGTATTGCCGACACATTTTACCTTGATGAAACCGTTCGACCTCAAGTTTTCTTTAAGGACATGGACGGGTAGGAAGTTTTCCGTATGACCCATCAAATATCCCGGTTTTTCTTCGGTTTCGAGTAAGACGGAAAACTCTCTTCCAATAAATGTTTGGCGAAGAGCATGAGCATTTTTCTCGGCAAGTCTCAATAGACGGTTTTTCCTCTCTTGAATCACACCGGACGGGACTTTGCGGGGCAAGCGCGCAGCGCGGGTTTTAGGACGATCGCTATAGGGAAACATATGAACCTTGGCAAAACGAATCGTATCCATAACAGCTAGCGTCTCTTGAAATTCCTCCTCGGTTTCTCCGGGAAAACCGACGATAATATCCGTTGTAAAGGTAAAGTTAGGGTTTTCCTTTAACAGTCTGGTTGTCGCTCCCATAAAGTCTTGCTTCGTATATTTTCGACCCATTCTCTTCAAAGTCAGGTTGGATCCCGACTGAAGGACAAGATGCATCGAAGGGGCCGTTTTCTCTCCGTTAACCACTGCATCGATCAAATCGGCATCGACTTCATCGGGATCGATGGAGGAGATACGGATCCGTTCCAGACCCGGAATCTTATCGACCCGACGTACCAGCTCCGAAAGACGTACCGGCGGCGACCGGTTTCCGTCAAAGTCGCCGATGTTGATCCCCGTCAAGACAACTTCCTTGTATCCGTTTTCGACAAGCGCCTCGATTTCCTCAAGGATATCGAAAACCTTCTTTGAACGAGAGCGCCCTCTGACGAAGGGGATCACGCAATAGCTACAATAGGAGTTACATCCGTCCTGGATTTTCACAAATGCTCGCGTACGAGCCTCAAACCGCTCGATTCGGAACTCGGGCCACTTTTTTGCCGGAAAGACCTCTGCAAGGAGGTTTTCCTTCTTTCGATTCGAAACGACATGGGTTACCTCTTCAAGCCGCTCGAGCTCTTTTTTCGAACGTTCGACCAGACAACCCGTAACGATCAATTGTTCGGGGGAAAACTCTCTTGAAATCTTCCGAATTTGATAAAGAGAACGCCTGTCAGCCGACTTTGTAACCGTACAGGTATTGACGATGCAAAGGTCGGCTTTATCCCCTTCTTTTGCCTCAATATACCCCTCTTTCTTCAGCTGATCGGCAAAAGCCTGCGATTCATATTGGTTGGTACGACACCCCAATGTGACAACTTTATATTTTTTCATCGAGCATCAGTTTATCATCTTAAAGCTTTGCGGACGATCATTTTTTAGGGTCCGCTATGTCATCGCTTTAATTTTAAATCAACAAGATGATATTTTCTTTTACTTTATCAGGCTACGACGTGATAGGTCGATACCGACCTTAAGCAACCCCTTTCGTAACCATCGATTCCTATCACAAAAGAGTAAAACGTATTTTTCAGCTGCGACGAGCTCCACGATTCGAGTCGATGAAGAAAAGAGCAAAACCTATGTTGCCGCTTTCAATCCGTCGACCGACAACCGATCGATTAGATTTGAAATAATTCTTCATTTTCTATTAAGGTTCATCCATGACAATGGAAGAAATGGAATTCATCTTCAATCGAGCCCTCCGCTTTTCATTTTCGAAAAAGAAACTCCTCTTTATGTTCCCGATTGTCGTAACTTGCGGGTTGATCTTCGTTTTTTGTCGCGCATTGGCGGTGAATGCCGGGCAATGGATCGCTTTAAGTTTGACCTTTCTTCCGATTTTTTTATCATCGGGGCTTTTATTGGCGGCAGGAGTGGTACTGGTGCGGGTCTATCACCATGAAGTGAAGAGGATTCCGCCGAGTTTTAAGAAAATCTTCAGTCAGTCTTGGGAGCTTTTGATCGGAGTGTCTTATCTAACCTTTCCCTTCCTTTTAGTTTATTTGTTTTTATGGATGGTTATGGGAATCTTTTATCTATTGAAAGAAATCCCGGCACTGGGGGATATTTTAGGAGTTCTTCTAGCTTTCGGTCCTTTTTTGCTCGTATTGGGTTCGCTCGTCTTATCGTTTTTGAATTTTTTCCTCCTCTTTTTTGCAACGCCTCACATTGCCTTAAATTCGAGGCTCAAATTAAAGCTTGTAGAGGAGATCGTCTTCCGTTTTAAAGACAACCTTTTTTCAAATCTGGCTCTTTTTCTTCTAGGGCTCGTCCCTCTTCTATCGGTCGCCGGTTTTCTGTCACTGGCAGCTTTTCTGACGGGAGTGAACTTTTTTGTTAAGACCGAGACATTGACCGTTGCCCTTCAATGGTTTTTTGTGATGATCCCGTTCTGCGCTCTATTGACTCCCGGAATTCTTTTCTTTTTTAATTTTGCCGTTGAAGGTTATGCCGTGATGCAAAAGAAGTACCGGGCGAAATCCAGATGAAGAAAATCGCCGTAGTCGGTGGAGGTTTTTCCGGTCTCGCTCTCTGTTATCATCTCCTCGCCCGAGGAAAAAACGTTACCCTTTTCGACGGCAAGGGAATCGGTGGCGGCGCCTCGGGAATCGCCTCCGGTCTTTTACATCCCTATCCCGGTCAAAGCACCCGCCTTTCTTGGCGAGGAAAAGAGGGAATGGAGGCAACAAAACGCCTCCTCAAACTTGTCGGCGGCGATGTCTATAAAGAAAGCGGCATCTTAAAAATCGCCGTCACCCCTAAACGAGAAAAAGTTTTACGCAAACTTGCAAACCGTTATGAAGATATCGAATGGTGGGATGCCGATCGGTGCCGGGATTTTATTCAAGGCATTCGCTACCTTCCGGGAATTTTTATCAAGTCGGGGATCACCGTGCACGCACTTCTCTATTCAAAGAGGCTTTGGGAAGTATGTGAATCATTGGGCTGTCGATTGGAACAAAGACAGGTCTTTCTCGATGACTTAGAAACGTTTGATGTCGTCGTATTAGCCGTAGGGGGAGGAATTCGGAGGTTTGCCGTGAGAGAAAAGCTCGACCTAAAATTTAATAAGGGGCAAATTTTGGTCTGTCGGAAACCGCGACATTTTGAAAATGACGGTAGTTTGATCGGTAAGGGGTACCTCGCTCTGAGTGAAGATAAAGACCGTTGTTATTTGGGAGCGACTTATGAGAGAGATTTTGAAACGGAAGAACCTTGCCCGGCGACCGCAACCGGTTTGATCTTTAAGCAGATTAGGCAATTCATCCCTTCGCATCAATCCTTCAAAGTTGAACAGTGCCTGGCTCAAATACGGGTCGTTAGTTCTGCAGGGTATCGCCCCGTTGTCGAAAAGCTCGATGACAGACTCTACGTGATCACTGCAATGGGATCTCGAGGACTTCTCTATCATGCTCTTCTCGGAAAAGAGCTAGCCGAGGAGATTGCTCGATGAAACTTCTTTTCTTAGGTTCGGGGGGATCGATGGGGATTCCGGTCATCGGGTGTAGCTGCTTTGTCTGCACTTCGGATTCCTCTTTTAATAGCAGATTGCGCCCTTCCGTTCTCATAACACATAAAAAGAAGCGGTATCTGATCGATATAGGTCCCGATTATCGGACGCAAGCGCTCGGTCACGGAATCGATCATCTCGACGGACTCCTTCTTACCCACACCCATTATGATCATATCGGCGGGCTCGATGAGTTGCGCACTTATACATCCGTTCAAAAAAAATCTCTTCCCTGCTTACTTTCGAAAGAAACGCTGGAAGAGCTTAAAATCCGCTACCATTATCTCTTTTCCCCTACCGGGAGCGATGCCGTTCGGTCGGCAATACTTAAATTTCGGATACTCGAAGGAAGTCGGGGAAAGATCGATTTTGAAGGGCTGACCGTGACCTATATATCCTATGATCAATTAGGGATGAAGGTGAACGGGTTTTCCTTCGGATCATGTGCTTATGTGACGGATATTCTCGATTATAAGGAGGACATCTTTGCGACACTTCGAGGAATCGACACCCTTATTATCAGCGGAAGGCGATGGAAACGATCGAAATCCCACCTCGGTTTAGAAGAGGCGGTGAAATTTTCAGAAAAAACAGGTGCGAAAAAGACCTATTTCACCCATATTTGTCATGAAATGGATCATGATGAAACAAACCGTCAACTGCCGAAAGGGTTCTCTCTTGCCCACGACGGGCTTGAACTGACTTTATGATGGAAGATAGACTCTATAAAGATATTAAGTATGATATCAGCGATCTCAAAACGGCGCTCGTTGCGGGAGGGTATGATCGCGTTGCAGGTCTCCCTTTATGTAAAGAGTACCTCGACGAACTCGCATCGCTAGCCGATACCTATGGTTTCGAAGTCGTGGCTAAAGAGCCCTGCTCGATTCGAACAATCGATGCCGCTCTATACTTCGGCAAGGGGAAAGTGGAAGAGCTCCGCAAAAAAACCGAGGAGCTCGAGGCCGACGTCGTCATTTTTGATGAAGAGATTTCTCCGAACCAACAGAAAAATCTGGAAAGGATGTTGAATCGCCCCGTGATCGATCGAACGGAACTGATTTTGGAGATCTTTTCACAAAGAGCTCGCACAAGGGAGGCAAAGCTTCAAGTGGAACTCGCCAAGAGTGATTACCAACTACCCCGTCTTAAAAGATTATGGACACACCTTTCCCGTCAAACGGCAGGAGCGGGAGGAGCTACGAAAGGAGCGGGGGAGAGGCAAATCGAAATCGACAGACGTCTTGTTCGAAACAGAATTTCTCGCCTTAAAAAAGAGATTCAAGAGGTCCGCCATCAACGAAAAACCCAAAGGCGCGCCAGAGTGCGTAGCGGTATTCCCACCTTTGCAATTATCGGCTACACCAACGTCGGAAAGTCAACCCTCTTAAACTCTCTAACCGAAGCGGAAGTTTTAACGGAGGATAAACCGTTTGCAACTCTGGATACCACGACACGAAAATTTTCCCTTCCCAATCACCAACAAATTCTCCTGATCGATACCGTGGGGTTTATTCGAAAGATTCCCCACACACTCGTCGCGGCATTTAAAAGCACTCTCGAAGAAGCCGTCCATACCGATATTCTGTTGCACTTAGTCGATATCGATCACCCCTTAGCCGAAAAGCACGCCGTAGCAACTTACGAGGTTTTAAACGAATTGAGTCCTGAAGAAAAACCGGTCATCACCGTTTTAAACAAAGTCGATCGCTTGGATAATCAATCGCTGATCGCTCGCTTTAAGTTAAAATATCCTCGAGTCGTTCCGATTTCGGCCTTGAATCGGAAAGGCTTTGATAAGCTTCTCAAAACGATGACGGAGGTTATCAAGGATCTGCGAAAAGTGGTCAAGCTCCGCATTCCTCAGAAAGAATATGCTCTTGTAAGCGAACTGATGGAAGGGGGGAGGGTGATCGATCGAGATTATGAAGGAAACGACGTTCTCATTAAAGTCGAGATTCCAACCGGTTTAGAACATAAAGTCGAAGATTATAAAGAAGATGACGGCAATTGCACACATTCCCAAGGAAGAACGCCCTAGAGAAAGACTGTTGACACGGGGAAGCAACGCCCTTTCACTAACCGAGCTCTTAGCTATCTGCTTGGGAAGTGGGAGAAAAGGGGCTTCGGTCCTTCATTTGGCCGAAGAGCTCTTGGCTCATTTTGGAGGACTCGCTCCGCTTTTGGAAGCTCCCGTAGAGGCTTTGACGGAAGTGAAAGGGATAGGGGTTGCAAAAGCCCTCCAATTAAAAGCCGTTTTTGCCTTAGCAAAAAGGAGTCAAATGTTAGGATGCGCCGCTAAATTTCCCGTTTTAGGTCCGCAAGACGTTTACATCTTTATCGCTCCTCAACTCGAAAAAGAGAAAAGAGAACTGGCATTTTTAATCATGCGCGATGCCAAAGGGGCTATTTTTCATTCCGAGATGATCGGAATGGGAACCCTGTCCGAAGTTTTAATCCATCCCCGTGAAGTGTTTCATGAGGCACTCGAAAGACGTGCTTATAGCGTTATCTTAGCTCACAACCATCCCAGCGGAGATCCCCTTCCTTCAACGGCGGATATCGAGCTGACCAAACTTCTCGTATCGGCGGGGAGATTGCTCGGCATTCCTTTCGATGATCACCTCGTTATCGGACACCGTTCATACACCTCGATGTGGGAAAGAGGTTACATCGAAAAGCCCAGATACTGATCCCCGTCGACAGGTCCGTTATACACCGTTGATCGGTATCAAAAATTGACGGTCGATCCCTAAAATAGGGAAAACGGAAGGTGATAAGTTATCCTCGCAGTCACCGCATGTTTCGGAAAAGCATGAGCATAAAGACGATAAGACCCTTCGATGCTTAGATTCCCCCAAATGCGAAGGAGATAGGTATGGCTCAGGCTAAGATCGACGGAGCGGTGAGCGGTTTTTGCATAGCCATCGAAATCATCGATATTCACCTGATGGTAACGACCGAGACCGATATAGGATGACGTAAAAGCTTTCAAAACATGCCTCTGCCGAAACTTCATCTCCGCTGCAATTAAAGGACGGATCCAAGGCATCCCTCGATTAGCGATTCCCAGACCGAAAAAACCCCAAAAACGGGAGAGCCAATGATAGGTTTCATCGATTTCTTTCCCGACGGTCAATCCGAGTTCAAGGTTTCCCTGGGCATGATAAGGAACGCTTACATCACGAAGCGCTCGCGTCGGCACATAGAACCCCTGCAATCCTACCGCCAAGCTGATAGGATCTCCCGCCACATCATCTAAAAAGAGATGGCTCAGTTGTAAACCGACCCGCTCCGTTCCCCGGTTTCGTTTGCGGGAATGTAAAAAATCGGATTCGAGTTGCAACTCCCAGTTCGGCCAAAATTGCACTCCGAAATTCAGATCGAGTCGATGATCATGTGAGCGGTAAGATGAGGTTCCCCGGCTCACGGAAGGGTAGTGGCGGTAGGAATAGGTAGGGCGAAACCGAAATTCTCCTATCGGCGAATACCAAGGATGAAGGACGAACCCGAAAAGGGTGCACGGAAAAAAAAGGAGAAAAATCTTCTTCATGACAATCCGTTTGCCGAAAGCCAGCGCTCGGCATCCAAAGCGGCCATAGAGCCAGAACCGGCGGCGGAAATCGCTTGGCGATAGACCTTGTCTTGGACGTCGCCTGCAGCAAAAACCCCTTCGACATTCGTAGAAGTCGACCCGGGCTTGATGATGAGATAGCCCTGTCGATCGGTGGCTAACTGCCCCCTCAAAAAGGTCGTATTCGGGCGATGTCCGACGGCAAAAAAGACTCCCGCGGCATTTTTTGTGGTTTCTTTTTCGGTTTTCACATCTTGAAGGGTCACCCGTTCGACCACATCCTTCCCCTCGATTTTAGTGCAGACGGTATTCCATAAAATTTCAATCTTGGGGTGTTTTAGCACCTGTTTGACCATAATTTTAGAAGCACGCAGCGCGTCTCGTCGATGAACGATGTACACTTTACTTCCGTATTTCGTGAGAAAAATTGCCTCTTCGACAGCCGTATCTCCTCCTCCGATCACATAGAGTTCTTTGGAGCGAAAGATAGGCATCGCTCCGTCACAAATAGCACATGCCGTCACTCCCTTTTGCCAAAACTCTCCGTCTCCGGCACCCGGGATTGGTAACCTTTTTGCCGTCGCACCCGTCGCAATAATGAGGCTATCGGCTAAAAAAGCCGTTTGCTTCCCTCCGACCTTGAAAGGAGATTCGCTTAAATCGACGGTTTCGACATCTTCGGTTAAAATTTCGGTTCCGAAACGGACCGCCTGCTTCCTCATGGCATCCATCAGCTTCGGACCCGTAATTCCTTCCGGAAACCCCGGGAAATTCTCCACCTCGGTCGTCGTCATCAACTGACCTCCCGGAGGACCGCTAAAAAACCCCTCGTACATCAGCGGTGACAAATTGGCGCGGGCGGCGTAAACGGCTGCGGTGAATCCTGCCGGACCCGATCCTATGATGATCAATTTTTTGCGATCCATAGAGCTATGCATCCCGATTTAAATAGAACTGCGTACCCATTCTTCAAAAATTGGATTTTATTGCAATAACTCTTCCTCATTTATTGAAGAAAATCGTAAAATATCCGCAAAAATCAAGGAGTGAATTTTGAGGAGTATTCGACTCGAAGAGATGACAAAGTCTCAAGGAGACGGACTGATCCTTAACAAGATTGATTTAACCATCCCCTCCGGCGAATTCTTCGCTTTGTTGGGACCGAGCGGCTGCGGCAAAACAACCCTTCTCAGACTGATTGCCGGCTTTGAAAAGCCCGATGGCGGGATGATCTACCTCGGAAAGACCGATATCACCCACCTTCCCGTCAATAAGCGTAAAATCAATATCGTCTTTCAGAATTACGCTCTATTCCCCCATTTGAACGTTTTCAACAATGTTGCCTACAGCCTCGTTATTCAAAAAGTTCCTAAAGGCGAAATCGAGCAACGTGTGATTAAAATCTTACAAGCTTTCCACTTGGAAAATCATATCTTCAAACTCCCGTCTCAACTTTCCGGAGGACAACAACAACGGGTTGCCGTCGCTCGCGCCATCATCGACGAGCCCGAAGTACTCCTTTTGGACGAACCGCTGGCAGCTTTGGATTTTAAGCTTAGAGAAAAGATGCTCGTCGAACTCATCGATCTCCAAGACAAGCTTCAGACAACCTTTGTCTATGTCACTCATGATCAATTTGAAGCTCTTACGGTTGCAGACCATATGGCCATCATGAATCACAGCGGCGAAATCGAACAAATCGGAACGCCTAAAGAAATCTATGAGTTCCCGGTTTCCAGTTTCGTTGCAAAATTCGTCGGGACAACGAATATATTGAACGGCACCCTCCATAATCTCGATACCAATCCCGAAATGAATATCTCTCATATGGGACGCTTTAAGGTTTATATTCCCGAGAAAAAAGGATGGATGGACGAAGGGTGCGAAGCTGCCATGAGCATTCGCCCCGAAAAGATTTTTATCTCAAAAAAACCGGTCGAAAACTTCGCTAACACCTTGAGAGGCATCGTTTCACAAATCGTCTACCATGGGCGATCGACACAATACAACGTCATCATCAATAACCGATTCAAACTCCAAGTCTTTGAACAAAATGAAGAGCATTTTGCGCAAGAAGATATCGACTATGACAACGAAGTTTTTCTCTACTGGCAAGTAAAAAACGCCTTACTATTGGAGAGTTAGAAATGTATGCGGTTTTCCATAAAATTCAACAAAAAACGAAAGACGAAAGCCCCTTTGCAATCGGCTCTCCGGCATTGATTTGGCAGATTATTTTTTTCTACTTCCCCCTTCTGCTGATGATCGTCAGCAGTATTTTCGTCCTTTCGGATGAAGGGGGATGGCGGGAACTGACATTTGAAAACTTTGCCCCTCTTTTCTGCAAAAGCCACCTTTCGATTATTTTCAGCTCTATTACTCTAGCCCTCTCAACCGCTTTTTTTTCCCTAATGATCGCTTATCCCCTGGCCTATTTCATAGCCTTTAAAGGAAAGCGTTATAAAACCCTGATGCTCTTCTTTCTGATCGTCCCTTTTTGGACAAATTTTCTACTCCATGTCTATGCCTGGTTTTTTGTTTTGGAAAGAGAAGGGTTTTTAAATACCCTCCTTAAAAAGATCGGGCTTATTCAAGAACCGATCCATTTTTTGAACTCCCTCTTTGCAGTCACCCTAATGATGGTCTATTGCTACCTCCCCTTTATGGTTCTTCCCATTTTTTCAACTCTGGAACGCTTTGATCGCCGAATCCTTGAAGCCTCAAACGATTTGGGTGCTTCCCGGCAACAGACCTTTAGAAAAGTGCTGCTCCCTCTCACCCTTCCAGCCGTCCGCACGGGGTTTTTTCTCGTCTTTATCCCTGCTTTCGGAGAGTTCATTATCCCGGAACTGATGGGAGGGGATAAAAAATACTTTGTAGGAAATGTCGTCTCGCAATACGTTCTCGGCGGTGAAACGGGGGGGATCGGAGCGGCTTTCATGGTCCTAAGCTGCTTGGCATTGTTGTTCGCAGCAGCATCTATCTATGCGGCTTTCAAAAAAGGGAATGCATTGCTTTTAAGGGGGATGAAATGAAAAAGGAGCGGTTCGGAGAGTTTATAAGCCTCTGCTTTGTAATCGGGTCCTACGTCTTTCTCTATCTTCCGATTTCGATCTTGATCATCTTCTCGTTTAATACAAAAAGTTTTCCCTCACCCTGGGAACGGTTCACTCTCAGGTGGTATCGCGAACTCTTCAACTCTTCAGACCTCTGGGGCTCTCTTGCCAACTCACTGATCGTCGCCTGCATCTCTACATCTTTAAGCCTTGCCATGGGAGTGTTTCTAATCTTTTTTCGTGCACAAGGAGGGCGTGTGCAAAAAGCTTTTCCCCTTTTCTACGGCAATCTGATGATTCCGGAAACGATGCTGGCCATAAGCCTTCTAAGCTACTTTACCCTCTTTAAGATTAAGCTGGGCATGCCGACATTGATTGTGGCTCATACCGTATTGGGATTAGGTTTTGTCATCCCCATCCTCTATACCCGCTATCTACAACTCGACAGACGTTTAACGGAAGCCTCGGAAGTCTTGGGAGCCTCCCCTTTCCAAACATTTATCAAGATCACCCTTCCCCTTTTACGACCGACTCTCCTCGCAACGGGTCTGTTGATTTTTATCCTCTCCTTCGATGACTTCATCCTCTCTTACTTCTGTGCAGGCACTTCGATGCAAACCCTCTCTCTTTATCTTCTTTCCATGCTCCGATCGGGAGTCTCACCTATCGTTAACGCATTATCGACCGTTCTTCTTCTCCTGAGCACTCTATTGGTGATGCTCTTTTTCTCCCCGAAAATCCGTTCCCGTATTTTATAAAGATCGCTTGGCAAGGCTCATTAGAGAGGACGGCTCTCTAAGTGGTAAAGTGGCATATAGAAACCGAACGGAGTCCGAATTCATCAAAAGATGCTCGCTTAAATCGGCTCCGTTTTACATCGATTCAGCCGGATGGGCGGCGATCTGTTTGTTAATTAAAGAACCGGATCGGAAACCCCTCGTTTTTCTGAAATTTCTGCACGAAAAGATCTATCTTCCTTTCCTATAGATTGCCTTTTATACTTCGGATCACAGGTAGGTTTTAGTTTGTGGTAACTTTCTTTTCGTTGACAAAGTCGATAACGTCTCCAACGGTCCGAAGCTTTTCAGCCTCTCCTTCGGAAATCTCAAAACCGAACTTTTCTTCGAAGGTCATGATGAGCTCGGTCAAGTCTAAAGAATCTGCATTGAGATCTTCCACAAAAGATTTCTCGACGTTTACCTCTTCACGATAAACGCCAAGCTGTTCCACAATGATATCGATCACTTCCTGTTCTACTGACATAGAGTAAAATTCCTTTTTCAAACATGTTTAAGATGAGATTCATACATAAATTAAGCGGTCATCCCCCCATCAACAGTGAGTACCTGTCCGGTGACGTAATCGGACATATGACTGGCTAAAAAAACTGCTGCGTGAGCGATTTCCTTCGGGTTCCCAAAACGTCGCATGGGAACTTTTTTTAAAATTTCTTCTCGTCGTTCTCGTGTGAGAACGGCGGTCATCGGGGTTTCAAAGAAACCGGGAGCGATGCAATTCACATTGATGTTACGCGGACCGAGCTCTTTTGAAAGGGACCTTGCGAACCCGACCATTCCGAGCTTAGAAGCGGCATAATTAACCTGACCGGGGTTTCCTGTCAAGCCGATCACCGATGTCACATGAATCATCTTCCCGCGTCGGGCTTTCATCATCGGGCGAACAAGGGCATGGCTTAAATTATAAACCGATTTAAGGTTGGTGTCGATCACTCGATCCCAATCGTCTTCGGACATCTTCATCAACAGTGCATCGCGCGTAATACCGGCGCAGTGAACGAGGATATCGATCCTACCCCAATCCTTCGTAAGACTCCCGATCGATCGATCGACCTCTTCTTTACTCGCAACGTTTACGATATCGAACCGAAACTTTTGATCGTCGGAAATTTTAGAGTCTTTTAGGGTTTCGAGAACGTCGCTGCCGCGCTTTTGATGCGTTCCCATAATCGCTACATCGGCTCCTTCCGTAGCAAAGGTTACGGCGATCTCTTTCCCGAGACCGGAAGTCCCTCCCGTAACGAGTGCCCGGTTCCCTTTAAGTAGCGCCATTGATCGCCCCTCGGCTTAATGCCCGCAAATCTTCAATTTTTTCGATCATGATCGTTTTGCCGTCCACCCCGATCTTACGATTGATCCCTCCCAATGTTTTCCCCGGTCCGATCTCGATAAACAGTCGGACTCCCCGTTCTTCCATCTTACGCACCCCCTTTTCCCAGTAAACGGGGGCAACCAGTTGTCCAATCATATGTTGTCGAATTTCATTTTCCGAAACGAAATCGCCGGGGAGATTCATCACGAGATCGATCGGACTTTTACTCAGCTCGATCCCGTCAATTTTCTCTCGAAGTCTTTCCTTGGCCCGATCCATTAATCCGCTATGAAACGCCCCTGAAACATTCAAAGGTAAAACCCTTTTCGCCCCTCTTTCTTTTAAAAGCTCTGTTGCTCGTTCGATTCCTTCCACCGTTCCGGAAATAACAACCTGTCCGGGACAATTTAGATTGGCTAACCATACCCCTTTGATAAGACCGACAATCGCATGAACTTCCTCCGTCTTCATTCCCGATACAACCGCCATCGTTCCCGGGAATTTCAACCCCGCTTCATACATATATTCACCACGAGCTCGAACCAGACGGACACCGTCTTTAAAAGAAAGTCTGCCGGATGCGGTCAAAGCGCTATATTCCCCCAAGCTCAATCCGGCCGCAACGGCAAGCTCGATTTTCGGGAGCTGCCGTTCGACGACGCGCCATAAAGCGATACTCATGACATAGATCGCGATTTGACTATTTTTCGTCAGCGTCAGCTCATCCGGAGGACCTTCGAACACCAATTTCGAAAGATTAAAGCCGATTAAATCGCTTGCCTCTTCAAAACTTTCTCGTACGATAGAATAGGCTTCGTAGAAGTCTTTACCCATCCCGACATACTGAGCTCCTTGCCCGGGAAAAATAAGCGCGACTTTCTTATCCATTATCGACCTCATACGTTAACGATGTAGCACCCCACGTCAACCCGGCTCCAAAAGCAAAGAGAGCGATTCTTTCACCCGACCGTACATTTTTTTCTCTCACGAGTTCATCCAAAGCGATGCCTACGGAAGATGCAGAAGTATTTCCATACTTATGGATGGTTAGATAGACCCGTTCTTTCGGAACTTTAAAACGCTTTGCCAAAGCCTCGATAATCCGGACGTTGGCTTGATGGGGAACCATCCAGCTAATCCCCTGCTGATCGAGATCGGAAGCGGCAAGGCACTCTTTCAAAGCTCCTTCCATCCGACGAACCGCATGCTTAAAGACTTCTCGTCCTTCCATCCGAAGAAAGTGCTCTCCGGCCTGAACCGTTTCTAAAGATGCCGGTCGCTTGGACCCTCCTGCCGGAAGAATTAAAAGCTTTGATTGTTGCCCGTCCGAACCCAAAGAAATATTTTCAATCGCCAACCCTTTTTGCCGGTCACCTATGACGCAAGCCGAAGCTCCGTCTCCGAAAAGTACGCACGTATTCCTATCCTCGTAATTCACAATCGATGAAAGTTTTTCAGCCGCAACGATTAAGACATTTTTATACATCCCCGATTCGACATAAGCTTTTGCAACCGATAAAGCATAGATATACCCGGTGCAGGCCGCTTGCATATCCATAGCCGCAGCGTTCACCGCGCCCAGACGCTCTTGAATCAAACATGCCGTACTTGGAAAAAGGTAATCGGGGGTAAGTGTTGCAAAAAGGATAAAATCGATCTCTTCCGCCCCCTTCCCGCTGTCTTCCAGAGCCCTTTTAGCCGCCTCATACCCCATATCCGAAGTGAATTCGTCTGCCGCAGCCAAACGGCGCTCTTTCATCCCGGTGCGCGAAGTGATCCACTCATCCGACGTTTCGACCATTTTCTCCAAATCCCGGTTGGAAAGAACGCGCTTCGGAAGGTACGCCCCTAGACCGATAATTTTTGCTCTCCAGCCCACCTTAAGATAATTCCTCGTAGATACATCAATGAAGATCATACCCCAAAAAACATTAAAAC
This sequence comes from Chlamydiota bacterium, assembly GCA_039179295.1. GTDB lineage: Bacteria > Chlamydiota > Chlamydiia > Chlamydiales > Simkaniaceae > Neptunichlamydia. The sequence continues at coordinate 19,996 of JBCDES010000003.1, forward strand.
TCAAATAAATGACCGATCCGGAAGGCGCCGCATCGAGATATTTCCTTAAGTAAAAAAAAATATTTTTCAATCTATCTATCGGTTAAGTTAAATCAATTTAAACATTTTATCCGATCAACGGACATCAACGATAGTCTTTAAACCGTCCGCTCACCATCTTAAGAGAGAACGAAAATCGGCAAACGGTATAGGAAGAACTCAACCGAAACCGTTTGCTTGAGAAACAAGAAAACGAGCACCTCGGTTGCCCGAAACCGGTCACGAAAAAGAGTTCGCACGATCGGATTGTAATCATATTTACGATAGAGACGGTTATAGAGCAAATATCCGATGATCACCCGTACCCGCGGCGGTTACGAATCCGAATAGACGGCTAAACGGGCAACCGATAGAGGAAATCAAAAAACTTCGATCGGTTAACGATCGGATCGTTTCGGTTAAAAAATCTATCGAAAAAATCGGTCGTTCGGAACCGTTCGGATAAATCGAAGACCGCCTCGCTCATTCACTGAAGTAGCGACGCTACTTTTTCACGAAACAACCGAAGTTCAAACCCCTTTCTCGCTCCGTTTTGTTCGTAGGCATAAATCCTCGATCTTGCTACCTTGATCGGCATGTTAAGATATCCGAAAAACCTCCTGACCCTCATAGCTCATTTAAAAAAGCTCCCCGGCGCAGGAAAGAAGACGGCCGAACGGTATGCTTTTCACCTTTTAGAGTGGGAAGGAAAGGAGCTTTGCGACTTTGCAGAAGGATTGGCTACGCTAAAAGAAAAGGTCCGAGCCTGCACCGAATGCGGTTGCTTGATGGACGGCGTCCGGTGCACATTTTGCACCGATCATAAGAGAGATCGTTCGATCCTTTGCATTATCGCCAACCCGCGCGATGCTTATGCCGTTGAAGAAACGGGAGATTTTTGCGGAATGTACCATGTTCTAGGAGCTCTTCTGTCGCCTATAAACGGAACAACTCCCGACGATTTAAACCTTCCGCATTTACAAGAACGGATACGAAAACTCGAAATAAAAGAAGCCGTCTTAGCGCTTGATGCAACGATTGAAGGGGATGCCACATCTCTTTTTCTGAAAGAACGACTCGTAAAAATGGGCGCGGAGGTTTCTCGCTTGGCTTTAGGTCTTCCGATCGGAAGTTCTCTTGACTTTGTCGATGAGGGAACCCTCTCGCAAGCCTTTTCCGGAAGACAAAAATTCTAATGCATCGGTTAACGGGTTGCATTTATTCTTGTTCGTTTTCTATAATCGATTCACCTAAATCGATGATGGAAGAATAGGTCTTAATGAACAAAAAAGTTCTCACCGCGACAATCTGTTTCCTCTTTCTATCGACACCGACGAGCACTCTCTTTGCAGCAGCTCCTTCGGTCGAAATTCATGAAAATAAACGGGTCGGAGCAATTACCGTCGTCATGGAAAACCTACCGCGAGGGGCACCCTTTAATCAACGGCACGTTTTATCAAAGCTTCGCACGAAAGTAGGAGATCCCTTCTCTCAATCAACGTTCGACCAAGATTTGAAAGCCCTCTCGGATCGGTACGACCGCGCCGTTCCCCATATCGAAACAAGTCAAGGAGAGGTCTACATTACGATCAAGGTCCGGCAAAAGCCGATGATTCGCACCGTCAGATGGATTGGAAACGATAAGGTCAAAACGGCTACGCTTCAACGAGAACTCGGGATTAGAGCCCATACGGTCTTCAATCGAGAAGAGTTCAACCGCGCTTTCACGAAAGTAAAAGAGTACTACATGAAAAAGGGCTATTTCGACTCACAACTCGAGTATAAGCTCATCCCCTACACCAATACGAACGAAGTCGATATCGAAATCAATATCCGCGAGGGGAATTCCGGACACATCAAAAAGATTTGTTTCAACGGATTCAGTAAAAAGGAAGAGTCGGTCATCCTGGATCTGATGACTACAAAAAAGTATAACTTTTTTACCAGTTGGCTCACCGGTACCGGAAACCACCACGAAGAAGCACTGGAACATGACAAACTCGTGATCGTCAATTATCTTCAAAACGAAGGCTATGCCGACGCCGAAGTCAATATCCAAGTCAAGGAGAGTCAAAAAGGATCCCTTGAGATCTATATCGGTGCTCGCAAAGGTGAAACCTACAAGTACGGAGCAATCGACATCTCCGGAAACAAGCTCTTAACGAAAGAGCAAACCGAACGGGCGGTGATGATCGAAGACGGTTCTACCTTCTCACCTGAAAAACTGCGAGACAGTATCGATAATCTTAAAGATCTCTATGGAAAATACGGGTACATCGAAACCGATATTCACTACTCTCTTCAACTATCGCAAACCGCCCCCGTTTACAACGTCGATATCAGAATTACCGAAGGGGAGCGGTTTAAAATCGGTCTGATCCACATTCTCGGAAATGTATCGACCAATAAAAATGTGATCCTTAGAGAATCCCTTCTCATTCCGGGCGAGGTATTCGATTCCAGAAAGCTGAAAGTCACCCGAATGCGCCTCGAAGCGATGGGCTATTTTAAATCGGTGAACGTTTATCCCGTTAAAACGCCCGAAGACCGACAACTGGGTGAAAACTACCGCGACGTAATCATTGAAATTGAAGAAAAACCCACCGGCAATCTCAGTCTTTTCTTCGGTTTCAGTACCATTGAAAATCTCTTCGGAGGGTTCGACTTGGCAGAAAACAACTTCGATCATCGAGGTCTTAGAAACTTTTGGAAAGGGCTTTCGAATCTACGCGGCGCCGGAGAATATGCCCATACGCGGCTCCAAATCGGTAAAAAGCAACAAAGCTATACGGTCGCTTGGATGAACCCTTATTTCAGGGATTCCCTGTGGCGCTTCGGAGTCGACTTCAACTATTCAAAAACAAGGATTCAATCCGATGACTACTCGGTAAATTCTTTCGGAAGTTCTCTATTCGGAAGTTATCCCCTGACCTCTTACTGGACCTACGGCTGGAAATTCGTCGTAAGAAATTCCGATATCCGTATCCACGGTATAGAAAGCAAAGAAGCGACAAGAGAAAATCGAAATAGCGGTTGGGTAACGGGTCTTAGTAGCTCACTTTCTTTCGATTCAATCGATAATGCCTACAAGCCTCATAGAGGATTTCGCTCTTCCGTCGAATTAGAGCTTGCCGGGGTCCGTCGCCACGAAAAAAATCATCAAATGTTCCCCTTCTTTAAAGTGGCTTATCTCAATAACTACTATTACCCCGTTTGGCGTAAGGGAACTTTAAAGCTCAAATGGGAATTCCGTTTTGCTTGCCCGTTTCGGACCGGAAAACCGGATCTTCTTCCACTTAACGAACGCTTCTTCTTAGGGGGCGAAACGAGCGTTAGGGGTTATAAGCCTTATATTCTAGGTCCTCACTATAACGACGAACAAGGCTCTGAAAAAGACGATCCTAAGGGCGGGGTATCGTCTACGCTCTTTTCCATCGAATACAATCAAGCCGTTTTTAGGATGTTAGACCTGTTTACTTTTATTGACGGCGGTTCGATTTCAATGAAACGGTTTGACATGCCCGACCTTCGAATGAGTTACGGCTTCGGAACGCGGATTGAACTCGGAAATCGTCTCCCGATCAATATCGGATGGGGCTTCCCGATCAACCCGAAGAGACGTATGACGGGGTATGAAATAAAAGACGGCTATAGCGTCAAAAAATATAATAAAAATAAAGATAGAAAAACGTTTTTCGTCTCGATGGGAGGACAATTTTAGTCCTATTAATTCCTAAGTTTGTTACAATCGAACGCAGCTTAAAAAATATTTCAAGGAGACCGCTCGTGAAAAAATGCCCGACCTTTATTTTACTCGCTACCTTTTTCTGCCTACTTTGTTGGAAAGCTTTTACCGACGAAATTCCTTACGGAATTGTCAAGTATGGAAGCTGTGTCACCGACTCGAAATATGGAAAACAAGAGCAAGAGTCGTTTGAAAAGCTTCGCGAGCAGATGACGGCACTGATAACCGATATTGAAAAACAACTCAATGATATCGCGACTAAATTCCAAGATCCCGAGTTTATCGACAGTCTTTCTCCCGAAGCCGAGCAAGAGATGAAGGGACGCTTTCAATCTCTCAATGAAGAGCTCAATCGGTACCAAAATCAATACATGCAGGTCATGCAACAAGCAAATATGAAACTGGTGCAAACCGTAAACAATCATATTTCAAAAGCTTCGGAAACAATTGCTAAAAAGAAAAAAATCCCCATGATCGTTAGAGAAGAGGCTTGCTTTTTTTACAACCCATCGTTTGACATCACAGCCTCCGTCATTGAGGAAATGGATAAAAGCTATAGTCAAGAGGAATCGAAAACCGTTGATCCGGCTTTGGATCAAGCGAAAAAATAGGACGATTTTCCATGACTAACACGTTTTCTGTAGGCGAGCTCTCGGAGCTTACCGAAACGGAGCTTATCGGCGATCCCGATCTAAAAATATCGAGCGTCGATAACCTGGAATCGGCATCTGAAAAAGATGCCTCTTTTTTAGCAAATCCTAAATACAACGAGGCGATGAAGCGATCAAAAGCAGGGGTCATCTGCATCGATCGTAAAACCGATCTCATCGAGGGAAAAAATTTTTTAATTTCGGATAACCCTTCATGGACTTTTCAACTGATTGCGGAAAAGATCATCTCTTCAACACATAAAACATCCGGCTTCAAGGGAATTCATCCGACAGCCGTTGTGCATGAATCTGCAAAGATAGGACAAGAAGTAACCATCGGTCCCCATGCGGTGATCGATGCTTATACGGAAATAGGTAAAGGATCAAGGATTTACCCCAATGTTTGTATCGGTGTCGGAGTAAAAATCGGAGAAAACTGTACTCTTTATTCCAATAGTACGGTCAGAGAACGGTGCATTTTAGGAAACCGCGTTATTCTTCAGCCAGGAGCGGTGATCGGATCATGCGGCTACGGATATACGACCGATCCTAATACCGGGCGACATATCAAGCTGGAACAATTCGGAAATGTCGTGTTAGAAAATGACGTTGAAATCGGTGCGAATACGACGATCGACCGAGCCCGTTTTAAGAGAACCGTCATCGGAAAAGGGACGAAGCTCGATAATCTCGTCCAGATCGGTCATAATGTAGAGCTCGGAGAAAATAACATCATCGTATCCCAAACGGGAATCGCCGGCTCTTCAAAACTTGGAAACAACGTCTTCCTGGGAGGGCAAGCAGGAGTTGTGGGTCATATTTCGGTTACCGATAATGTCAAAGTTGCAACGCGCGGCGGTATCAGCAAGTCGATCACGGAATCGGGAATCTATGCCGGAAGTCCCATATCCCCCATAACGACATTTAATAAACAACAAGTTCTTCTCAGAAAAATCGGAATCGTCGTTAAAGATATAGCCGATCTCAAAAAATATCTTAAAAAATTAGACGATCTGATCAAAAAAATATCTTAAAAGTCTTAGAAATGGTATCCTGTTGAAACTAATTCAACGACTGAATAGAATCGGGTCATGACACCGGACGAAAAGAAAAATTAACGACGATCGGATTGAAGCAACATAAGACGATTAAGTCCGATGAACGAAACGCTCGAAATTATAAGAAAGTAAATCCCTTAACTATTTTCGGTTAAGGGATCCCCTCCTTTAAGGAGGGGCAAGTGTCAACCTCTTAATCCGTCGAGTAAATGGGGCACTATGATCACCATCTACGACAAGGGTGAGCATGACGAAGAATTTATCGAAATCTCTGAACCTAAAGAGGGATGCTGGATTCATGTCGAAGATGCAACCACCAATGATATCAATCGGGTCAGTAAACTGATCGACCTCGAGTACACCGATATGTACGATGCCTTGGATCGGTATGAAATCCCCCGCATTGAAAAAGTGGATGAAACGGTCCTTATCTTTACCCGTCACCCCATCGGTCCCGAGGTAGGTCTTTATACAACCACCTTCACCATCATTCTCACCAAAGATTACTTTATCACGATTTGCCCTCAAAAAAGCCAAATCGTCCAAAACTTCATCTCGCAAAAACCCAAACTCTGTCCTTGGCAAAAGTCAAAATTTCTTATCTATATCCTCCTCAAAATCACCCAGGAATACACCCTTCAGATCAAAAAGATCCGGACGACAGTCCTCAAACAAGAAAAGAAGATGTCTTATGTCGATAGCAAAGATATCACCAACCTAACCGCAAACGAAGAAATATTGAATCAGTACCTCTCCTCTCTCGTTCCCATCCGAAATGTCTTGGAATCGATTACTTCCGGTCGCTATACCCTTCTTTATGAGAAAGATCAAGACCTCCTAGAGGACCTTTTAAATGCCAGCATACAGTCGGAAGATCTCTGCTCGATCAACCTTAGAAGTATTCGAAGCCTACGCGATTCCTACCAGATTATTTTTACCAATCAATTGAATAAGACGATTAAGCTGTTAACGGCTCTAACGATCATCCTCAGTATTCCGACGATGATCGCCTCTCTTTACGGAATGAACGTCGGGCTTCCGATTGCGGGTCTCAAGAATGCGTTTTCGATTATCCTGATCATCATCTTCGTCCTATCGATCGTTTCCCTGTTGATCTTTCAACGAAAGAAGTGGCTATAAGATTCGCCCCCCTTTTCGAAACGGCAAGGCAATGCGAAACATCTCTCTTCTCACCATCAACTCTCGATACATTGACTTCGAAGCAGGCTCGCTTGACAACACCGAACGGAGTCCTTTCTTCCGTTAAGAAGAGACGGATAGAGATAAGAGACCGAGTTGCAATTTTTTATCGATTGTCACCCGTCATTTTGACCGGGCTGACCACTTTATCGAACTCTTGGGCCGATAGATAACCTAGCTCAAGGGTTGCATCCCTCAACGTTTTATTTTCCAGATGAGCTTTTTTTGCAATTTCTGCGGCTTTATCATAACCGATGACCGGATTTAGAGCCGTTACCAACATCAGAGAGCGCTTGAGATGGAGATCGATTCGGTCGAGATTCGCCTCAATCCCTTTGAGGCACCGATCATGGAAGTTTTTTGCTCCGTCCCCAAGAAGTTGCATCGATTGAAGAAGGTTGTAAATCATCACAGGACGATAAACATTGAGTTCGAAGTTGCCTTGAGACCCGGCCGTACCGATCGCCATATCATTCCCCATCACTTGGATACAAATCTGAGATAGAGACTCACATTGAGTGGGGTTCACTTTTCCGGGCATAATGGAAGAACCGGGCTCGTTAGCCGGAATCAGAAGTTCTCCGATTCCGGAGCGAGGTCCGGAAGCCATCCAACGGATATCATTCGTGATTTTTAGCAAAGAAGCCGCAACTTGTCTAAGAGCTCCCGACATTTCAACCATCCCGTCATCGGCTCCAATCGCTTCAAACTTATTCGGAGCCGTTTTAAAGGTTTGATCGGTAAGAGAGGAGATAACATCGGCCACTCTCTCGGCGAAACCTGTCGGAGCATTGAGACCGGTACCGACCGCCGTTCCCCCGAGGGCCAGTTCGGAAAGATGGGGAAGAGCGTTTTCAATAGCCTTGATTCCGTACTCGATCATAGAAGCATAGCCGGAAAACTCCTGACCTAGAGTGAGAGGAACGGCATCCATGAGATGTGTTCGACCGATCTTTACAATGTCCTTAAAGGTCGTCGCTTTTGCTTTCAGACCGTTGAGAAAAATCAAGAGGCTTGGAAGAAGATCCTCTTTCACTTTCAAAACTGCAGCAATATGGGCCGCTGTCGGGAACGTATCGTTAGAAGATTGAGATTTATTGACATCGTCGTTAGGGTGGATCGGTTTTTTCGATCCCATCTCCCCTCCCGCTTTTTTGATCGCATAATTGCTGATCACTTCATTGACATTCATGTTGGTTTGAGTTCCCGAGCCCGTTTGCCAAACAACCAACGGAAAATGGTCATCCAGCTCACCTGCCAGGATCGCATCGACGGCTTCTTGGATCATCTTGGATTTTTCATCGGAGAGGAGCCCCATTTTACCGTTCACGATAGCCGAAGCCTTTTTTACAATCGCTTGACCACGGATCACCTCTATAGGGATTTTTTCCCTACCGATAGGAAAGTTGATGCGAGAGCGCTCCGTTTGAGCGCCCCAATATTTATCTTCTGGAACTTCTACGATTCCTAACGAATCTTCTTCTTTTCTCATACTCCCCCTTATACGGCTAGATCAGTAATAAGGCAAATACGAATGCGAAAAGGGAGAAAGATTCGACAATACCCAGTGCGGCTAAACATTTACCATAAACGGCAGGCTGCTTGGCGGAAGCTTGAATTCCGGTCGCGGCGCACATCCCCTGGTAAATCGCCGAAACCATCACCGCTAAGCCGATAAATACCCCAATACCGATTCCGTTCCAAGCGGTTAGGGTGTTCGCTACAATCGCATTTTTCATCAAAAGCATTAAGACGAATCCATAAATCGCTTGAGATGAGGGAAGTGCCGACATTCCGATAAATTTTCCATGGTTTTCATCGATGCGAGCCATCACTCCGTGGGACGCCATGCCCGCAATTCCGCACCCGATCGCACTCCCCAAACAAGCAAGAGCCAAAACGACCGCCGGTCCAATCATTGCAAAACTCATCATTCTATTCTCCTTTAGATTTCATTAATTTAAGTGGTTTGAAAAGTTTTCCCCCTCCTTCGAAGGAGTGGTGATACCATTCGATAAAATTGAGACGGAGACCGTGAATCGTTCCTCCCATAATCCCTACGATAATATTGATTGCATGTCCGATAAGGATAACAAAAAATCCTGCGGCAAAGCCCAGCTTCATTCCCATCTCATTAAAAGTCTCTGCCAGGATCATTGCGGCAAGCCCCAAAGCATAAAGACGGAGATAGGAAAGGACATCGGCAAAAAGTTCGATCACCTTTGTCAGTTCGATAAATCCTCCCCATTTATGCTGAATCAGGGCGACCGCTAAAGCAAGACCTATCCCTCCCCAGAAAAGTTGCTGCCCTACGATATAGCTCTCCGGTTTAGGAATCGAAAAAACAAAGTGAACGACCGAAGTTGCATTTAACACTTTCGGAAAAAACAGATAGGACCCGATCATAGCAAAAACCCAACCGATTCCTGCAAAATGAACCGGAAGTTTCCTTAAAAGAGCGAGACCGATATGGATCACACCGACAATAAGGGCGATTTCCATAAAAATCGAATCGCGGAAGTCGTCCGAGACTTTATATTTCGTCAAGCCGTTTTTTTCAACCTTTGCTTTAAAGAGGAGCTCCGCTCCGGTTTTAACATTTGAAACTTGGGGAAAATCCTTGACGATTTGTCGATAGGTTTCATCCTTACCCTTAAGATGATAGTCGGCTTTTTTCACAGCTAAAATATGGATGATATTGACCTTATTTATCGGACTTTCCGGAGAAATCTCCAATCCGAAATAGGCACCGGATAAAACCCCCCATCCTATACAAAAAGATGAAATGACCGTAAATAGGCGTAAAAAACGTTTACCGCTTGCTTGAACGTCTTTAAATTTCTTTCTAACGAATAGAGCGAGGGCTAAAAAGATTAAGCCGTATCCGGCATCCGAAATGATCATCGCAAAGAAGATGGCAAAAGCCCAGAAAACCCAGCCGGAAGGGTCTTTGTCGGTCGTTGCAGGGGTATCGTAAATATGAACCAGATCTTCTCCCACCTTTGCAAAACTTTTGTTCTCCATATAGGTGGGAACCCGCTTCCCCTCCTCCGTTGCGATTTCCTCCGCATGGATTCCCAAACCCTCTAAAAGGGGGAAAAGCCCATATAAACGGTTTTCGGGAATCCATCCTTCAACGGCAAAAAGGGCGCCGTCCATATGGCGAGAAATTTCACCGGAAGTCCTGGCTAAGTGGCAGCGATTGAGAGCGCGCACCAGATGCTCCTTCAAAAAATCGATATAAGCGGCATTTTCCTTAAGCTCCGATTGACACTTCAGTATCGTTTCTCTAACACCGACGAGCTCTTTTCGAAGCTCTTCAAGCGACTTCTCGAAGTCCATTTCGACCATTCCCGCGAAGCTTTCGACTTGATGAGAAATAGTCATAAAGTAATCGATGTCATAATCGGAGGCTACGGGGATTAAAGCTTCATCAAGCTCGATCGTTTTGAGTTTTCCTTTCCTGACACAGAAAAATTGAATCCGTCTCGCGGTTTCCCGCTCAATTCTTCGGATCTCTTTTAAATCGAAATCCCCGAGCGGTTCGATACGAACGATCTCGGCTTCCAAAAGACGTTGCCGTTCTTGAAGTCCGTCGAGTAAAATTGCATTTTCGACGACGGCGGAACTCAACTTTTCGGCATCGAGATCCTTTGTAAGTTCGGCTTTCTTTATCGCGGGCTGCTTTCGAAGAATCTTTAAAGCCTTGATCATTCTATCGACATTTTCGGGATAGTCCGAAGCTCTATCCCCTTTTGAAGCGATGAATTCGATAAATCCCTTTTCTTGAGCACGTTTAAAAAAAGTATCGATATCCTCTCGAACGCCGATGAAGAGGTACTTTTTGACGCGGATGATTGTCACGCTACGTTCTCCTCTATTTTTCCCTTTTCAATCTTACTTTTTGCAACCTTTGCTTGAGCTACCGATGCCAACTCCTGGTCTCCTAAAAAAACTTTGATCTTCTTTATATGTCGCTCTGTTCGAGGGATCAAAATCTTCTCAAAGAGATTGACCCGAATCGAGACTTCCCGAAGCTCCTTTTCAAGAATCGCTTTTTTTTCTTGCGCAACTTCGATCTTTTTTTTCGCTATGACGAGATCTTGAATCCTTGCAACGGCAGAATCGACCCAAAGAGGCGTCTCGAATAGAGAATACTCCGACGAACGAAAAATGACTTTTTCAAAAAAAGGGATCTCGGCTCCGGCAATGTTTTCAACCCTTTTCTCCACCTCTTCAACCGCCGTTGCCGATGCGACCGCTCCCCCTTCCGGATCGGTTAAAAGAGACTGGAAGCTTGTGCAAGCTTTCATTTTTTCACGGTAGCTTCGAGTCAACCCCTCAATCTCATAGGTCGCATGATTCACCTCCGTTTGAAGCATTGCTTTTTTAAGCCGGAGTGTCGGAAGGTATTTTTGGAGCTGCTTCAACCTATACTGCTGGTCTCGCAGCTCCGTTTTAGTCAGTTTAATCTGCATCGTTCAAATCCTACTCGGGCCAATACTTATCGAGGAGGTCTTGCTTCACTCCCACTTCGTGAGGATCGAAACATTCCGCTAAGGTTTTCCATCCCAGATTCAATGCCGCCATAATCGGAATATTCACCTCCAGATTCATCATCCGCTTCTCGAAAAGAGATGAATAGTCGAGAAGTTTTCGATCCCAGCGTGATAGGCGAAATCCCATACTTTGTCTTTCTCTAGCTTTTTTGGATTCGGCGTAGAGACGAATTTGAGCATTGGCGATATCGCCGTGATCTTCACGTGTCACATTACCGATCACTTGCTGCTTCAAGCGTGAAAGGGAGCCGAAAGGATCGATCCGACCTCCATGAAGATAAAACTGCCCTTCGGTGATATAGCCCGTATTATCGGGGATCGGGTGGGTGACGTCTCCTCCGGGCATCGTCGTTACGGAGATGAGAGTAATCGAACCGCTACCGTCGATATCGACCGCCTTTTCATATCTCGAAGCCAGATCGGAATAAAGAGAGCCCGGATAACCCCGATTCGAGGGAACTTGGTCCATGGTGATCATGATCTCTTTAATGCTATCTGCAAAAGCCGTCATGTCCGTTAAAAGGACGAGAACATCTTTATCCCTAACCGCAAATTGTTCGGCACAAGCAAGCGCTACGTCGGGAATAAGGAGACATTCCACGGCAGGATCGGTTGCTTTGTGAACGAACATGATCGTTTTTTCCATCGACCCCGACCTGGCGGCGTTATCGACAAAGGCTTGATAGTCATCATAGCGGAGTCCCATCCCTCCGATAATCACGATATCCGCATCGGTTTGATTGGCAATCCGCATCAGAAGTTGATTGTAAGGTTCGCCCGCAATCGAGAAAATCGGGATTTTCTGTGATTTCACAAGACAGTTAAAAACATCGATCATCGGGATATTGGTGTGCACCATTTGATGGGGAATGATCCTTTTAACGGGGTTAAAAGAGAGTCGACCGATATCGACGGGTTCACCCATCACCTCCGGACCGTCGTCAATCGGTTCGCCGCTTCCGTTCAGACGTCTTCCGAAAAGCGATTCGTTTGCCACGGTTTGCATTTGGCGTCCCAAAAAACCGACCTTATCGCCGGTAGAAATCCCCTGGGGATTTTCAAATGTTTGGAGCGTTACCTTCTCCCCATCGATACTTAAGACGGAGGCAAGGGTGGTGTGTCCCGATTTTCGATAAATTTTTCCCAATTCACCCAGCTTCACCCCTTTGGCAATGACGGTGATCAGGTTGCCGCGAATATCGATAATCCTATCATAAATCTTATTCATCTTCCATCCTTAAGGTTTGTGCGCCGCGGTATTTTCAATCCGGTGTTCGATCGCTTGGTAAGCTTTGCGATATCCATCCGATTCAAAGGGCATAAAATTCATGTTTTTAATTGCGCTTTGAAGATTTAGGAAGAAATTTCGCGCTTCATCATGACCGTTAAAGGCAAAAGAAGCATCGAAAATTTTCTGAATCAACTCGAATAAAACGATTTGGCGCGTTAAAGGACAGTAGGCATCCTCTTTATCAAAAGCATTTTGTTGCAGGTAGGAAAAATCATAAAGCTCTCCTTTAAGATAGATCACGAGGTCCTCTACCGTAATCCCCTCTTCACCGACAACTTCCATCCTCTTCCCGATTTCGTCTCCCTCTTTGAGGTAGTCGAATGCTTTTCCATTTTTCTTGTCCCAATCTTCTATTTTCGTCTCGAGGTCGAGACTAACGGCTTCGATATACTTCGACCAAGAAATGAGAGGATCGATCGCGGGATAGCGGCGTGCATCGGAGCGCGCTCTGGAAAGACCTAAAAAGGCTCCGACAACGGCAAGGGTTGCTTGAGTTACCGGTTCTTCGAAGTTTCCCCCTGCAGGAGAAATCGTCCCTGCAATGGTCAATGACCCGGATTCCCCTTCTTTTAAAGCGATAACCCCGGAGCGCTCGTAAAAAGATGCTATCCGCGAACCAAGATAGGCCGGGAATGCTTCTTCACCGGGAATTTCTTCCAACCGCCCCGACATTTCCCGCATAGCTTGCGCCCATCTGGAAGTCGAGTCGGCAAGAAGGAGAACGTCAAGACCCATTTGACGGTAATACTCGGCGACCGTCGCTCCCATATAAACGGACGCTTCCCGCGCCGCTACAGGCATCGAAGAGGTATTACAGACGATAACGGTCCGACTCATCAACGACTCATTCGTATGAGGATCGGTTAAGTGCGGGAAGGTCTTTAAAACCTCAACCACCTCACCGGCCCTTTCTCCACAGGCGGTGATAATGACGATATCGACGGAGGAATACTTGGATAGGTGATGTTGTAAAACGGTTTTTCCGGCCCCGAAAGGACCCGGCGTACAGAAAGTCCCTCCCTTAAGAATCGGAAACTGCGTATCGATTACACGTTCTCCCGTATCCATCATCTTCGTCGCTTTAATCTTGCTTCCGTGGATCAAAGGAATCTTTACCGGCCATTTTTGAGTCATCGTTAGGGGATATTCGTTCCCCTTTTCATCCCGTACTTTTGCAATGACTTCATCGACCGTATAGGACCCGTCTTTGATAACCCACGAAAGGGTGTATTTACCGGTCATGGAAAAAGGAAGCATCACCTTATGGTGGAATCTCCCCTCCATCGTTATTCCGAGGGTATCTCCCCGTTCCAAAACATCGCCGATCTTTGCAGCTACATGGTAATCCCAATGTTTTTGTCGATCGAGCGACGGGATATGAACACCCCGTTGCAGAAACAGCCCGGAAGCATCCGCAACCCTCTCCAGAGGATTTTGTAGACCGTCGAAAATCGCGCCGATCAATCCCGGACCGAGTTCCGCTTCAAGAAGATGAGAGGTAAATTTGACGGCGGTATATAGCTCGACTCCGACGATATCTTCAAAGATTTGCAATTTTGCTATATCACCTGCAATTTCGATCACCTCTCCCTTTAAAGAAAGATCGCCGATCTCGACCATTGCGATTTCTCCTTGACGGACATCTCCCTTAAAGCGGACATGCAACAGGTTCCCGAAGGCTTTAACGACCTCACCCGTTGCGACCGGATTTTGTTTGCTACTCATATTAAGTTACCCTTCACCATTTCGTTTAAATTCTCATTTCCCCTCTTTTCATCGAGAGCGAACAGATCTTCTACAATCATCAGTCGAACCGAATACCCCAGCAAATAATCGATAGAGAAGGGATAATCTTGCACGATATCTTCAATCCGACGAAAGCGGAAATCGGCCATTAATCGGTAGTGCTTATCCGGCTCCCGTTCCGCCCCTTTCAATTTTTCTCCGAGCTCTACATCTTCAACCGGAAACTCAAAGGAAGGGGCATCTTTTTGGGCTAAGACTTGAGCAACCAAAGGATCGTGCAAATCTTCGTGCCGAAGAGCTATTGCCGGATCGACTCCGAGTCGTTTGGCGCGGTATCCTGCGAGGAGAACCCTCCAACCTCTTTCAAACCGGAAATACTCCCTTAAAAATCCCCGGTACTCGTTATCCGCTTCTCTAAAGAATGAGATGAAAATTTTCGAGTAATTCCGGAGTTGCTCCGAAGCCTCTCGATATTCCTCTAAGAAGTCGAATACGTAACTCGGAAGACCTTCTCGATTGATCATCGCCTCGTCGAGCCGTTGTTCATCGAGGTTCCCTCGATGATCGATTTTTTCTTTCCTTATCAAGTTCCGAATATTTTTTAAGTCTACGTAGCCTCGGATAACCTTCACTTTACCGAGATCGGAAGAGCCGAGGTTTTCTTTATAAAGGACCATCAAATCATCGAACGATATGCCGGGCTCGCTTCCGACACTTATAGACGGTAGGCTACTCCCCAAAAAAAAGTATCCGCTCATGCCGTCGTCGCAAAAATCATCGATCGGAAGTCATCTCTTACAAAACCGGCGATGAGCTCTTTAAGGGCTTCGTCGGACATATCGATCGTCAGGTTTTTATCGATAATCTTTACCTGAGCTCCACCCTCGATTGCGCCGACTTCGATACTTTCGGATTTCAGCTTTTCAATCCCCCCTTTTGCTAACTCTCTATTGACCGCATCGACGTCAACGGAACCCGAAATAATCGCCTTCAAATCCCCTTCGATCCCTTCTTTTTTAATCCCGGCAATCATTGCTTGAATCAGCTCGGCAACCGCTTTAGGCTCTTTGACCGTATCGGCGACTAAACGATTGAGTTCGGGATTAAAAAGGTTTTTCTCGATCTCTTGCTTGAGGGTATCGATACTTTGTTTAGCCGCGAGATTCATCGAAGCTTGACAGAGATTTCGCTGTTCCTCGATTCTCCTTTTGGATTCTTCACCGATTCTCGACGCTTCATTTTTTGCATCCTCTATGATTTTTTCAGCATCGGCACGTGCTTTGGCTATGATTCGATCTCCCTCCTTCTTAGCAGGGTCGAGAGTCTCTTTTCGGAGAACCTCACAGATCTTTTTCACCTTTTCTTTTCCGGTATCTATAGATTTCATCTACTGCCTCATAAGTGGTATTGGGGGCAGTGTAGAGAAAGAAACAATAACTTTCAACCTTTTCGAAAGTCTCGAGATCAAGGATCGGATACTACGGATCGAGACCGGAAAATCCCGTTATGACTTCAATCTTTCCCTCTCGGCGCCGGCGCTTCGACAAGGATAACGGATCGACAAAAAATATAAAAAACTGTTGGCGATAAAGAAAATTTTCGGTAGTGTCGATTCCTTTTAGTATAAGGAATGTGGTGAATGTTATATGAGGAAAATTCTTTCGGTCGCTATCGCCCTTTGCATTACGCTTTCAAACACCGCCGCTCATGCTGCCGATGACGAAACCTTCTCGGATTATGAATATGAGGCGAACGAAGGTCACGAGTCCTACGCCAAAGCCCCCTTGGGGTATCAATCATCCTCAGCGGCAAACACTACGATCGGTCTGTCAATGGTAGGTTGGGGGCTGGGTCTCGCCGTTGCCATTGCCGTCGTAGCGGCCGTGATCCACCAGAGCGTAGCAAGTCATAGCGGTAGCTCTTCCAACGCCTCATCATGAAACGGCTCCTTTATCTCCTACTCTTTCTCCCCCTTTTCTTACCGGCAACCGAACCTTTTTTCATCACCCTCGACCCTCCGAAGGGATGGCTCATAGCCGATCCTTCTCAATACCGAGACGGGATGAAAATCGGTTTGATCGAATCAAAAAAGAAAAACTTTTCCCCCTCGATCAGTCTAAGTCTGGAAAAGGTTGGAAAAGTCGCCCTTAAAACATATATTAAAGCGGTTCGAAAAAACTATGAAACCAACCGATCGAATCGATTGCAAGAGTTAGGAACTATTCGAACCCGAAGCGGCTGCGGCACTCTTATCCAAGTCGATATGAAAAACCGTTATGGAGAGATCAGACTCCTTCAAGCGATCATCGTTCATGACGGATATGCCGTTATCCAGTCAGCCGCGGTACTTAAAGATGATTTCCTATCAACCCAAGCATCGATTCTAAGCTCCTTTGAATCGCTCGTTATCTACCCTTCGATCGTCGCTTCATGTCATCACCCCCCCCTTGAAGAAAAAATCGCCGATATCACCCACTGTTGGAAAAAGTATCGAAAGACCTCGACAGCTGATAACGAAACACTGTTTAAAAGTTCTTTTTTTCAAGACAATCAATGGAAACCCCTTGTCAGCTATATCGGAAATGAGCTAAAATCTCAAGGAAGTTGTTGGCAATTCCTTGCGATCAAACATATGAAGGAAACGTTATTATACGGAGAATAACCTATGAAAAAATCGATCTCTATCCTCACCCTATTGGCTTTCACCCTGTATGCCAACGAGGCGCCGCCGATGGAAAATCCCGATACCGAGCCCCTCCCCGATACTCCCTCCCCCGTCTATGCTACCTCGAACCCTCCCATCCGTGAAAGAGAAGAGGAAACGCCTTCCAACACATGGAAAGCGACGACGGCCGTGATCGGAACTTTGGTCGCTATAACGCTCGGTCTTTTCATCTCCGGAAAAGATACTTGAAAGCACGATCATAAAAGCCCCGAAACGAAATAAAAACCATTAAAATCCTTTATCTTCCGTTACTGCTATTTGTTATCGGCTGTCACCGAGATCCGTGGCAACACACCTCGATTCGAAGTGGAAACGATCGTTATGAGATGGCCAAACTCACCTACCCCTCTTCCGATGAGCTAACCGGAATCGAACTTGAAATAACCCGATTGGGAAAAGAAATCGTCGCTCATGTCAATGTTCATCGGTTTCAACTTCCGAGCAGCGAGGACGATGGGGGAAGTGCAACACTGACCATCGGTACCGATTGTTTAAAGAAAACTTTTATCATCCCTTTACTTGAGGGAAGACAAAGAGCCCGCCTTACCGATAATTGCCTCGAATACCTCCTTCAAAATCTTGAACTGAAAGCTTCGGTGACACTCTCTTCGGGACATTTTTCAGCAACCCTCAATGCCTCAAATTTTAAGCGCCACTATGATGCCTTTCTCCGGAAAGCAAGTATCATTCAGCCCCGATCAACGATCGATTTGGAACTATTTTAATAGTGTGGTATAGCTAAATCGATTTAAAATTGGAAATTGCCTAGGGAGACCTGCAAAATGCATCGACGGGCGTTCATTGCCGAGAGGTAAAATGCGAGGGACGAGCAACGATCTCGAGACCTCCCGTCGATACGGGCAACAACCGATTTTCGAGCTGCGATATGTATAGAATCGGGAAAAAAAAACGAGGTGATTTATGAACAGGTTTGATGAGCTCAAAAAACAGACGATTATCGTTGCCGATACCGGTAAAATCGATGAGATAAAAAAATATCGTCCGACCGATGCCACCACAAATCCTTCACTTATTCTTCAAGCAGCCGAAATTGCAGAATACGAGCCTCTGATCGAGGAAGCGGTTTCTTACGGAAAAAGAAAAGGTGGGCAAAATCGTCTCGAGTCGATCACGGCAAAAGTTTTTGTGAACTTCGGAACGGAAATTCTCAAGCACATCCCCGGAAGAGTCTCGACGGAAGTCGATGCACGCCTTTCCTTCGACGTAGAAGGAAGTATCGAACAAGCTCGGCAATATATCGATCTTTATCGACAGGCCGGAATTGAAAAAGAGCGGATTTTAATCAAATTGGCCTCAACCTGGGAAGGTATCCTAGCAGCTTCACAACTTGAAAGAAAGGGAATCCGTTGCAATATGACCTTGATGTTCGGTTTAACTCAAGCCATTGCTTGCGCCGAAGCCGGAGCAACCCTTATCTCTCCATTTGTCGGTCGCATTCTTGATTGGTATAAAAAAGTAGAGGGAAAAGACTCGTATCCTCCTAACGAAGACCCCGGCGTGATCTCTGTGACTAAAATCTTTAACTATTATAAAAAGTTCGGGTATACAACCCAAATAATGGGCGCTTCATTCCGCAATGTCGACCAAGTTCTCGAACTGGCCGGCTGCGACCTTTTAACGATAGCCCCGAAACTTCTACAGGAACTCATCGAAACAAAAGGGACCGTTCCGAAGAAACTTTGCGCCGAAAAAGCCGGTCAAAGCGATCTTGAAAAAGTCTCGGTAGACGAGAAAACGTTCCGACGGCTGCTCAACGATGAAGCAATGGCTACGGAAAAACTTGCCGAAGGGATCCGAAACTTTGCCAAAGATACGGTCAAGCTGGAAAAGCTGATCGAACGGATGCTATAAGCCTTAAGTTTTGAATCTAATCGTGAACGGAAGGAAAGAGAGCTCCCATCATAATAGGAGCTCTCTTTTACGGCTCAGTAACTCGAGAAAGCAAAGTCGAGGATATCCTCTTCTTCAGTATCGACAAACTTCTTCACACGCTTCTCATAGTCATGAAAGCCGGTTCCTCCGGGAATGATATGACCCATAATAAGATTGGCTTTAAAGTCGAGAAGATAGTCCGTTTTTCCTTCACAAGCGGCATCGGCAAGAACGCGTGTCGTCTCTTGGAATGAGGCTGCCGAAACAAAAGACTCCGTTCCGAGCGAAGCTTTTGTAATTCCGAGAAGAACGGGAGCCGCTTGCGCCGGTTTTCCACCCTCCTCAACGATTTTTGAGTTTTGCTCATGGAAGGTCTTTTTATCGACATTTTCTCCATAAAGGAATATCGTATCGCCGGGATCCGTGACACAGACTTTTTGAAGCATTTGGCGGACAATAATCTCGATATGCTTGTCGTTAATGTCTACCCCTTGAAGGCGATAGACCTCTTGGACCTGGTTCACAAGATACTTTTGAAGCTCACGCACACCGCAAACATCTAGAATTTCTTGCGGCACAACCAGACCGTCGGTCAACTGCTGACCTTTTATCACCGTATCGCCGCGTTGAACGATTAGGTGCTTTGTAAGGGGGATAAGATGTTCCTCTTCCATTCCGGTATCTTCGTCTTTAACGACAACGATCCGCTTGCTCTTTTGAACACCCTTGAAATCGACAACACCGTCGAGTTTTGCAATTTCAGCAGCATCGCGGGGGCGACGAGCTTCTACAAGCTCCGCAACCCGAGGGAGACCTCCGGTGATATCCTTCGTCTTAATCGCACCCCGAGGAAGGCGCGCCAAGATATCGCCGGCATGCACCTCATCTCCTTCACCCACGGAAATAATCGCACCCGACGGGATAGCGTATGTCCCGATAAGCTTTTCAAAATCCTTATCGGCATAGATAACCACTTGGGGATGAAGCTCTCCTCGATGCTGACGGACAACAAGCTCCGTCTGACCCGTCTGCTTATTGATATTTCTTGTGGTCGAAATCCCTTCGATGAGGTCTTCATATTTCACAAAACCGGGTTTTTCACAGATAATGGGGATGTTATGCTGTTCCCAATATCCGATTCGATCTCCTTTGTTTACCTTGACGCCGTCTTCAAGGGCGATTTGTGTTCCCAGCTCGATGGTAAAGGTTTGAAGGGGTTCGATCGATTTGGTTCCCAAGAGCTTTTTATACTCTTCGAAAACACGTCCTTCATCACGAACGATATGGAGAAATCCATTTTTATTGAGAGCTAAATGCATCCCGTCACTATTTTTTACGGTACGAAGACCGTCGTAAACCAAGATTCCTTGATGCTCACCGATAAGATCCGGTGTTGCATGAGCCGATGCAATTCCTCCTAAATGAAAGGTACGCATCGTCAGCTGCGTTCCCGGTTCGCCGATCGATTGTGCTGCAATAATACCCACGGCTTCACCCATGGCAACTTTTCGTCCGTTTGCAAGGTTGACACCGTAACATTGAGAACAAACCCCTCGTTTCGCTTCACATGTCAGCGCCGAACGGATTTTAATAGACTCGATACCGGCATCATCGATTGCTTCGGCTTGCAGATCGGTCAAAATATCTCCGGCTTTGGCAAGGATTTTCGTTCGATCCCCCGGCATATAGACATCATCACAGACCGTTCGTCCGTAAAGACGATCCTTAAGGGGAAGAAGCTCTTCTTGCCCCTGTTTAATCGCGGCGACTTCGATGCCGTTAAGAGTTCCGCAGTCCTGTTCCGTTGCAAGAACATCTTGCGCAACATCGACTAAACGACGCGTTAAGTAACCCGAATCGGCCGTTTTAAGGGCCGTATCGGCAAGACCTTTCCGGGCACCGTGAGAAGAGATAAAGAACTCGAGAACACTGAGACCCTCTCGAAAGTTTGCAGTGATCGGAGACTCGATAATCTCTCCCGACGGTTTTGCCATCAGCCCGCGGAGGGCTCCAAGCTGTTTGACCTGAGATTTATTACTTCTTGCTCCGGAATCCATCATTAAATAAAGGGGATTGAGCATCGTCCCCTCAGGTTTTGAAATGATCTTGAAGAGTTGATCGGCTAAAATTTCCGAAACATCGGTCCAGATACTGATGATCTTCGAATGACGCTCCCCTTCCGTGATCACACCCTCTTCGTACTGCTTGATGACGACGGCGACTTTCCTCTGCGTCTCTTGAATGATCTTTTCCTTATCATCGGGAATGGCGATATCTTTCACACCCATCGAAAGGGCCGCTTTCGTTGCATGAGAGAAACCGAGATTCTTAAGACAATCTAAAAATCTGACCGATGCCTCGAGACCCACTTTTTTATAAGTATTGAGGACCAGTTCCGACATTTTCTTCTTGCGAAGGGCATAATTTTGGAATCCGAGTTCCTTGGGGACGATTGTATTGAAAATCACACGTCCGGGCGTTGTTTCGATGACTCCCGAATCCAGGCGCAGCTTGATCTTCTCATGGATATGGAAGCCTAAACCGTAATCATCGAGTCGGATGTCTTCCTTTCCGTTTCCTTCAAACCAGTTATAACTTCCCGAGCTATAAAAAGCATAGAGAACTTCCTCGGACGAAGCAAAGACTTTGGTCCGTTTTCCATGATCTTCGGGGAAATAAATCGGATCATGCATTAAGTAGTAAAGACCGAGAATCATATCTTGTGAAGGGACGGCGGCCGGTTTTCCGGAAGACGGAAGGAAAATGTTATCGGGGGCCATCATCAGTAGTTTTGCTTCCAGTTGAGATTCGACGGAAAGCGGGATGTGAACCGCCATTTGGTCACCGTCAAAGTCGGCGTTGAAAGCCGTACAAACCAGCGGATGAATGCGGATTGCTTTCCCTTCAATGAGGACGGGTTCGAACGCTTGAATCCCTAACCTATGAAGGGTCGGTGCACGGTTTAATAAAACGGGGTGCCCTTTAATGATCTCTTCAAGAATGTCCCAAACCTCCGGGTCTCCCCGCTGAATCATTTTTTTAGCGGAGCGGATCGTATAAACCAAGCCTCGACCTTTCAATCTTTTCACAATGAACGGTTCGAATAACTCAAGCGCCATCTTTTTGGGAAGACCGCATTGATTGAATTTGAGTTCGGGACCGACAATGATTACCGAACGTCCCGAGTAGTCCACCCTCTTACCGAGAAGATTTTGACGGAAACGTCCCTGTTTTCCTTTAAGCATTTCGGATAGCGCTTTTAACGGGCGGTTTCCGGCGCCCATCACCGGGTGACCGTGACGCCCGTTGTCGAACAGGGCATCGACCGCTTCTTGGAGCATCCGCTTTTCGTTGCGGATGATCACATCGGGAGTCTTGAGCTTTAAGATCGATTTTAGACGATTATTGCGGTTAATCACCCGCCTATAGAGATCGTTTAAGTCCGAGGTTGCAAACCTTCCTCCGTCTAACGGAACTAAAGGACGCAGATCCGGCGGGATTACGGGAATACATGAGATCACCATCCAATCCGGATTATTTGTCGATGAAGCAAAGGCCTCAATAATCTTTAATCGTTTGGCAAGTTTCATTCGAGCTTGTATCGAACGTGTCTTACGGAGCTTTTCTTTGAGCTCGGCGATCACCGTAATCAAATCTTCTTTTTCAAGCAGTTCCCGAATGGCATCTCCGCCCATGTTTGCTTTAAACGCATCAACCCCCCACTTCTCTTGCGCTTCACGGAATTCGTGATCATTGAGGAGCTCTTTTTTCTCAAGGGTCGTATTACCGGGGTCGATTACAACATATTCTTCATAATAAATCACCCGTTCCAGGTCGGAAACGGACATCCCAAGGATATTTCCGATACGAGAGGGTTGAATTTTAAAAAACCAAATGTGGACGACGGAAACCGCGAGTTCGATATGAGCCATCCGCTCTCGTCGGACTTTCGAAAGGGTTACCTCTACGCCGCAACGATCACAAATGATTCCTTTGTGTTTAATCTTTTTATATTTTCCACAGGCACATTCCCAGTCGCGCGTCGGACCAAAGATCTTTTCACAAAAAAGTCCCCCTTTTTCCGGTTTGAATGTCCGATAATTGATCGTCTCGGGTTTTTTGATTTCCCCTCGCGACCATTCGTTACGTACGACATCGTCAGAGGCGATCTTGATCGTCAGTTTATCAAATTGAGAATCATGAAATTCAACTTCTTGCATGAAATTTCTCCGGGGAGCTCCTTTAAATTATGTTTCTTCAGTGACGGTTTCTGCGCGGACGTCAAGATATAAACCTTGCATCTCTTTCACGAGGACATTAAACGACTCGGGGGTACCGGCTCTCAGAGTATTGTCTCCTTTCACAATCGATTCATAGATAAGAGTGCGACCGGAAACATCATCCGACTTTACGGTCAATATTTCTTGAAGGAGGTAAGCGGCGCCGTATGCTTCCAAACCCCATACCTCCATCTCTCCGAATCGCTGCCCGCCCATCTGAGCTTTACCGCCGAGAGGTTGTTGCGTAACGAGTGAATAAGGTCCGATCGCTCGAGCGTGGATTTTATCCGCAACGAGGTGAGAGAGCTTCAGCATGTAAATGTAACCCACAACAACGGGATTATCGAATCGCTCTCCGCTCCGTCCGTCATAGAGATAACTTTTTCCCGTCTCGGAATAGCCGTGCTGTTTCATCATCTCCCAAATCCGGTCTTCCGGAAACCCTTCAAAAACAGGGCTCTTGACATAGATTCCCGACTTTCTGGCTACAAGACCCAAATGGGTTTCGAGGAGCTGCCCCATATTCATCCGCGAAGGAACGCCAAGGGGGTTTAGGATGATCTCAATTGTTTGACCGTCGGGGAGATAAGGCATATCCGCTTCCGGAACGATATTGGAAACGACACCTTTATTACCGTGGCGTCCGGCCATCTTATCGCCCACTTGGAGTTTACGCTTGGTCGCAACGTAAACCTTCACCTGACGGATCACACCCGGATCCAGTTCCGTATCCCCTTTACGCATGTACTCTATTTCCGATTTATGATCCATATGAAGCTGCTCGATAGCGACTTCATGCTCTCTTAGAATTTTTCTAAGCGCATCGTAAATATCGTTTTGAGGGAGAATTAAGTGATCGAGACGTTCCGACTCAAGTAGTTCGAGCATTTCCTGATTAACTTTATCCCCTTTTTTAATCAGAACGTCGCCGGTGATACGGTGCATGATCGAATCGGGGGCTTCGTTACCTAAGAGAAGCGCTCCAAGTTTTTCATGGAATTGCATCGCGATATCGGTTTCTTTTTCTTTGAACTCATGCTGCACGTCTTTGATATGCGTTGCTTCTTCAACGAGTTCGTCATCCGTTTTAGACAGGCGATCGCGACGACTAAAGACCTTGACATCCATAACGACCCCTTCGGTACCCGGCGGCACCGTCAGGGAGGCATCTTTTACATCGGCAGCCTTTTCACCGAAGATCGCTCTCAAAAGCCTTTCCTCCGGCGACAGCTCGGTTTCCGACTTGGGGGTAATTTTTCCAACCAGGATATCACCCGGTTTAACATCCGCTCCAATACGGATGATCCCGTCTTCGCCGAGATCGGCAAGAGCTTCCTCGGAAACATTCGGAATATCGCGGGTAATCTCTTCCTTTCCAAGTTTTGTGTCACGGGCAGTCAGTTCGAACTCTTCGAGGTAAACCGATGTGTATGCATCCTCTTTGATCAATTTTTCCGAAACGATGATCGCATCCTCATAGTTGTAGCCGCACCAAGGCATGAACGCGACCAAGACGTTTTTTCCGAGAGCCACTTCCCCTTTGTCGGTTGCGGGACCGTCGGCAAGAACGTCGCCTACGATGACTTCGTCTCCGACGTTGCATAGAGGCGTTTGATTGATCGATGTCCCGGCATTTGATCGCATGAACTTTTTAAGAAGGTAGGTCTTTTGACTCATCCGGTTCGATTTAGGGGCGATGATAATCTTATAGCCGTCTACATACTCGACAACCCCATCTTCCTCGGCGATGACCACCGCTCCGGAGTCGCGCGCCGTACGCTTTTCCAAATCGGTTCCCACAAGAGGGGCATCGGTCTTAAGAAGGGGAACCGCTTGACGTTGCATATTCGACCCCATAAGGGCGCGGTTCGCATCGTCATGCTCGAGGAACGGAATCAGCCCGGTTACGACGGAGACCAGTTGCTTGGAGGAAACATCCATGTGGGTCACCTTTTCGGACTCGATCTTCAAAGGCTCGCCGCGGAAGCGTGCCCAAACGATCGGTTCTTCAAACATCTGATGTTCGTCGAGAACGGCCGAAGCCTGTGCAATCACGCTCTTTTCTTCTTGATCGGCCGTCATATACTCGATTTCTTCGGTTACGACCCCCTCTCGAACAATTCGATAAGGCGTTTCAATGAAGCCGAATTCATTGATCTTTGCAAAGGAAGAGAGAGAGGTGATCAAACCGATGTTCGGTCCTTCCGGAGTTTCGATAGGACAGATTCTCCCGTAGTGACTTGAATGGACGTCACGGACTTCAAACCCGGCACGCTCTCTATTCAAACCGCCCGGTCCCAGAGAAGAAAGTCGTCTTTTATGGGTCAATTCGGCAATGGGGTTTGTCTGATCCATAAACTGGGAGAGCTGGGACCGACCGAAGAAATCTTTAAGAACGCCGGCAAGACCTTTTGCCGAAACGAGTTTTCCGGGGGTGAGCGTATCCGAAGAGAAGTCAAAGAGATTCATACGCTCTTTGATGATTTTTTCCATGCGAGCAAGACCGATACGACATTGGTTCTGAACCAGTTCTCCAACCGATCGAACGCGACGATTTCCCAGGTGATCGATATCATCGACATAAACATCCTCACTACCCCGTTTAAGCTTGATGAGATATTTGAGCGCATCGACGATATCCTCTTTTTTCAGTGTGATCGCTTCAAGACTCTCATCATTCGTTTCTCGCCCAATCTTACGATTTAACTTATAGCGCCCCACACGTCCTAAGTTGTACCGCTTCGGATCGAAGAATAATCGCATAATCGTCGAACGGGCGTTCGACAGGGTTGCCGGTTCGCCGGGTCGAATTTTTCTATAAAAATCTTTGAGAGCGGATTCGTAGGAATCGGTCGGATCCTTTGCAAGCATTTTGATAATAGGGCTTGTTTCATCGGCATCCTCTGCC
>JBCDES010000054.1:0-8199 GCA_039179295.1 Chlamydiota bacterium
CGATAAGCAAGATAGTTTTGATAAAAACCGATCATAAAATCCTTTTCCATTTCCCAAACGAGCGTGACCGCGGTCAAAGGCGATAGCCGGAACAATTGCACGATCAATTGTAGCCGGAGAGATTTCTTGACATCACTCGGGATTAGGTTCCGAAACCTTCCATTTATGATCCATGACTGACTAACCGTTGATCGAGCCGCTCGACTTGAAACGGTAAAATCTCCAAGCTCGAGCCTATTCGAGGAACAAGAAGACGCTTTTCTTCGGCCAGTTCTTGATGCAACGACCGAAAATCGATCTCTTCTTCCCGACCGGCAAACGAGCTAATGGGATTCGATCTCGAAACAATTTTTAGGAGCCGTTTTGTTGTCGCAAGCGATCCTTTCCGACCCTCTTTCTATCGATAGCTTTGCTCTCAATCGCGATGTAGGTCTCGCTAATCGTTACTTTAGAGCTCATCGACCGCCAATCCCTTTTGATAAAAAACACGCTTAAGAAAGTAACCGTCCTTATCAAAAAGGGTAGCGGTACCCTCTCCGTTTTCTATTGATGAAATGGGGTGAGACTCTCCTTTTTTCATATAGCGCCCTTTTTTAAGCCGATCTTTTTCATACTCTTCAATAAGCATTAAAGACCCATCCTCATACCAGGCCGAAGCCATTCCATCCTTCCGGTTATCGATGATCTCCCTTTCACTTTCTAAAATGCCGCTGCTATACCAACTGCGACAGATTCCATGGATTTTATCTTCATACCACTCGATGTAAAGCTTCGGTTTCGGTTCTTGATTTCCCAAAGACGAATAATAGACCCATTCCTCACCATGTTTCACTCCGTCTTTAACATGAAAAAGAGTCTTTAAGTAGCCGTAGGAATCAAAAAGTTTCACCCCTCCTTCGGACTTGCCGTTTCGATACTCTCTAATGGAGTGGAGGGACCCTTGTTTATAGACGGGTTTATTTCCGTAGCCTTTTTCAACCCTTTCGATAATCTTTCCCGAAAAGTCGTGATACGTTGCTTGAATCAGACGATCATCTCGGTATTCTTCGGAATAACTAGGCTGGATCCGATCTCCTTTGTAGGTTGCTATCCCTTCTCGCTTACCTTTTTCATAAGGAGTTTTCCCAACCACTTTTCCCTCCTCATCATAATAAATCAATTCGCCGTCGATTAAACCGTTTTCGTAGGGAATGACTCGACTGACGCGGCCGTTCGTATGATAATAGTTTGCATTTCCTTGAAGAATTCCCCTATCGTAGTGAATCTCGGCTATCAGGTTACCGCTTTCATCCCAAGCTCGACTCATACCGTCAAAAACCCATCCCAATTGAGCTTCTTGACTCAAATCGCCTAACCCTTCAATCACTCTAACGTCAAGGCGTAATACCCCATTGCCGTGCCATTCTCGATAAATACCGGATGCTCTTCCATTGATCACTTCTAAGTATTGCCAGGGCTCGCCGTTGTCGTGATAGGTTGTGAGCTTTGCCGGAGTTTTTCCATCTTTATTGCGAACAAACATCCGAACGACTTTGTCGTAGGGTTGAGGGACGAGAAAATCTGTTTTTTCGTAGGTTGCTAAGCGATCGATCGAGCTAATCGTCTCTTTAAAACCGTTTCTATCGACAATTTGTAT
Organism: Chlamydiota bacterium; assembly: GCA_039179295.1. Lineage (GTDB taxonomy): Bacteria > Chlamydiota > Chlamydiia > Chlamydiales > Simkaniaceae > Neptunichlamydia. Next base: position 1,637 of record JBCDES010000054.1, read on the forward strand.
ACTTGTCATCCGTTCTCGGTTGCTTTTGGTTTGATTTCCGCAACCGGTAAGAAAAACCGACAAGCCGATAGTTAAAAAAAATATAAGCCTCACTTTAAATACCCTCTCTTTATCAATTCCATTTCCAATAAATATGTCTCCCCTTCGATAAGTTTTTTCTTACTCAAGTGAAACCCTTTTACAACAAGCTGCGGACGACCTGTCGGAGGAAGCTCTTTTCCTATCATCACTCCTTCGACGGCAGCTAAAATCTTTTTTAAATCATTCGTATCGATTTCAATCGGATCCCTTTGAGAAAGTTCCACCTCTTCCATTCCATTTTTTACTTCTCTATTGCTCGCAGCAAAGATGATCCGATTTCCCCCTCCGGTTAATTTTTCAAGCCTATTTCTTACATTCTCACAGGTTTCAAACGCCGGGTGACCATATACAAGCTTGAGCGCTTCCTCTTCAGATTGTAAAAAAATCATCGACTCCAAAACATCATCGATGTAATGGGGGTCGGCATCGTGATCACAATTCATGAATACGTAACGACTCTTTTGAGACTGCCCGAAACGTTCCATGCGAACCGCTAACCGATCAACCTCCCCTTCCAGCTCTTTCAGACGATCCAGCCGATGGTTCAAATGAATCATGAATAGAACAAATAGAAACGGAAAAAGAAAATAGCAACCTACAACGACCCCTTTTTTTTGAAGGCTTACCCTTGTATCAAAATTCATTTTGAAGGAAAAAGGTAATTTCATACTCATCTTCATTTCGTTTCCACTCTATTTCTTCTTCTCGATCAATCCTGTTCTCATCATCAATGATTGCATCGTAAAACTCTTGCGCCTTTTTTGCTTCTTTAGTCGTAAAAACAAGACGTACTTTCGGTCGGTATCGATCTTCGAGTCTATCGATAGAGGGATAACTCTTCAAACCGTAGTCAATACCCCTGACATCGATTCCTTCAAGTTTCGGATGAGATGATATAAAATTAAGAAGGTCGGTGATTAAAGGGGGGTTATAGAAGGAAAGTTCTCCATTTTTAGGGGTTCGTAATCGAAGACTTAGGTCTATTAGAACCTTTTCAAGAGAATTCCCTTCGATTCCGTTGCCGAGATGCGGAATTTCCTTACCGTAATAGGAAACCAAACCCTCCACTTGTTTAATCAAAAGCCTTTCTTTTTTATGATAAAAAACTTGCAACCCCGTAAAGGTCAATGCAAAAAGCGCCGCCGAGAATATTCCTCCATAAAATAGCCCTCTTTTGATCGAAGAATAGGATTGCTTCGAAATAAACGCCCCCTGTCTGAATTGAATGCTTGAGGAATCGTCTCTCAAAGCATCGATTGCAAGACCTATCGAGACGGCATAAGACCGAACGGTCTCTCCTTCAAAACCTCGATGACCCTCGAGCTGCATCGGAATCAATAACGGTTGTTCTGGTACTAAAAGGTTTTCAACTTCTTGCGCCTTTTCTCCACAGAAAAGAACTTTCCGCCTATCGTTTTTCTTTTCCTTATGGGCTAAAAAACAAAGGGTCCGATCGACTTGCCGCTTTAATTTGGAGATAAAAATAGAGCGATCTCGATCGCTCAAATCTTGCGATCCCATATGAAGGATAATAGGGCTTGAGAGTTTACCATTTCGGATTGAAACCAGTTGCATCTTTTTTACCCCGACATGAAAGACGACCAAATCTTTTTCATCGGGAAAGGTAAAATGGGCAAAGCGAACAAGAGCCGTAGGAATCGTAGAAACCCATTCCGGATCGATACCGTCTCCTTGAAAATGTGCGATGTGATATTCGAGAGTTTTTTTAGGAACCGTAAAAAAAAGGACCTGCGTCTCCCGTTCTTGAATGTCATAGATCGGCTTAATGATCACATCTTCTAACGCATAGGGAATGAGCGCCTCTAATTGAAACGGAAGGGTTTTATGAAGAGCTTTGACAGTCCTTAAGGGGGTCTCCAGCTGCCGAATCAATAGATCTTGACCCTCAATGCCGGTGACAACCGATAGGTCTTTTCTAAAGTCGGGTATTTTTATCTTTTTTTCCAAACCTTCAATCACAATCTCGCCGTTTATCTTCGATAAATAGGCGAGGTAAAAAAGAGACTTTTCTTTTCGGACACCGACGATTTCCATCAACCTAGCCGGAATTAAAGGATTGACCGGATTTAAAGGATGTTTCCACTTCCAGTCGGTCACATCTTCGATCGGATAAGAGTTCGAACGTAAGCGGTAAAAATAACCGAAGAGACCGGAGGGAGAAAATAACTTGACTTCCGGATGGGTTCATAGACTTAATTTATAGAAGAAAGATTAGAAAAATTAAAGGATGGAAATTTTTCTTTTATCGCGTTAAAGTGTCGGCTATGGCTTATATGATCGGCATAATACGGCTTTTATTCAACGCTTATATCGTAATGCTTATCATCCGCATTTTCGGGTCGTGGTTTCTCAGCTTTCAACGAAGCTCTTTTTTCCGATTTATCGCTCACTACACCGATCCTTATCTCAATATCTTCCGTCGCTTCATTCCGCCGATCGGAGGTGTGTTGGATTTGAGCCCCATTCTCGGTTTTTTTGTTCTCAACCTCCTAAAACGGAGCCTTATCCATCTCCTCTTAATGCTCTATAGATCCCAATGAAAAAATTCGTAAAGCCGCTCAAGCTCGGACATCTCACCCTTCCTTCCAATATCCTGTATTCCCCTCTAGCGGGGTGTTCCGACTACCCCTTTCGCCAAATGGCAGCACGCTACAAAATCGGACTGATGTTCTGTGAAATGGTCAAAATGGATGCCCTAATTCGGCATAAACCATCCACCTACCAGCTGTTAGATTTCGATCGGTCCATGCGCCCCATCGGGGGACAAATTTGTGGAAGTAAGCCCGAATTTGCCGGTCCTTGTGCAAAAATTATCGAAGCGCTCGGTTTTGACGTCGTCGATTTGAATTGCGGTTGCCCCGTAGACAAGGTGACGAAAGATGGGAGTGGAAGCGGAATGCTAAAAAATCCGGAGCTTATCGGAGAAGTCATTGCCGAGATGGTCGCCGCCGTAACCATTCCGGTTACGGTAAAAATCCGCGCCGGCTGGGATGAGGAAAATATCAATGTCTGCCTAATTACAAAAATCGCCGAGGAAGCCGGAGCAAAAGCGATCTCTATCCACGGCAGGACGAGACGACAGAAATATACCGGCAGAGCCGATTGGGACCATATTAAAGCTGCGAAAGAAGTTGCTCAATCGATTAAAGTGATCGGTAATGGAGATGTTTTTGATGCTAAAGCCGGTCTTGCTCTATTTAACCACACAGGCTGTGATGCCATCTTAATCTCGCGGGGCACCTTTGGAAAACCTTGGATTGCTGACGATGTCAGGCGGCTTGACAACTCGGAGCCGTTAATGATTCCCGACATAAAAGAGCACCTATTAGATCATATGGCTTATATCACCTCTTATCAAACGGATCGGAAAGCCCTTCTCGCCATGAGAAGAATCGGATGTTGGTACTTAAGAGACGGGATAGGAACCAAGACACTCCGTGAGTTAGTCAACCGCTCCAAAAATCTAAAAGAAATAGAAAGCCTGATTAAGAATTATGATTGGAAATAGATCTTTTTTCATCGAACTCCGTATTATCGGAAGCCGGAAACGTTCAAAGCATTTTTTCTCGCGCTAAAATACAAAATAAAAGATTACGTTGACAATCGAAGCCTTGCAGGGTGTATTCGATACTTATCCGACGCAAGTTCGAAGCCGTCGAAATACCCCTCAATAAACATCTAAGAGCATTGCAGAATTAGAAATACAACCTAGCTGAAAATGTTAAACCGTGAAGTGAAACGTCTTCGGAATGGTTATCATATCTTAAAAAGGGATACCCGTAAACTTTAAGCATTTGGTTTTGCCTCCACCAATACATCCCTTCATAAGAAACGCCTAAGTCGAGATAATTTTCTTTCCGATTAAAATAAATCCCCCAACCGGTTCCGAGCAGCCATTGCACCATCGGAGCAAATCGATGTTTATTATCATCGATCTTAATCCGATCTTCTCGACTCGGGGTGATTTTTTCTCGATGTTCAATAGTAAAGAAACCGTAGAGAACAGCTCCTGAAAACATTCCTTTTAAGTACCAACCGTCCAACAAATGCCTCTTGGAGCCGACCCCCGTTCTAACACCGATTCCCCGATATTCGCAGTCCCCGTTCAGATCGGTAGAATTGCGACTTAAAGCTTCCTCCGTGTACCGAATCGCTTGGTGTTGCTCTATCGATGCACTCTTGAGCCCCACAAACGGTCTGAATGAGAGCTTCTCATTAACATGGTAACACTTTCCCAGCTCAACATCGATATTATAGAGGTCCAAACTGTAATTAGACTTTGCACTCGAAACATCTAATTCGGTAATGAGCGAACCTTGAAGAGGGATAAGGATATTTTCTTGTCCGGAAGAAGCGCTTCCCGAAACACGATTTCTATAAAATGTGAAGTGTCCGAAAATATCCCACTGATCAAATCCAATATTTTTTCCCGCTCCGATTCGAAACCCCCAATTCCATCCGAAATTCATATCTTTAGTTTTCCCCTTTAATACGAAAGGCGTTGTTAAAGAACGATTACTACATGCAAACTGCGTCCCATTGGTTCGATGATACCAATAAATCGGTTCAATATGTAGCAACCATTCGTCGCGCATGACTCCCGGATTTGCGCCGGGTCTTGATTGTCTAACCAATATTGAACGGAGCTCTTCTTTGAGAATTTCAATCTCTTTTTCAAGCACTTCTATCCTTGGAGACTTCATCTCTAAAGAGGCTAGGATCGTATTTTGTAAGATAAAAGAAATCAGAAGTTGTTTGATCAACAGTCGCATCATTAAAATCTATCTCACATCAAAGAGATTGTTTCCTATCTTCTCGATTACCTTGTATGAGAACAAAAGGGCAAATGAAGAGCAAGAATTTCGAGGTCGTTCATTCGACAAGAACGATAACCAATTGACGAACCGCAACCGGTATCACTCAAATTCAATCGACCCAAGTCTCATCGAATAGTGGCTCTTTCATCTTATCGATCGCCCTTGTCGAGAAAGATAAAATTTGCAATGCGACGGTTCCCGCATGAAGTTTAATCGCAAAGAGGCGATACGTCTCCTATTTTCGTAGGAAACAAAGCCCTGTAAACCTATGAAAAAAGATGAGGTTCTATAAGAGCCTCATCTTTTGTAGGATTGTATTTGTAGCGGATTATTTTAGAAATCCCATTGGATATCTAAAGTAAGACCGTGCATGCTTATGTCTTCGGAGTATCTATCGTACTTGATCGGTTTAGTGTCACCGATCGTAAGCATCTGGTTTTGTCTCCACCAGTATTGGGCTTCGAATCCAAGCCCCACACCGATATGTTGTGTCGAATTGTGAATGTAATTATCATAGCGCAGACCGAGCTGCACGTGCGCCGTCGGCGAGAATGCATGACGATTCGCACCCAATTTGACTCGATTATCGACAAGCTGACTATAATGCTCTTTATGTTCTATATCGAAGTAGCCGAAAACAAGGGCGCCGGCAATATCACCGAAGATGCTGAAGCCATTGCCTAAATGCCATCTGGAATCGAAACCGACACGTGGTCCCAAACCCTTGAAATCACAATTATCTTTAACATGAACGGTATTGCCCTCGAGACCTAAATTCTCCGGTTCTTCGGTATCGATAGCGCCGCCCGTATAGCGAGTGATCTGTTCTTGATCAATCCATGCTGCCTTCAAACCCCAGTGAGGTCTGAAAGATAGCTTTCTGCTGACGAAATAGGCATGACCCAGTTCAAGATCAAGAGCGCTATAATCAAAGCCGTATTCCGATTTAGCACTTGTACAATACAAGAATTGGTTTTGTGTTGCAGCGCTTTCATCCTCAACAATCGTCGGTGATCCTTTAAGAGGGATAACAGCGCCGCTGCTATCAACTTTCGCAGAACCGCTACCGCCGGCATCAAACCAGGTATATCGTCCCTTAAGATCCCAACCGTCATGCGCAAAGTTGCGTCCCAGACCTACTCTGATTCCCCAATTCCACTTAAAGTCGATATCTTTAGCTCGACCTTCCATAGGAAATTGATTTTTAGGGGATTGATTGGTATAAGCAAATTCCGTTCCACCAACTTTCGTACGCCAGTAAAGGGCATCAAAAGTGAAGGACCAGCCATAGCCTTCAACCTCTGGTCGAGCCGAAGCTCTTTTTGCACCACATGTTCCCATGGCAGTTTCGGTACGCACTTGCTGCATTTGGTTTTCAAGTTGCGTTATCCGAGAATCCATATCCATAGCCGCAAAGGCTGCGGACGGTACCACAAGGGATCCGATGGCGATTGAGATTTTTCTCAAAATGCTCACTTTCATTTTTTTCCTCATACGGGTTATTTTTAGCTTTCTTGCCTTAATTTTTCCTATAATGATAACGCCTAAATAAATGAAACAATTTTTTAAAATGAATAGTTTTTATTTTTCTCTTGTTTCCATTTGCATTTCTCTTTCACCGAGTCATGCAAAGTCGTTACCGGA
>JBCDES010000133.1:0-1077 GCA_039179295.1 Chlamydiota bacterium
AGTGTGCCTTTTCTCTCTTAATGCTTGTGAGGAGTCCTATTTAGAGGAACCCCCATTTTCACAGGTTCAGGATACGATTTTCCTGGATCTGGAGAACTGGTTTTACTTCAATCCAACCCCCATTATTGAGGAAGGGATTCCTTATTATCCGTTTTCATATCGCATTTTTGACGCGCGTTTCAACGGTTTTCTCCTTAAAACTAGCGAACGCATTTTTCAGGTAGATCGCGAAAAGAATCTCAATCGCAAGACGGTTTTTCTGGATATGGAAGCGCAGACAGGAGACACGATTTTTGTCTTTTCCGGCATTCGTTACAAGTTGTTGATTGACAAAAAGGAAGACGAAGTCGAACCGCTTTATTATGTCCTGCGTCGTTCCCGTACCGGAGTAAAAGATATTCGAGAACGTACCTTGTGGCTCATCTCTCCACAGCGGGGGATCATTGCCGCGGCCAATTATGACATCAGTTTTTCCGATGGAAGACTGGAAATGGATCTCATCGGGGATTTTGAGCATCTGCAAAGTGATGATCTGGTGCGACAGGTGAAGTATTACGATTACGATGAGACTTATGTCGTGGATGCTGACCGAAGGATCATTTACAAGTTCAACAAATACACCGGCCTGCTCAATAGCCGGGATTTCAATAAGCGGGAAGATCTCTACGATTATCAGTTCAATAAGAACAACACGCGGCATCTGGTGGATTTCCGCATTTTACAAGACAATCAAAAACGAGAGATTATGCTGGAAGCAGGTGATTCCTGTTTCTACTTCACGGAATCTTTGAAGTTGTTGCGCTCCGGCAACTGTCCTCGATCTCGCGCCGGCCAGTAGGTCGCGTATTTCCGTTTGCCGATTTTTATCATCCCCTCTTTTCGTTCCAAGTACAATCGATACTGTTGAAAAACGGTGGCGAAAGATTGGAGTGCGTCCTCCCCTACTCCTTTTAAATATGTGGCCAAGTCCGTTTCCGCGGCCACGAAGGCTGTCCATGAGAAAGATTCCTCCTTCGGAGAACGGCTAAGCGCTTCTTGATTAACTGGCGTCGTTTGCAGGCGCTGAGGAAAGGCAAT
>JBCDES010000074.1:0-5181 GCA_039179295.1 Chlamydiota bacterium
ATGATTTGATCGATCACGCCAAGGTCTAACAGGTCTTCGGACTGCATCTTGAGCGTTGCCGCAGCCTCTTCACTTTTAGCCGCATCGCGCCATAGAATAGAAGCGCATCCTTCCGGAGAAATAACCGAATAATAAGCATGTTCCAACATTCCTACGGTATCGCCTACCCCCATTCCGAGAGCTCCTCCCGAGCACCCTTCCCCGATTAAAAGAACCACGATCGGTGTTTTGAGATTAGCCATTTCCATTAGGTTCGTAGCGATTGCTATCCCCTGCCCCCTCTCTTCAGCTGCGAGACCGGGATAAGCACCGGGGGTATCGAGCAATGAAAGGACCTGAAGATGAAACTTTTCGGCAAGTTTCATTGCCCTGAGAGCTTTACGATACCCTTCCGGATGAGGCATCCCGAAGTTCCGGTAAAGACGGCTTTCGGTATCGCACCCTTTTTCTTGGGCAATGATCACAAATTTTTGTCCTTGAATCACTCCGAGACCCGCAATGATCGCGCGATCATCGCGGAAGAGGCGGTCTCCAAAAATTTCGGTAAAACTTTCACAAATATTTTTAATATAATCGATAGAACGGGGACGCTCCGGATGACGGCAAATCCCAACCCTCTCCCATGGAGAAAGGCGGGAATAGACTTGATTTTTCAGTTGCTCCAGCTTTTTTTCAAGCTTGATGATCTCTTCATCCGTCCAAATCCCGTTCACTTTATTTTGCTCTTTTAGTTGAGCGATCGTTTTCTCATGGTCTGAGATTTGCTTTTCATGATCTAACATCTTTTTTCCCCGATTTTTCGACCGATTCTCCCGGAAGTTCGGCATCGTGGAAATCATTTACAATCTCCACAACCGTCGGTTTTGTAATAACGATAGAGTAAAGTTCTTCCATATCATTTTGCGCAAGGCGAATACAGCCGTCGCTATCATAGCTGCCGATAGTTGCAAGATCTTCTTTATAGGTTTCCGTCGCTAAATCATAGATCCACGGAGCTCCGTGAAAACCGTAGCCTCTCGGATTATCTCCCTCACCGCCGATTGCTTCGGCAAAGGGAATCCAGCGCGTTCCGAAAACACGAACCATTTCGACTTCCGTTCCTTGGAAATATCCCTCCATTCCGGGTCGATAAATAGCCACTTTACTTCCTAGAGAAAACTTACCCCTGGGGGTGAGCAGTCCCGAATAAGAATCTCGGTCAAAACGACCGACACCGACGTTATAGGTCTTTAAAAGAACCCTTTCCCGTGAAGATTCATCCACTCCGTAAAACCACATTTTACATCTCGAAAGATCGACAACTAAATAAAAGCTTACATCTTTCTTCAAGACATTGAATCGATCGCCGGGAGTGATTTTCTGCGTCTGATAATCTTTTTTCCCATTCAAGCTTCGAGCGATAAAATGGCGAGATGTCGCATAGTGCGAAGCGTAGTCGGTTAGCCATGCAGATCGACCTTGTAGCCATGAGACACGTGCCTTATAACGGATCGTTTCGACAATGGGGAGCTTCTGCCTTCCCGTAGTAAACAGTTGCCAAACCCGGTCTTCCTCTCGATCGGCGACTTCGTCTCGAACGGGTTTTAGGTATTGCTCTTTTATTGCAACTGCGGGTTCTTCGGTCGGTTGTTCGATTTTAGCGGTTATCTCTACCGCAGCCGCCTCTTTATCCTTACTCTTGTTGACAAGGGTAAACGCCCCGATCGCGACAAAAAGGGATAAAGAACCGATAACGATTGCTTTGGCTATAGACACCGACCCTCCTTACATCGGGCTTTAATCCGCCCGTTTACAGGGTTGACTGACGGACAAAAAACCATCTAACCCTCTTCTTCACACTTTTTTCTCACCATACCTCCGGCTACCGGGTCATCGAACGGCTTCATCTCAATCGATAACCGTAGTATTTTTATTTTTCATACGGAGCGCATCTTAAATGATGCGACACGGGGGAAATTATCAAAAATTCCCCAATTGTTTGCAACTGATCGGACGCGCTTCATCTTACGCCTCCAATCATTTTTCCTTTCCCGATAGGATTGCAATTTCAATCGATGGTCCAACGATAGGGGTAAAGCTTTTTATTGAGAGAAAATGCAACTAAAAAATGTGCCGACCAAAAATGATCTTTACCGGCAAGAGGGATAACCGTCATTTCACCCTCGAAATGAGGTGCGATCTCTAGCTTATTCACCCCCTTTTCAAATAAAACCTTATCGGCATTTCCCAGGTAACGGTTCAATGTTCCCGGCAATAGCTCTACCTTGTTTCCGATAGATCCTTTATCGGCAGCGATGAAAAAGACATAAAACAGAGGAGTCGAGATGTTACGGTGACTTTTTCGAATCGTTAAATCAATCGTTTCCTTGTCAGCTTCCAAATCGAAGAAAAGCCAGTCTTTAGTCCGATCTTCCCCTCGAGGAGATACGACTCGGATCCATCCTTGAAATTTTCCCCTCTCGTCATCGGATTCGATCTTTAAATCCTTAAACCCTTCTCGGCTGCCGTTCGAAAGGCGAAAAATCCCATAATAATCGGAATCGGCAAGGGGAGCATAGTGAGGTCCCATCGATACGACGTCGACCCCTCTTTTATGAATCGAAGAAATCCCGGTGTTGATCCCGGCTGCAGAGCAAACCAGACTTGTTTCTCCACACCGATAATATAAAAAACCCAAGCTTCGATCGACGTCCCGGAGGGTTAACCCCTGACTGAGTCGTGGAAAAGCCATCTCTTTGAATCCGTGATCGAATAGCCGAATAAAAGGATCCGAATAACACCTTTTGGGAAAAGACTCGGAAACCATCCGAAGCTTTGAACAACAGGGTATGAGCTGCGATGCTACCTGAAATAAAAGGGGAAAGGTTTCGCTACGAGCCGCTATTTTATAGTCGGCTTCATTTTGCCATAGACCTTGAAAAAGCTTTCCCCCATGATCGAATAGGGAAAGGGAAAACTCGACGCATTTTAACCCCTTACATAGGAGCTTATCGTCGCTGCTCATCAGTCCCAAATAAAGATAGATCAGCCCCAATTCAACACTTTGTAGCGGCTGGGGGAGGTGTTTATGAGGGATTGCTCCTTTTTCAAGTCGGCTGCAATCCGGCTTCGCTCTTTTATTTTCAAAAAGAAAAACGGCTAGGAATTCATATCCCTTGTGAAGATAAAACCGTTTTCCGAATCGTTTGATACGACCGTTAAGGATCAAGGAGCGGATCCGGTTATCAAGCCGTTCATCCCGTTTTTGCCGGAACTTTCTGAGAAAAAGGAGTGAAATAAGAGTGCGATAGTATCGGGTTAAATCTTCGGCTATATTGATGGAAAAATTTTCACAATAATCGGTGATAACAACTAGAAGGGCTTCGGCTTTTTCTTCTCCCTTAAAAAAAGGATCGAGAGCTTCCCGTAAAGGGTCGCCGTCAAAAGCCTCATCTCGAGATGGTTGCAAAAAAGTGACGAGACCGTCCATAATCTTTCGCCCAAAAAAAAACTTGATTAAAAAGTCGCTCCCTGTTTTCCTTCGGTTTCTATCAAGGTTTTCATCTTTTTTCCGGGAGTGAATTTCACCGCCCGTCTCTCCGGGATGACAATGGGGACCGAAGCATTTTTCGGGTTTCTTCCGATTTTCTGTTTTCTTTTGACGATTTCGAAGACACCGAAATCACGGAATTCGAGACGATCACCATCCGAAAGACATTCCGTCATGCAATCTAAAAACGATTGAACGACTAAGCGAACTTCATTGGGATGAAGACCGCGGCGACGAGAAATTTCACTGATCAGTTTTTTTTTTGTAATCGTTGCCATATCACCCTGCTCCTTAAATTTTAACAAAAGGGTTTAGTCTCCTATTCTCATGCCTTGGTGTTTTCTTTCAACGAAAAATGTCAGTAGAGAATTCGATTGCTCGAATTTAACATTCTATCTTATTGATTTTCAAGCAAGTTTTATGAGAATTTTCTTTTTTTTCCCAACCCCCAAAAGGAGATATTTTCCACCGACGATATGTCTTGATCGAATCTTAAAAGAGGGGTCGTCGATCTTTTCATTATTAAGGTAAGCCCCCCCATTTTTAATCATCCGATTCCCCTCCCCCTTACTCGTTAAAAGTCCCGACTTAGCCGCAACGTCGGCATATGTTCGACCGATAACATCTCGAGTCTCCATCAGAGTATTAGGGATATCTTTCACGATTTCTTCAAGAACTTCCGGATCGAGTCCGGCTTTAGAACCCGGCGCCGCTACTTCCGTTACTTTCAATGCCGTTTTGAATCCGTCTTCTCCGTGCACGAAGCGGGTGATCTCTTCTGCCAACCTTCTTTGAGCAACGTTCGGGGTGAAATCTCCCGATCGCATCTCTTTCTCAAAGGTCTCGATCTCCTCAAGCTCCATAAAAGTGAGCATTTTCATCAACTTAATGACATCTCGGTCACTCACACGAACTAAATATTGATAAAACCGGTAGGGGGAAGTTTTTTCGGGATCAAGCCAAATAGCTCCGTCTTCACTTTTCCCGAACTTTGCACCGTCACTACGGGTCAATAGGGGGAAGGTCATTCCATAGGTTGTTTTTCCGGAGAGTTTCCGTGTTAACTCCATTCCGGCGGTGATGTTCCCCCATTGATCGCTTCCACCCAGCTGTAGCATCACATCTTCTTTTTCCGACAGATAGTAAAAATCATATCCTTGCAGAACCTGGTAAGAAAATTCCGTAAAACTCATTCCCTCTTCGGATTGCAACCGACTCCTGACACTCTCTTTACCAAGCATGGTACCTACACGAAAATGTTTCCCGACATCTCTTAGAAAATCGACAAGACCGTAATTTGCGAGCCAATCCTCATTATTTAAGACCACGCCGTTTTCTAGCAATCTCCGGACTTGCTTTCCGATAGCCTCGACATTTTTCCGGAGCGTTTCATCAGTCAGGAGAGGTCGCTCTGCGCTTTTGCCCGAAGGGTCGCCGATTTTCGCCGTCGCACCTCCGATTAGAGCAATGGGAAAGTGACCGAACCGTTCAAACCAAGCTAAGGCGATAATCCCCACCAGGTTCCCTAAATGGAGACTGTCGGCCGTAGGGTCGAAGCCGATGTAGGCTTTGAGAGGCTTGGTCGCTTTTAATTTGAGATTATCGCCGGTTATGCGATCGATAAAGCCCCGTTTTTCTAAAAAATCTATCAC
>JBCDES010000033.1:0-12656 GCA_039179295.1 Chlamydiota bacterium
GTCATACTACCTGATTCTAAACAATTGAATAGCAAGCTTGTGCCGAAAATTGAAAGTCGGACCAAACCAGAACGTCATCATCGACAGCGGAAAGAGGACGAGAAGGTTTCGACCTGGAAAAAAAGTCGCCACCTAGACCGAAAAAACGTAAACGGCGACCAATGAAAGGAGGGGAAGGGTTCAATTGTGGAAAAAGAGGATCACATCGCCGTCTTGAACGATGTATTCCTTTCCCTCCGAGCGGGCTTTACCCGCCTCCTTTGCACCGACACGTCCTCCATATCTAACCATATCATCGAAAGCGACGACTTCGGCGCGGATGAACCCTTTTTGGAGATCGGTATGGATCTTGCCGGCAGCTTCGGGAGCGGTCGCTCCGGCGGGAACGGTCCAGGCGCGGGTTTCTTGTGCGCCGGTTGTGAGGAAGGTGATTAAATCGAGAGTCTCGTAGGAAACTTTGATCAAGCGGTCAAGACCCGACCGTTCGAGTCCGAGAGTCAGCAGATATTCTCGGACCTCTTCGGTAGAAAGTTGTGCAAACTCTTGTTCGAGCTTAGCGCAGAAAGGGATGACCCGACTTTTTTCCTCGGCAGCATGGTTTTGAACCGCTTTAAGGTGGGGATGATCGAGAGAAAGGAGATCTTCTTCAGACAGATTGGCGGTGTAGATCACTTTTTTCGCAGTGATAAAGCGGTAGGGTTTCAATGCGGTTTGCTCTTCCGTTGTCAGTATACAGGAGCGGACGGGACGATTCCGATCGAGGTGAGTCCGGATTTTCCGGAGGGCGTCGAGAGTCGGAAGTCGTCCTTTATCTCCTTTTGCCTGCCTCTCTATTTTTTGGAGGCTATTGTCGGTCATTTGGAGGTCGGCGAGATTCAGCTCGAGATTGATCGCTTCGATATCGGCAATCGGGTCTACTTTTCCTTCGACATGAATCACCTCGTCGCTGTCAAAGCACCGGACGACATGGATGATTGCATCGGTTTCACGGATATTTGCCAGGAACGTATTTCCCAGACCTTCCCCTGTCGAAGCCCCTTTGACGAGCCCCGCGATATCGACGAAGGTCATCGTTGCGGGAAGGAGTTTTTTACTTGTTGAAAGATCGGACAGGACTTGAAGGCGACGATCGGGAACGTCGACGATTCCGATATTCGGTTCGATTGTGCAAAAGGGAAAGTTAGCGGCGCTTGCTTGAACCTTTTTCAACAGGGCGTTGAAAAGGGTCGATTTACCGACGTTCGGCAGTCCGACAATCCCGCAGGCGAGCGTACTCATGAAGGGAAAAATTCAGGTTTCAAGGTTTCTAATAGTTCGGCTCTTGACGGCGAGACCGTTTCCCGATCGAGGTTATCATGGAGATAGGAGACGAAGGTTATTTCGATTTCATCGGCAGCGGCGAGTCGTTGTTCAAAGATCAGTGTGAGGGAAAACCGCGTTTCGTTGTCAATCGAGTGAGAGCCTCGGTAAAAACCGATCGCCGGAATCTTTTTCCCTACCGTATGGAGATCTACGGCGTAAACCGCCGAGGGGAGAAGGGAGATTTTCTCGGCACCGGTTATCCACTTGTATTGAATGTTGTTTTCTCGGATGACATTGAGGGGATCGAAAGGAAGGCGGAGGGAATAGGGGCGACCGAGCATTTTTTTAACCTTTTTTAGGTCTCCCTGTTGTAGGTAAGAGCGAATGCTTTCACTGGATATCGGTTCTTTGTGATAGGTTTCTTTGGGAAGGTAGGTTGCTTGAAATAGACCGAGGGCTTCGATTTCGCGCGGACCGCCTGCTCGCCCCGTTCCGAATCGAGCATCATCTCCTATCACAAGGTGTGCAATCGGAAGCTTCTTACACAGTGATTGAAAAAATTGTTGATAGGTTTGATCTGCAAATCGTCGATCGAACGGCAGGACGATCGCGAGATCGATGCCCTGTTCTTCGAGGAGTTTCAGACGTTGATTCAAGGGGATGATAAGGGAAACGGCGGAACGGGGTCTGAGGTAGGTCGAAGGGTGATTCGAAAAGGTTAGAACGATCGGTTTTAATCCTTGCTTCGACTCTTTACGGAGCTGTTTTAAAATCGCTTGATGTCCTAAATGGAGACCGTCGTAAACGCCGATCGTCAATGAGACCGCCTCGTCGAAATGGGGAATATCGAGAATCGAATCGACAACATTCATACCGTTTTCCTTAGGTAGGGGATATAGGAGAACGATGGATCAACGAGTAATTTTGCGTCAATGCAATCTTTTAATTTGTAGGGTCCGCTTTTTATCCGTTGTAGGACCGTCAAGTGACCGAACGTTCCGAGTTTTTTGCCGATTTCATCGGCTATGGAGCGGATATAGGTTCCCTTGGAACAGATCACTTTGATTACGAGGTCGGGATAACGGTAGTCGAGTATGATCGTCTTAAGGCTTACCGGTACGGTTTTTCTTTCAATCTGGATCCCTTTTCTCGCTAAGAGATAGAGTTTTTTCCCCCCTACTTTTTTTGCGGAAAACATCGGCGGGATTTGATCGATTGTCCCTTGGAATTCGGCGATCACCCCTTTTATCCGTTCAAAAGGGGGGATTTTAGCGCTTGTTTGAGTGATTTGCCCATCGCAATCGAAGGTGTCGGTCGCTTGTCCGAGTCTGATCGTTGCGATATATTCTTTATGATCGTTGAGAAATCGGTCTGAAATTTTTGTGTAGGGGCGACCGATGAGCATGACCATAACCCCCGTTGCCAAGGGATCGAGAATCCCGGCATGCCCGATTTTTTTTATCCCCGAGATTTTCCTTAAGACCTTGACGAGGTAGAAAGCGGTTCGCCCTCGTTCTTTATCGACGAGGAGAATTCCCTCGCCCTTCGGGTTATTCATGACGGTTTCGAGACTCCTCTTCTTCATGAATCTCTTTTAGGAGCGAATCGATTTTCATCTGCTTGTCGACGGAGGTATCCGGGCGAAAGGTGAGGGTTGGAAAGTGGCGCATGACGACTTTTTTCGAAGCGAGGATGCCGATAAACCCCGCCGCCGATTCTAATGTTTCTACCGTTTGTTTCCGTGCGGTGTCCGTTCCGATGACGCTAATGTAAACCTTGGCATGACGGAGGTCCTTTGAGATATCGACGGCCGTAACCGTTGTAAGTTCGGCGACATTGGGATTCCGTACTTTTTTCCGAATCACTTCGCTAAGGACCTCCTTTAAAAGAGAGTTGAGGCGCCGAGTTCTCTTGGTCATAGTTCCTGAGAAACGTAGGTGATTTCGAAGCCTTTGATCAAGTCTTTTTCTTGATAATCTGAAAACTGGTGGAGGAGAATGCCGCATTCGAGACCTTTGCCGATCTCTTTCACATCTTTTGTTACTCGTCTTAAGGAAGCGATGCCGCCTTGATGAACGATCTCACCATTCCGGATGACCTTGGCATGGTGATCACGCCTGATGATCCCGTTAGAGACGATACAACCCGCAATCGAACCGAGTTGTGAGGATTTGAAGACCTGTTTAACCTCAGCCGTTCCCTGCTCCGTTTCTTGACGAATTTTGTCGAGCGAATCGAGCATCAGCCCTTTCACATCGTCGATGATCTGATAGATGATGTCTCGCTTTTTAACGATCACCTTATTCCGTTTGATCAGATCTTCGGCATGACTTTCGACTTGTGTATGGAAACCGATAATAACGGCATTGGAAGCAACGGCCAGCTCGACATCCGACTCGGAGATTTCACCTACACCTTCACGGATGAAATTGAGTTCGACTTTTTTAGATCGAATCCCAAGTAGAGAGTTTTTAATCGCTTCGACGGAACCTTGAACATCTGCGCGCAAGATCAGCGGAACGATTTTCTTCGTTTCGAGTTCCCGATGACGGCTCATAAAGCTTTCAAGCTCCCCTCGACCCCGTTGGAGTTTCTTATGCCTTTCACCTAAAGCCCGTTTTTCGGCAAGTTTGCGAGCTTCTTTTTCACTACCTACGACGATGAATTCGGAGCCGGCGGTCGGGACGCCTGAAAGACCGGTAATTTTTACGGGGGTTGCCGGTCCTGCGATATCGACTGTTTTACCGTGTTCGTCGTGCATTGTTTTAATGCGGGCATAGAGATCTTCAAAGACGAGGGCGTCTCCAAGCTTTAAGGTTCCGTTCTGAACGAGAACCGTTGCTATCGATCCGAATCCTTTATGCATTTGCGATTCGATAATCGTCCCTCTGGCGCGGGTATCGGGATTTGCTTTTAATTCTAAAATTTCGGATTGAAGGGCAAGCATTTCCAGAAGGGTTGCGACCCCTTCACCCGACTCGGCCGAACAATTCACCGTAATCACCGTTCCGCCCCAAGCTTCGGGGAGAAGTTCGCGGTCGGCCAGTTGTCGATAGACATTATCTGCATTGAATCCGGGTTTATCACATTTATTGATAGCAACGACTATGGGAATCTCCGAATTTTTTGCGAGATCGATCGCTTCTTCGGTTTGGGGCATGACCCCTTCGTCGCCGGCGACGACGAGGACGATCACATCGGTAACGGCCGTTCCTCTTTGCCTCATCAAGGTAAAGGCTTCGTGACCGGGAGTATCGAGGATTGTAGTGTCGCCGTGTTGACGGTGACATTTAAAGGCTCCGATGTGTTGAGTGATCGCACCCGCTTCACCGCTCACGATATTGCTTTTTCGAATGGCATCGATCAGACTGGTTTTACCATGGTCGACATGTCCCATAAAGGCAACGATGGGGGCGCGTCTTTCCAGTTTTTCGGTAGGGGTGTTGACTATTTCTTCCCGAATCGATGCGTCGGTAATCCTCAGCTTTTCTTCTTCGGAAAAATCGATCGTGATTTCGCAACCGAACTCGTGTCCCAGAAGTTGGATGGTCGTTTCATCTTCCAACGCGTCATTGATCGTAACCCCGACGCCTTGCAGCAACAGCTTGGAGATCAGTTCGGATGCCTTAAGCTTCATTCCTTGCGCCAGATCTTTAACCGTTATCGGAATCCGGACCGATAAATTTTTAGGGCGAACGATTTCCGATTCATCACGTTTGGGGCGGAATCGACGAGGGCGACGACGCCAAACCCTCTCTTCCCCTACACGAAGCCCTTGCCTGTCGCGGGCGTCAAAGGGGGACTCTTGTTTTTTTTGAACGTCTCGGTTATTTCTGCCGAAGGTTGCTTTAAACCCTTTTTCTTCCTGAGTTTTCCGTTCGGGGTATTCTTTTTCACGCTTTTTAAGGGCTTCGACTGACTTCGGTTCGGCTTTGGTTTGTTGCTCTTTTTTAGGTTCGACGGTTTTAGATTTCGGAATGGGGGATTTTTCAATTTTTCCGACAGGGGTGGACGGCGATGCTTTTTTTATTTTAACGGCGGGTTTTCCTTTCAGAGCAACCTTCTCTTTAACGGCGGTGCCTTGAGGGTTAGCGACTTTTACCGTTGAGGAAGCGCTCTTTTTGGAGACCTCTTTTTCTTCTTTCTTTATCTTGTTTAGCTTAAGCGCTTCGGCAAGTTGAGCATTTTTAACTTTAATTTTTAAGCTTTTAGCCAAGGTTTTCCGTCCTTATTTTTCGCAGCTTCTCCATCAGATCGTCTGCCATTTCAACGCTAATTCCCGTTTCTTGTGAAAGCTCTTTCGGCGACTTGTTAAGAATTTTGCGTGGAGTATCGAATCCGATTTCTTTTAAAGATTCGACGACGAATTGATTCATTCCTTCGATCGTATCGATTGCGACATCGAGCTCGGGGTTTTCTTCGAGTTGAATCCGTTGCCTTTCAAATGAAAGTTCCAGCTGGTAATCGCTCATTTTTTTTACGTCGAATTCGGCGCCGATGAGCTCGGCGTTTAAACGGGCATTGATTCCCCTTTTACCGATGACGATCGGGTAGTCTTCGTCTGCCACGACCATCCGGATCGTGTTGTTTTCTCGATCGAAGGTGAGTTTCTTCGGCTCAATCGGATGTAGAAGGCTGTAGAGGAGTTGGACTAGATCTTCGGTGTAGATGACGATATCGATTTTTTCATTGTTGAGTTCGCGGATAATATTTTTTACTCTCGTACCGCGAACCCCGACACAGGCTCCCAAAGGATCGACTTTCGGATCGTTGGAATAAACGGCGATTTTAGTGCGATAGCCCGCTTCGCGGACGATCTTTTTTATCCCGATGGTATCGTCTTTCAGTTCCGGAACCTCTTGTTTAAAGAGTTCTTCGACCATTTCGGGATGGCTGCGACTTAAGACGACTTCGGCGCCGCCGTTTTCGGTATCGCGCACTTCCCATAAAAGGGCTTGGATTCGATCTCCCACATAGTACTTTTCCGTTTTGGGATAGAACCGTTCCGGCAGGATGGCTTCTACTTTTCCCAGGTCGACGATCAGGGTTGCCCCTTTGACGACTCGCTTGACCGTTCCGGAGATGATCTCGTGAAGGTGGTGTCTATATTCTTCGTAGATCACGTCCCGTTCGGCGCTCCTTAACTTTTGCGAGATCACTTGACGGGCCGTTTGGGCGGCAATCCGACCTAAATCGATCGGCGGTATGGGCACTTGGACGAAGTCTCCCATTTCGCAATCGGGATCGAGCTCAAGCGCCTCTTCAAGGGTGATTTCTTCTTCGGGATATTCGATCGTTTCGACAATCTCTTTTTCAGCGGTTATATCGATATCTCCCGTTTTGAGATCGACACCGACGGAGACGAGTCCGACACCTTTTAAACTTTTACGGGCGGCGACTTGAAGAGATTCTTCAATGGTATCGATAATCGTTTCCCTTTTAATCCCTTTTTCTCTTTCGAGATATTCAAATATTGCGATTAAATCTTTATTCATTGCCTTTCATACGTTGATGTTACAGGAGGGGAAGGCTCTCCGTATTATTTTTTATCCTTTACTTCTCTATCTTGCTGCTTTCGGGAAACGACGATGTCATCACGGTTTTCTTGGTTCTTTTCTATCAGGTAATCTTTGATGGAAAGAGAGATTTTTTTATGTTCCGGATCGAGTTTGATCACTTTGGCTATGACTTCGTCATCGACCGCAACGACCTCTTCGACTTTTCCGAAAGCTTGATCGGAAAGTTCCGTCACATGGACCAAACCTTCAATGCCGTTTTCAAGCTCGATGAAAGCTCCGAAAGCGGTGATTTTTGTAACGGTTCCTTTGACAACGGTTCCGATAGGGAGCGTTTTTTCGATCGATTCCCAAGGGTTGCTTCCGAGTTGCTTGACACCGAGTGTAATTTTCTTGCTCGCTTGGTCTACGGACAAGATGATCGCTTCAACGACATTTCCTTTCTTGAGAACTTCGGAAGGATGGGAAACCTTTTTAATCCAACTCAAATCGGAGATATGGATGAGACCGTCGATCCCCGGTTCCAGTTCGACGAAAGCGCCGTAATTCGTTAGGTTGCAGATTTCCGCTTTAACGGTACTTCCCACGGGGTATTTCGCGTCGACGTTTTCCCAAGGATTTTTTTCGGTCTGTTTGATACCGAGGGAGATTTTTCCCTCTTCTTTTTGAACGGAAAGGACGACGGCATCCAACTCATCCCCTTTATTGACGATTTCGCTCGGGTCGGTGACATTTTTGACCCACGACATTTCGGAAACGTGAATCAGCCCTTCGATGCCGGGCTCGATTTCGATAAAGGCTCCGTAGGGAACGAGGTTGACGATTTTACCGCTGACCCTGGTTCCGGGAGGATAACGATCTTCGATTTCCTTCCATGGATTGTTCTCTTTTTGTTTCAGCCCCAGAGCCACCCGTCCTTTGTCTTTATCGAGATGGAGGATCATCACTTCGAGTTCGTCGTTTAATTGAACCATTTCCGAAGGGTGCTTGATCCGTTTCCAGGTCATATCGGTGATGTGGAGAAGACCGTCGATTCCGTCCAGATCGAGAAAAACGCCGAAGTCCGTAATGTTTTTGACGATTCCTTTACGGATTTCTCCCTCTTCGATACTTTCGAGAAGTTCCGCTTTCTTAGAGCTACGCTCTTCTTCGAGGAGCTCGCGACGCGAAACGACGATATTTTTTCTCTCGATATTGACCTTGAGGATTTTGAAGTCATAATCCTTACCGATGTACTCGTCGAGATTTTTGATCCGCTTATTATCGATTTGAGATCCGGGAAGGAAAGCCTCTATCCCGATATCTACCATTAATCCCCCCTTGACTTTCCGGATCACTTTGCCTGCTATAATCGATCCCTCTTTGCAGTTTTCAAGGATGTGTTCCCATTGTCTTTGGCGATGAGCTTTTTCTCTCGAAAGGACGATTTGTCCGTCTTCCCCTTCCGTCCGATCGAGATAGACTTCCGTCTTATTTCCCAGTCGAAGTTCGTCGGGATCGTTGAATTCGTCGACGGGGATGAGTCCTTCGGATTTAAGACCGACATCGACGACGACGAGGTCGGGGGTCAGATCTACGATCTTTCCCTTGAGAATTTGCCCCACTTCCATCGAAGAGATGCTTCCGTCTTCTCCGGTGTTTTCTTTGTTGTTCAGCAGTTGTTGGAATAGTTTTGCGTCTTCATCTTGAAAATCGATGTCATCGATAATCTTGCTTTCGTTCCAGTCATACTCGAGTTCTTCGGACATTTACGGGGTTTCTCCTCGGGTTCACAATGTTTTTCGCTTACACCGAAGCATTTCATGGCAGAAGCGACCTACTTTAATTGGATAGCTTAACAAATAATTCGTAATAAAAGCAACCTCTGTAGAGACGAGCCTTACGGTCGGAGCCGGAATCAAAGCGACTCGAAAGTATCGACGGTCAAATGATCGCTCCGATTCGATGTCGGCGTTCGATTTTTTTGACCGGTCAAGTCATCGATCGGGATGAAAATCGAACTATTTAAACGGTTGAGTTAAGTAAAAATTTTATGTGTAATTTATGTTTTCGTCTCGTCGGATTGGATGGAAAAGATCGCTCCGCCGCATTGGAGCATTTCCTGGTCGTTTTTTACCGTTTCTCGTTCGTGGACCGGTAGGGTTTTTCATAGATTTCAAACGTTCCCGGAGTTTACTATGATCGTTATGAATACGCTGGTGATGAAATTCGGCGGCGCCGCTCTGGAAATTCCCGAACGCTTCGGAAACGTTGCGGATATTATCGCTGAGAAAAAAGGGCGTCTCGTCGTCGTCGTCAGCGCTATGGGAAATGTAACGGATCGCCTCATTTCATTAGCGTATCGACTGGCTAAAGACCCTTCGAAGCGGGAAATGGATATGCTCCTCTCGGTCGGCGAAAGGGTGAGTATGTCTCTTCTTGCAATGGCTTTGGAGGAGCGAAATATCTCTGCGATCAGTTTAACGGGAAGTCAATCGGGGATTATCACCTGTAACCGCCATAATGAAGCTTCTATTCAAGACGTACGCCCCATCCGGATCGAAAAACACCTCGATGAAGGAAAAGTGGTGATCGTCGGCGGGTTTCAAGGGGTGAGCGGCGACAAGGAAATTACGACGTTGGGACGTGGGGGAAGCGATACTTCCGCGGTAGCTCTGGCTACGGCTCTCGGCGCTGAAAATGTCGAGTTTTACAAGGATGTTAAAGGGATCTACACAGCCGATCCTAAAAAAGATCCCGCAGCAACCCTTATCCCGGAGCTTTCGTTTGAACAGGCATTGACGTTTCCGGATTTCGTCCTTCATAAACGAGCGATTCGACTTGCATCGAAAAACGGTATGCCGTTGCACGTAAAGTCTTTTAAAAAAAAATATAGAGAGCGTTTTTCAGGAACTCGGATTTATTCGGATGCTCTGAAAAAGAGACCGACCTATGAGGGTGAATGCTGAGTAAAACGATCCCTCTTGCCTAGAGCTCGATACTTCGAAGCCGTCAAGGCGCCGCTTGCTTGAAAAGAGGTTTCCGCTCCTCCTTTTTCACCAACGGCGGGCTTAAAGAGCTATCCTCGTCGCTCGTCTTCGAAGCTGCGCCTTAAAAAAACCTTCCATGCGGCGATGAGACGGCAATCGGCGGTTTAAAGCGAAAGCCGTTTGATAATATTCCGAGCTTCCGTTTATGATCGGTGTCGTATGTCAATGAGTTACGAGATTTATATCGAGCCCTCGATTTTTGCAGGCGATTTCGGGCACTTGGTCGACGAAGCGAAACGGGTTGAACAAGCCGGGGCCGATGCGATCCATTTCGACATGATGGACGGTCACTTCGTTCCCAACCTTTCGCTCGGTCCTAAAGGTCTCGCAGCGATCAATCGGGCAACGGGTCTTTACCTCGATGTTCATATCATGGTCTATCACCCTTACGACTACATCGAGCGTTTGGTAGAAAACGGCGCCGACTGCATTACTTTTCATGTCGAAGCGACGGAAGATGTTGAAGATACGTTGAATTACATTCGAAAATGCGGTGTGCAGGCAGGACTTGCTTTTTGTCCCGAAACCGGTGAAAGCCTTATCCCGAAGTATCTCGATAAATGTGACAAAATTCTTTTGATGACGGTACGTCCGGGATTCGGCGGACAACCCTTTATTCCCGAAGTCTTGACCAAGATCGAATTTGCTCGAGGTCTTTGCGATAAATTGAATATCCGCAAGGAAGGAAAGGTCCCCGAAGAAGGCGAGGTTCTCCCCCCTTTCGATATTCAGGTCGATGGAGGGATTGACGATCAAACCGCCCCTCAAGCGATCGGAGCCGGGGCCAATCATCTGGTTGCCGGAACCTATCTCTTTCAAGGGAAGGGGATGAAGGAGAAAATCAAAGGACTTCGCGGATGAAGAAGGTTGTCGTTATGGGAGGAGGAACGGGAAATTTTACCGTTCTTCGGGGTCTGAAAAAACATAACGTCGATCTTAGCGCGATCGTTTCAATGGCAGATGACGGCGGAAGTACGGGGATTCTTCGGGACGAACTCGGAGTTCTCCCCCCGGGTGATGTCCGACAATGTTTGGTTGCCCTTTCCGATTCTTCAAGACTGATGCGTAGCGTCATGAATTATCGCTTTGAAAACGGCGGGCTCGGAGGACATAGTTTAGGGAACCTCCTCCTTTCGGCTCTGGAAAAGGTAACCGGAAGTTTTGAGCGCGCCGTTGAAGAAATGGGGCGCATTCTCTTTATCAAGGGGAAGGTGATCCCCGTCACGACGCACCAGGTCCGGTTAAAGATGATTCTTAAGAACCGGAAGATCTTGGAAGGGGAAAAGGAAATCTATCTTTCACATGAAATCGATAAAGGGTATGATAAACTCTACCTCGAGCCGTTTCCCGAATCCAATCGCCATGCCATCAGTGAAATCCGGAACGCCGACCTCATCATTTTAGGTCCGGGGGGGCTCCATACCTCGATCATTCCCAATCTTTTAGTGGGCGGAGTCGGTCAAGCGCTCAGAGAATCCGATGCGAAAAAAGTGTTTATCGCAAACTTGATGAACCGAAAGGGACAGACGACCGGCTATAAGGTAAGCGACTATTTAGATGAAATCGTCACCTATTTAGGGGAGGATATTTTTGACTATATCCTGGTCAACAGCCAAATACCCGATCAGGAACTGATTGACAAATATGCCGAGGAGGGTGAATTGGTAGAAAGCGATATGAATGAACCGCGGGTGATTTCAGCCCCTTTACTCGGAGAGTTTTCTCAAAGCCGTAAAGGAGATACGTTGATCACTCGAAGTTTGATTCGCCATAATTCGACACGAGTCACAAAAGAGATCATGAAAATTGTTAATCATCTTTGATTTGGACGACACCCTTATCGATACGAGCGGTTCGATAGTGCCCGCCGTCTTGAAAAATGCTCTCATAGCAATGGAGGGTGTCGGACTCTCGGTGGCAAATTTCAATCGCTCTTATGACGAGCTTTTGAGACTCGATACATTTCATTCGAGTTCGGCAGAAGCGATTCAAGAGTTTTTAGAGATTAACAAAGCTCCCGTTCAATGTTTGGATGCGGCACTAAACGCCGTTTATGAAAGTCCCGGATTTAGTGAAACGATCCGCCCCGTCGAAGATGCGATAGAGGTTTTGGAACAGCTCTCTATGAGACATCCTCTCGTTTTAGTCACGAAGGGAAAGGAGAAGATTCAGCGAGAAAAGATGAAGCGGGCGGGAATTGCGACGCGACTTTTTACCAAACTCTATTTTTGCATGGACGAAGATAAAAAAAAGACCTACCGAAAAGTGCATCAAGAAACGGGCATTTCTCCGGTGAACGCTTTGGTTTGCGGCGATAGAATTTATCTCGATCTTACTCCTGCTAAAGAGCTCGGTTACAAAACCGTTCAACTCAGACGGGGTAGGGGGTTAGGTAATACTGGATTTAAAAAGGATGTCGATTATACCATTTTATATCTGAAAGAGTTGGAAGCTCTCCTGGAAACCTTTAAAAGAGTTGGTTAATAATATATGACAACGACAAGCAATCAAATTTCACCCGGAACGACACTTTCCCTCGACGGAAAAATCTATCGAGTCGAGACCAGTGTTAAAGTAACGGTTGCCAAAGGGGTCCCCTTTATCAAGACCAAGCTGAAGAACCTCATGACCGATGAGGTGATTGAGAAAAACTTCAAATTAGAGCAAGCGATTGAAGAGGTCGCTCTAAGTGAACAACGGTTAGAGTTTCTCTATTTGGAGGGGAAAGGTTATCTCTTCCTCGATATCGATAAACTCGACGAAGTACTCGTTTCGGTCGATATCGTCGGTGATAAAGCCAATTATTTGA
>JBCDES010000069.1:0-5685 GCA_039179295.1 Chlamydiota bacterium
CGCCGACGAGAAAACCCCCCCCGATTTAGCGGTTTATTTTCATGGTACTCGATGGGTGAAAGTTGCATTTCGTGACGGGCATCCTATAGATCTTTACACACAAAGAAGATTACTCGGCGCTTCGATGGGATTTCGAGGGTGTCGCTTGCCTTTTATCGGGCGCCGTTTCATAAAGACCGCTCGTTGTACCCTTGAACGGGGATAGATTCACGATTTTTGAATCGCGGCGTGTTGATTCTGCCCAGAATACAACAAATTCGAGATATCTCAAAAGGAAAAAACGATTCGACGGCGCGGTGTCTGCGACCCGTGTCGATCATACCGATCCTATCTTTCTCAATCGAAGGCATCCCTACGGTTTAGGAACAAGGTTAAAGTGTAACAGGGTCGTGCATTGATCGAAGAAGATCAGACAAGCAACCGAAAGGATCAGGATCAGAAGAAAACGCCCTCCGGCAACTCTATCGGGAAGGAGCTTTCCTTTTCGATACCGCCCGGTCCAGGTCATCAGAGCGGGAAAAATCCCGAACAGGACAACGGCACAAATTCCGCCCGCAAAGTTTAATGCTTGAAAAAAGAGGTGCGGAAAAAAAACGGCACAGGCAAGAGGGGGAATGAGTGCAAGAAGGCACATCGCCACATTTTCTCCCTTTTTCTGTTTGATTTTGAATCCGTCGGTTAAAAAGTGGGTCAAGCTTAAAGACTGCGCTAAAAAAGAGGTGAGAATTGAAAAGAAAGCAAGACTTTGCGCCGAATAACCGATGAAACCGGATTGAAGATAAGCCTTTAAAGCTTGGGCAGCATCCACATCGATTTTATAACTGTGAAGGACCTCTCCGATAGGAAGAACGCCCAATGTGACAATTTCCCATATCAGGTAAATGGCAACGGTTAAAAAAGAGCCTGCATAGATCGATTGTCGCACTCTTTTTCGATCCCCTCTCATATATCTCATTAAGACCGGAACCATGTTATGAAATCCGAAAGAAATCATCAGAATGGGGAAGGTAAACAGTGCGTATTTCGGTTCCCATCGGAGAAGAAAACGGGGAACAAAACGTTGGATGCCGAAAATCACCAGTAGAATAAAGGAAATGATTTTGCCATACATGAGGTAACGATTGACATGATCGACAGGCTCCGTCCCGAGACAGATCAGCCAACCGAAAAGGATCACGAAAAAGAGCGCCCCGGCCCAATCGGGAAGAGAAAGGTAAAAGGTGTTTTCGATCAATAGGCTCGCATGATTGCCGCTTGTCGACATATAAGCGACGAGAAGGGCATAGAAGAGAAAAAGGTAAAGAAACCAACAGAAAGCCTTGCCTATAGGTCCCAATGTCTTTTCAACCATTGAGATAAGATTGACCGGTTTGTTAAACCAACCCATAATCTCCACCATCAGGAGAGCTGTCGTTAACATAAAAAGCCAGGCGATAAAAAACATGACGGATGAGGGGAAAAAACCCGGAATTCCCGTAAGAATCGGGAGCCCGAGCATTCCGGCACCGATGCAACTACCGGTAATGAGGAGCATCCCTCCGAAAACGCTACCCGATTTTTTCATAAAGCGAGCCGTTTAATGTTTCATCTTTTCCACAGTTCGAATCTCTTGACCCAGACGCCCCAATTCATAGCCGTCATAATCGACAAACTTGAAGAAACATTCGAATTCCGGAAAATGATGCACAACCTGCCGTGCCATTTCTTGCGCAACACGGCGGTACATCGGGTGTCCCGCAGGAGAGGAGCGCAATTCGCACATCCATTGGAGAGAGCGTAGATTCATATGAAAATACCAATGAATATTGTAAGCCATAGGGACCACATACTGTCCTTCTTCGGGAAGCTCTCTGGCAATTTCATCATAGGTTATTTTTGCCCGATCCATCGCTTCGCGATAAGCTTTTTCCATATCGGTAGCCAGAATCTCTTTCGGAATGTAATAGCCGAGATTGCAAGAGAGAAGCTGCCCTTCTTGGGTCAGTATGCGATGACGCTGCAAATCGCGATAGATTCCGTAGTCTGCAACGATCTCGAAGGTGAACGGGGCATGTTCTAACGCTCGAGGAGATTTATGTCGCCGATCTTGCCTAAACGCCGAAGCCCCTTCGAAAATACGTGAGAGCTCTTCTTTCGGCAGCTTACGGCACATCTCTTGAAGCTCCGTCAACCCGCGATTGGATCGGTTAAAGAGAAGCGCCGCACCGACCTTCGCGGGGCTATCGGAATCCGAGCTTACGAGGCGGACCATCGGTTGATTCAACGGCGGAATCGAAGAGGCATACCGCTCACTCATCAAATAGAGCTCTTCATTCGTTTTATCATGGAATTCGGCGTAGGAATTCTGATGTTTATGAGACAGCTCGGCCCGTCTGACAAAAGACGGCATTACCTTGGACAGTTCTTGGTGAGAAGAGCGGGCGATTTCTTGAAGTTCCGATAAATTATGACAGTTTAACCGCCGGATGAGGGTTTCAAAAAATCTTCCGTTGCCATAGACACCCATATTCGTCAGAGCACTTGCCGGAAGAAGTCCCCTAAGACAATCTAAAACCTTTGCTCGCAACGCCGCCGTATAAGCGACTTTCGAAACATCGTGCTCTTTCGGAAAGTGTTGCTCCATCTGCCGGGTTAGAGGAGGGATAAGTTCTCGATAGACTTCGAAGAGATGATTACATGTATCGACATAACGGTCACGGTAGGCGGAAGTCATTAAAATAGGTTCTCTAAAAAAGAGATATTTCCCTTCATACTTTTGATCGAAGTAGATGTAGCGGGTCGATTTTTCCAGAGGAGAGCCTCCGATTCGAGCGTTTTCAATCGCTTTGGCACCGATCATGGAGACGTTCTCGATCGCTAAGTGGGCTCCGCCCAATTCTCCGATCGAATCGTCTCCGTAGCCGTCAAGCATTCTGTCATAAAAATTTTGCGCTTTTTTGATAGCGATACTCTGATCCTCCGAATCATCGTCGCTTTCTTCCGCCGTCAACCCGACAATCGACGGAAAAGCCGTTGCTTCATTGAGGATAAATTCTTTCAAGAGGAGAGAGCGGAGACCCAAGCTCGACCTTGAATATCGAGAAAAAAGCGCCCCCTTTACGACCTCGGGAAGGTTGCGCAGACAAAAAATATGACTCGAAGTATTTGTCACATATTTTTTGATCACCTTGAGTTGCGATTCGGAAAATGCTTCGTAGTCGCTTAACATGCTTGCAGCTCCCTGTTTCAGCTTGCAAAAAAAGCAGTCTAACTCTTTCCCTCTTTTTTGGTAACCTTATCTTAATTACTTACTAAGCGGTAAGACTTAAAGAGTAAAATCTTAAAGTTCCTCCCGATACGGACGAAGGAAAAGGCAACGGTCTCGTGTCGTTTAATCGAACGGTATCGTCCTCTCGATTTACAGTTTTATCCCCGGGGTCGGAGCTTCACCTCTTCGTCGAACCGATCACGCCGCTCCAACCGTCAAGTTTGAGACTTTCGCCGGCAAATATCCCGTTTTTGATGCCGCTTCGCGCCTATATAAACGGTCTTTCCGCCTTGCCGACGGGTATCACTTTTCATTGGTCAAACAATAACCGATCGTTTACTTTATTATAAGAGACTTCGGGTTTTGAAAAACCCCGGAATTTCTAACCGGAAGGTAGGTGATGACTATAAAAACGAAGTATAGCTTTTTGAAGCGTCCGAGGCGAAATCGAAAGTCTCCTGCCATCCGTTCTTTAATCAGGGAAAACACTCTGCAAGCAAGCGATCTTATCGTTCCCTTTTTCGTCCTGGGCGGTGAAAAGCGTCGCCAACCGATCCCCTCAATGCCTCAAGTCGACCGTCTGTCACCGGATTTGATTCTCAAGGAGTCGGAGCTCCTTCACAGCCGAGGGATTCCGGGAATCGCCCTTTTCCCGGTCATCGATCTCCACCTAAAAAATGATCGGGGAAGTGAAGCTTGGAATCCTCAGTCGTTAATCCCCGAAACCGTCAAAACCATTAAAAAGGAAATCCCCGGTCTGTGTATCATCGGCGATATCGCCCTCGATCCCTTTACATCGCACGGTCATGACGGAATCGTCAATCGGAAAGGAGAAGTCGATAACGATGCGACGTTGGAAGCACTTGTTAGACAAGCAACGTGTTACGCTTCGGTCGGGTGTGATATCGTTGCTCCCAGCGATATGATGGACGGAAGGGTCAAAGCTATCCGTGAAGCCCTTGATAAAAAGGAGTATAGCGCAACATCGATCCTTTCCTATACGGTAAAGTATGCCTCCGCTTTTTACGGGCCGTTCCGGGATGCCGTTCGGACATCTCTTTCTTTCGGAGATAAAAAAACCTACCAAATGGACCCCTCGAATCGAGCAGAAGCTTTAAGAGAAGCCCTTTTAGATGAAGAGGAAGGAGCCGATATGCTCCTCGTCAAACCCGGACTTCCTTATTTAGATGTCATCTCGGCTATCAAGGAAAAAAGCTCTCTTCCCGTTGGAGCTTACCATGTTAGCGGAGAATACGCGATGATCATGGCAGCTGAAGAAAAAGGGTTTCTCGATGCAAAGGCCACTTTTTATGAATCCCTTATCGCTATGAAGCGTGCAGGTGCCGACTTTATTTTTACTTATGCCGCGCCCCGAATCCTGAGTTTACTAAATCGATCATGCATGCCATACTGAAGTAAGGGACTGCTATAAAATCGGTTTATCGGGAGGGGAAGCCATGATAGAAAACGGGAAACAAGTCGCTATCGAATATAGTGTGTTTTCGGATGACAATACACGGATCGATAGTAATGTGGGGAAAGACCCCCTTATCTTTCTTTTCGGATCGCATCAAATCTTGCCGGCGCTTGAAGAAGCTATTCGAGAGCTCGATGTCGGAGACAACAAGGAAATCATCCTCGATCCTCGATATACTTACGGCGAGATAAACCCCGATGCCTTTAAAAAAACCGCAGCAAATTCAATCCCCGAAGATTCAAGGTTTGAAGGGGCTCTTCTTATCGTTACCGATGAGCACTTCGGAGAACTGTTGATCAGAGTCGATCGTATCGAAGATCAAGAGGTCGTCCTCGATTTTAATCACCCTCTTGCAGGAAAAACACTTAAATTTGATCTAAAGGTACTCGACATTTCTTGATCGACACTCAAGTTCATAACGGCGAGCTATCCCTTTCTTGTCGCAGAGTGTTATAAAGTCTTTTACCCGTAATGGTCCGCGCTCCCGTATCCCGAAGCCAAACCGAAAGAGCGTAAGGGATATAGGTTCGGCTGCTCTTTGTTAAAAAAAAGTCGAAAGGAATCAGAAAAGCAACCCCCTTATCACGATAACGGCTTCCATTCACACGATCATGAGCATCGGTCAGACTATACCAAACGGAGAACCGGAAGCCACTGCGGAAGTAACGCCCCACTTCAAGTCGGGCTCCGACATCTTTGGCTAAGAATTTTCCCAAGCTCAGTTTCATATCGATCTGAAGGGGCTTGATATCGTAATAAAAATCTAAGAAATACTGACATCCGATAAAAGGAACCAATTTCGGTTCGAATCGGTCAAACTTTCGGATTTTCGTTGTAAACCGTAAACCGTGATAGTAACGTTTAAAGAGACCGGCTCCTTCAACACCGACACCCCAACACGATCCTACGGGATAATAGAGAAATTCGGCTGCAACTCCCCCATATGCAGGTTCGAAATACC
>JBCDES010000079.1:0-4823 GCA_039179295.1 Chlamydiota bacterium
ATGAAATCATTTTCATTGAAATCTATTCAAAGAGCGATAACGAAAAGGAAGACCGTACGAGACTCAACCCCGAATTTATATTAGACAGGAGCACCTATTCAAGCCCTTGACGGAATATTTTGACCATAGCTCTTTAAGTGAAGAGCAGATTCAGACCGTCACCGGGTACTTGCGGGAGATTCACTCTTCCGAATCCCGTGTTCATAAAGATAGCTTGAGTACGCTTCGAAAAGAACAGGATAGAATTCAAAGACGTATTGGTCAGAGTGAAGTTCTTTATCTTGAAAAGGTAAAGGAATATAAGACAAGGAAGTCGGAGATTGCTGATCGGAATTTTTATATTACTGCTAACATGGTCCTCAAGCTTGCGACGAGAGAGGAAGAGTTATTTGAGAGCTGTGAAGTAGAGGAAAAGGGTCAACTTTTGAATTTAGTATTTCGGAACTTGCAACCGAGAGACCTAAATCTCCCAGTACAAGCACATGAACCATTTAAAATGAGGACGGACTACAAAAGGGGTCCAACGAATTGGAGGTGGAGAGAATCGAACTCTCGTCCTTGGCAAATTGGGTAACAATGCCTACATGCTTAGTTCCTTAAGTTTCGGTGTCGGTCTTGCTGTAAGAAACCCCACTCGGGACCGACACACTTCCTTTAATCTCGATCATAGCACCTCTGGAAGTCAAGAGGTGCTACTCATACCAAGGTCTTTGACGACCTTTCCGAGATCCCTGGTCCAATCTCGGAGGGTCGGCTACCGGAGACGGGTTAGGTCTTAAGCAGCGGCTGCAACGACTTCGGATCCGACGACTGCAAGAGTCGGGAATTCGAACCGTTGTGCTTTTTTAGTTTTGACAGTTATGTCGTCTCGGTTTTTTAAAGAGGCCAACCGAATCCTCTGCATGCCATCGGTACTTCGTTTCCAAGTCGAAACCAATGCACCCCCGAGTGTAATTCTACCTTGTTTGAGAATTATAGGGAAGATCTCGATTGTCCGGTATCCGTATCCGCCTCATATTACCGAGTAGGGGAAAATAGGGCAAGTATTGATTATTAAACAGAGAGAGCCTACACTTTCAGTCGCTGCGGCTACAACCCCGCGGCATCTCGATCGATGTTTGAAAACCGACAAGAGAGCTTTCCCGAGAGGGAGAAACGGATCCAAAAATTCTGGGAACGGGAACGGGTCTTTAAAAAATCGCTCCGGAATAGACGACGGGGACCCCGATTTACAACCTATGACGGACCGCCGTTTGCGACGGGGCTGCCCCATTACGGCCACCTTTTAGCGGGAACGATTAAAGATGTAATCCCCCGTTACAAGACGATGAAAGGGTATCACGTCCCCCGTCGCTTCGGTTGGGACACACACGGTCTCCCGATCGAGATGGAGATCGAAAAAGCTTTAGAGCTTTCGGGTGCGGCGGCAATCGAACGGTTCGGCATTGCAAGATTTAACGAAGCCTGTCGCGGCATCGTGATGCGTTACTCACGACAATGGGAAGCTACGGTCAATCGGATGGGACGGTGGGTCGATTTCAAGCAAACCTATATGACGATGGACCCCTCCTTTATGGAAACCGTTTGGTGGGTTTTCGGAGAATTATGGAAAAAGGGGCTCGTTTACGAAGGCTACAAAGTGATGCCTTTTTCTGCCCAATTGGGGACCCCTCTTTCAAACTTCGAAGCGAATCTGAATTATCAAGATGTCGACGACCCTTCCGTTACGGTCCGGTTCCCTATCGTCGACGAACCCGATGTTTCCCTCCTCGTTTGGACGACGACCCCTTGGACCCTGCCGTCGAATCTGGCGTTGATGGTCGGGGAGACGATCGACTACGTCAAGGTGAAGAAGGACGGTAAGCTGTATATTATCGGTAAAGCCCGATTGGAAACCTATTTCAAAGGAGATTTTGAGGTTGTTGAGACATTCGTAGGAAAACGGCTTGTAGGGAAACGTTATCGACCGATGTTCGACTATTTCGTCGATCGGGCAAGTCCGAATAGCTTTACGGTCATTGCCGACGAATCGGTCGGAGAAGAAGAGGGAACGGGAATCGTCCATTCGGCTCCGGCATTTGGAGAGGTCGACTTCTTTGCTTGTAAGAATGTGGGGATTGAATTGGTTTGCCCCGTTGATCGGAACGGCAGATTTACGGCCGAGGTGCCCGATTTGGAGGGAATGTATGTTAAGGATGCCGATAAAGAGCTAAGTCGGCGGATTAAAGCGATGGGACGGATGTTTCACCAAGGAACCGTTCGACACCGGTATCCCTTTTGTTGGCGCTCGGATACTCCGCTTATCTATAAAGCCGTAAGGACTTGGTTTATCGCCGTTGAAAAGATCAAAGATCGAATCGTTGCCAATAACGAACATATCCGCTGGTTTCCCGGTCATTTAAAACATGGACGCTTTGGAAAATGGCTGGACAATGCTCGAGATTGGGCGATTAGTCGGAACCGCTACTGGGGGACGCCGATTCCGATCTGGCGTAGTGCCGACGGCGAGATGATCGTCATCGGTAGTGTCGAAGAGCTTGAAAAACGGACCGGAAAAAAAGTGAAAGATCTCCACCGTCACCACGTCGATGCATTGACGATTCAAGAGAGGGGAAAAGTCTACACCCGCGTTCGGGAGGTTTTCGATTGTTGGTTCGAATCGGGCTCGATGCCTTACGCACAAAACCATTATCCCTTTGAGAATAAACAAGAGACCATCGAGACCTTTCCCGCCGATTTTGTTGCAGAAGGGCTCGATCAGACACGCGCCTGGTTCTATACCTTAAATGTTTTATCGACGGCGCTGTTTAACAAACCGGCGTTTAAGCACGTAATCGTCAACGGAATCATCTTGACCGAAGCCGGAGCTAAAATGTCGAAGCGACTGAAGAATTATCCGGAACCCGAGCTGATCATGGACAAATACGGAGCCGACAGCATGCGCCTTTATCTCCTTCACAGTCCTGCCATTCAAGGCGACGATCTCCGTTTTTCCGAGCGGGGAGTGGAGCTCATTCTCAGACAGTTTTTGATTCCTCTTTGGAACGCCTATCTATTCTTAGCGACCTATGCAAACATCTACAACTGGAAGCCTAACGGAGCGAAACCCAAAGCCGCGATCGATCGATGGATCTTTTCTCTTCTTCAAAAACTCATCGGCGATGTCGAAACGGGAATGGATAAGTATGACTTGAGTCAGGCGGTCGACCCTTTTGTAACATTCATCGATCGGTTGACCAATTGGTATATTCGTAGAAACCGGAGTCGTTTTTGGGCGGATGAAGAAACGGAGGATCGGAATGAAGCCTTTCAAACACTCTACACGGTTTTGCATCAACTGACAAAAATCGCGGCTCCCTTCGTCCCTTTTATCAGTGAAGCGATTTATCAAAATTTAAAAGGCAAGGGGGCTCCTCTATCGGTCCATCTTTGTGATTATCCTCAAGCGGACGGAACGCTTCGAGATGAAAGGCTTGAACGAGAGATGGCATCGGTTCAAACCACGGTCGGTATGGGGCATGCCCTCCGTAAAAAGCATAAGATTAAAGTGAGACAACCCCTTCCCATGGCCCATTTGATCTCTTCGGATCCCGAGGTGCTCGAACTTTTAAAGTCCCGAGAGGGTCTTATCTCGGACGAGCTCAATGTAAAAGCGATTAAATATCACAGCGATGAAACGGCGTTCGTAGCCGTCTCGATCAAACCTAACTTTAAAACGCTTGGTCGTCGAGCGGGACCGCTGATGAAAAAGGTCGGGGCTGCCATTTTAGCCCTTCCGAGTGAGTTGTTACCGGGTGAACCTTGCAATCTCCGAATCGACGGAAAGAGTTTTCCGATTACTGCGGAAGACATTCTTATCGATCGTAAGGTTAAACCGGGGACGATTGCCGCTACGGAAGGTGCGATTACGATAGCTTTGGACATCACCCTCGACGAAACCCTTAAACTTGAAGGGTTGGCACGAGAAATCGTGAATAAAGTGAATACTCAAAGGCGCAGTCAAGGTTTTGAAATCACCGATCGGATTGGAATGGTTATCGATTCAACCCCGTCGGTTCGCAAATGCTTTGCAAAGCATGGCGATTATATCAAAGGAGAGGTTCTCGCAGTAGAGGTTAAGTTCGAAGCAACTGAAGGAGAGCGATGGGATTTAAATGGGGAATCGGCTGTTATCTCTTTACAAAAACGGCGCTGAGCATAGAGATCGGAAAAAGACAGGTCGGGAGCGTAATCGATCTCACCGTTACTCGAACGACATCATACTAAATCTATGGTACTCATTCTATTCCCTATGATTGGGAAAATCGGGAAAAATATCGGTCTTTTTTCCCCATTATATCTATCATCGAGCGGCGGTCTTCTTTTTGACGGGAGAGGTGAAAAATTTTGTCGGCGACTTCTTCGATTGTGACGACTTCTGCGCTGTCGGTCTCCTGTTGCATCTTTCCCAAATTGATATAAATTCCCTTCACAAGCGGAGGCGTTTCTAGGTTAAAAACCTCAATCATCGGGCGCAAAGTTGCCTTATAAAAAGAATAGACGGTTCTATCGGGATTCATATAACCGGGTTGTCCGGCAACGGAGCCGATGGCAAAAAACCTTCCGGCTCCATTTTCCGATAATTTTTTACCGGACGCCTGAAAAAAAGCCGTATTACTCCGGATAAAGCTTGTATATTTATTCGCCTGTTCATTTGTCAAAGACATCAGGCGAGCATCATCATAAAGAGATGCATTGCCCGCTCCATGTTGTGACGTAGTTTGGAACTTGATGTGTCGTCCCTGGTGACACCCGCCCACATTTCGACTTCGAACTGTGTCCGC
>JBCDES010000009.1:0-30100 GCA_039179295.1 Chlamydiota bacterium
ATGACGGTTAAAAACCCGAACTCGGATCACTTCAGATCTTTTCTCGATATTCTTGAATAAGATTTTTATAAGCGGACCATTTCGAATAGAGTACGTTCCACTTGAGCGCGTGCGTCGTTTTCCCCCAACGGATCGGGCGGTATTTCCGATTTAAAAGGGTCATAAATGAAGCATCGTGGGGACGAAGACAGGCGGTATAAATATCGAGCGTTTCCAATTCCAGTTGAGCGAAGATAAGCCTTCCCGTTTCCGGCTCGATCTCCTTTCCTTTAACCTTTTCAAGCTCTTCAAAAGCAATCGCGATATATGACTCCGCTTCTTCAAGACTTTTTCTAAGAAGAATCAGTTGTTGTTCGACTTTTCCGGGAGGAATCGGGAGCGGATGCATTTCAATCGCTTGGTGAACCATTCCGTAAAGATCATAGGCATCTGGAAAAGGAATCTCGGCCAGCGGGGTATTGGCTATATTTTTAAATCCGAGCCCTCCGGAGCTTGCGTTGATAAATGAAACCTCGGAATGATTCTTGACGAAGGTGCTGATGGTTGCACTCTCCATGACCCACTTGACAAGTGTGGCAATCGGTCGACCGTAGATATCTTTGCGATACAGGAGTCTTTCGGAACAACGGACGTCTTCTTTTCTTTTTTCAAGTCCGGCGCTATCGGACGTCACCACTCCGGATGTGTAGGCTCGACTCGTGGTAAATGCCAGATCGACACCGAGAAGAATGATCGGATTGCAACCGTAGGTACGAGCCAGCTGAAGTCCCCCCGTCGTAACGGATAGAGCCTCCATCGTAAATCCCAGTTGAAGTGGCTCTTGATCCAACCCCAATTTATCTTCCATCCAGTACTCCGCCCATCCTCCCGTTTGTGTATGGAGATAACCGCTGGGACCGTTGCAGGTATTAAAAATTCCGGGGTGAAGGCGAGAGGCATAAAGGATCGGGGTTTCAAAACTACTCGCTGCCATGAAACGTTTCACCTCTTCTTCGTTCGGGTCATAGGCAACCCCGAAGTGCGGGATGATCCGATGGTTACTCAGTGCAGTGATCGCCGAACCGCACGCAAAGATTAAAGCGTTTTCTTGCAGAGAGCGCAACGTCTCGATATCATTGGCAAGAGAGGGTCCGGCGCCGCAAACAATGGCAGGAATCCCTTTAAAGGTATCTTTTAAACCGTTCCCGTCAAAAGAACTTTCCAGCCGCCGAAAGTTGGGAATAAAATTATCGATAAAATGATTGTAATAGCGATTCTCATGAAAAAGAGCGTGTTCGACCGTCGTCTGTCGGTGGAGCTTTAACCGGAGACGATAAAACCGAGAGCGGTAGTGTTTTTTATAAGAAGCAAGAGCGATTACGGCCATCCTTTCGACCGGAAAAGAGCGGGCGCACTCGTTGAGAAAAGTGGAGAGTCTTTTTGTATCGAGGTTAAAACGAATGTGCACTTGAGGATGGGCAACGATTTCTTCCGCATGCTCCGTGCTTAAAAAAGCCCGCAAAACGGACAACTGTTCTTCAATAAAGATCAAATCCCTCTCTTTATCTGCCGAGAGCCACTCCCGAAAGGGAAAATAGTAGTATCCCAGCCCCAATCCGTAGATATAGAC
The DNA here is from genome assembly GCA_039179295.1 of Chlamydiota bacterium. Lineage (GTDB taxonomy): Bacteria > Chlamydiota > Chlamydiia > Chlamydiales > Simkaniaceae > Neptunichlamydia. The sequence continues at coordinate 1,610 of JBCDES010000009.1, forward strand.
CGCTTCGAGGGTCTCTAATTTAAGAGGTTCGATCACCTCTTTAACCTCTCTGTCTCGACGGTTCCGATGGAGCGGAAAGGGAAGGGTTACAGCTTCGTCGATTCTTAAAAGAAAAGAAAGATTGGGATACCGCTGTTGTAAAATATCGGTCTTCATCGTTTTGTTCGTCCTTCTCTATGTGAGTGTTTTCGTTTGTAGACGGCGCGATTCCGAAACGGCGGATTTGCCGACGAGCTTACCCGAAACATCGGCTACGAGGCGACCCGTTGCCGCAAAGCAAGGAAAATAAGCAAGCAAGCTTGAGCCGTTGCAAGTCGCACGGGCAAAAACCCATTTTTGAATCACGCCATATCGGTCTCCCATTTTTTCAGATCATATTTTACGGCGCCGTGATAACGCCTTTCTTCAAGGGGCGTCCCGTCTTCGAAAAAACGTCGATGAAGACCGACAGGATCTCCATTTTTATATTCTCCCTGATCGATAAGAGTTCCCCCGACACTCCACATCCGATCAAAACCGCTACGGCGCCCTCTTTGAAAGTGGACCTCTCTTTTTTTTAGCCCGCTAGGCCAATAAAGGATCACGAACCCGTCTAAAGCGCCGCCGTTATAATCCATCACGGTTTTAACGGCTCCGTCGTCATAATAAAACTGTTGCTTACCCTGTAAACACCCCCCCTTATACCGCTGAATCGATGCAACCTTGCCGGAAAGAAAGCGGCGAGTTACCTTTCCCTCTTTGCTCCCTTCGAAATACCAGCTTTCCGACAGGCAAACACCACTTTCACTGAAAAATCGAGAGGGACCGTGCAGCTTCCCTTTCCGATAATAACAGCTCGATTCGACGGTTCCGTCGGGATAATAAACGAGCGATTGCCCCTCGAATTTTCCATCGACCTGAAAAAAAGCCGCAACGACCGTCCCTTTCCGATCTTTTTTCACAACCATCTCCGGCAGCTCGGAAAAATCGTCGGGAATCATTCGGGGGGTATAAGAGGTCTCGATAGCGATTCCGAGCTCCGGATCTTGAATGACAAGATAACCCTCTTTAAATGCATAGATTTCTTTCATCGATAAATTTTTCCGTCAATCGTTGATAAAAAAGGATCTGCTGGAGTTTTTTCTCAAGCTCGGGATCCTCCATAGAGCGGACCACCGTATCGGTTTGGAGAAGGTGTTTCCACACTTTCCAATTGGGAAAGAGATAGGATTGATAAAAAATCTCCTCGTCTAAACGGCAGTCATAAAAAACCACATTTTTTCCCATAGCGAGCCCGTCGATATAATCGGCGAGAATTTTTTCAACCTGTCGTACACTCCGTCGGAGCGTATCGATTTTCTTTCGAAACCCCTCGAGTTTTAACAACGGCGCCCTGATCGTCTCCAGATGAATTTTTGAACAGAGGTCAAAGGTTTTTGACGGTCGCTCGATCTTCCCGACACCGATTCCCTCGAGCTGAAGCCCCCCTTCCGAACCGTTGATAAATGTCGTCTCGGGATGGTCTTGAGCAAACGCTTCGAGCCATCTTTTTGCCATTAGGAAGTCGGGGCGGGTTGTCACGGGGCTGCCGAAACGATCGATCAGAGAAAGGGGGTTTTGCCTCGAGTCCTCACCCTCGACCCCTTTTGCATAACGACCCTCTTTTGAAACGGACAGATCGAGCCCTACGAAATAAATAGGATTACAGCCTAAAAGATGGGCAATCGATGTAGCAAATGTCGACACATTCCAACCGACATCGAAAGGGGGAAGGTCGATCTCTTCCACCAACCAATTTTCCAGCGGAAAACTGCCGCTCTCCCCGATACAAAGTTTCGGTCCGTGATGAAGATTTAAAAGAGAATCGGCCACTTGATTTTGATAGAATAGAGGGGTTTCGAAGTAGGTCTGTCGGTAGAAGCGTTCATAGGGAGGCGCCGGGTCGAGAGCTGCCAGAAAGTGGACCGGAACCCTTGCCGTTGCAAGGGGTCCCAAGACCGATCCGCCCCCGAAAATCAGTGCCCGATTTTCCAAGCTGTTCAAGCTGTTCAAACTTTTTTCAAGCGAGGGGCCGGCGCCGCAAATAATCGCCGGGATATCTTTGAACTTCCCCGCCAAAGCGCTGCCGTTTCTCACTTTTTTTTCACGGTCCAGATTCCTTATCACATTCGACAGCTCGCAAAGTCCGTAGTCTCGGTAAAGAGCAACGGTGAGTTCGACCCCTAAAATAGCAGTCGAAAGCTCTTCCTCTTCCTTCGGAGTCCCCCCCATCGATTCCCAAGGTCGGTACGGATGATCCCAAGCAAAAGAGGAGATCGAATTTCCGACCTTTAGTCGGGGGTGGCTGATAAGCGGGGCGGAAAGGTATCTTAAGTAATAGGAGGAATCGATAATCAGATAAACCTTTCTAATCGGGTCTTTTTCAAGCCAATCGATCAGTTTTTGTCGCCAATTCTCATCGACCGAACCGATGACGTAAAGGACCTCCGTCCCCTCTTTCGGAACGGAAAAACGGCAGAGTCGCCTTCGCCGTTCGTCTTGCGTTGACGATTCGGCGACAAGGAGGGGATTTTTCTTTTCAACAGATTCCGGCAGGTCTCGCTTCAGCCGTTCCGGGGATTTCATGACGCAGCTCTCCATAGCTGGGCAATCGATCGAGAGTCATCGCCCGTTTCGGATTTTCCCATCCTAATAAGAACTCTCCCTCATTGGCAAGACAAATCAGCGGAGCTTTGATAAAAGCGTTGTAGCCCATGACTTGAGCCAGCATCTTTTCTCGAAGGGGAACCCCTTTACACTCGATCAAGAGGAGCGGACGAAAGGTGTCGGTTTCATAGCAAACAACGTCGAGTCGTCGCGGGGGAACCGTCGCTTGTCGGAGCCGAGGGAGGCGAGAGAGTTTTTTTTCTATTGCGATTGCATGAGGCGGATAGCCGAGCTCTCGGGTGAGGAGCTGCAAAATCTTTTGTCGCACCAGCTCCTCGGGGGTTGCAATCACCCATTTTTTTCGAATCGGGTCGTAAACCTCCTTATTCCGGCGAGATAATGCCATAGCTACCGTCCCGCCTCCTGTAGATCACTTTAAGCGCTCGGTCTTCCTCCGAGCGATAGATCTTAAAATGATCGTCGGACAGCTCCATTTTCATCACGGCTTCATCGATCGTCAACGTCTTGAGAGGACGTTTTTTCTTTTTAATCACTTTCGGAAGGGCATAATCTTTTTGGAGATGGTCGTTATTGGCATCGATGATTTCTCGATTAATCTCCTCGATTTCATGTTGCCCGTGCTCTAAAACGTTGACCTCCATCTCGGTGACGGCAACCCCTTTATGATGATGATCCCGAATCCGACTTTTCCACCGACGCAGCTTCCCGTAGAGTTTCTCGAAAGACTTATCGATAGCGGAGTACATGGTCTCGGTCGTCGCTTTTACATTGACTCTGAAGTGAGAAAATTTTAGAGAGACGTCGACCGTGTGACTGAGTTTCTGCAGATCCAACCGAACATTGACGGCGATGATATCGGTCGATAGCGCTTCGATCTTGGCGATCTTCTCTTCGATATAATCTCGAATCGGTTTCGTGATTTCAATACTCTTTCCGACAACGGAAATCGTATATTCTCTGTCATCGAACTTCCGAGAACCCTTAGTCATAGCCGTCCCCTTTGCTTCAATCCCACTTTAGCTTAAACGAAAGTTTTTCTCCAACGAATTGTCGTTTTTCGTAGACGACGAGATGGGGTTTGACCGACGACCGGCGATGGTATAGAATCGACGACGATTCCGACTGAAGAAGCGCACCGAAGAGGACTCGAACCTCCAACCACCTGATCCGAAGTCAGGTACTCTATCCGATTGAGCTATCGGTGCAAGTTGGAGCAAACGTAACACAACCGGACAATTCTTTCCAGAACGACGGACCGATCCAGAATGAAAACTACTTTTTTACTCGACCCCTTTCGTCTCCTCTTCCCGCCGCCGTTCGAACCTGATCTCCTATCGATCCTTTAATCTCGGATAGGCTTATGGATGATGAAAAAACCGAAGGGATTGTTTTAAAAGCGGTTTCTTTTAAAGAAAATGATCGTATTCTATCTCTTTTCACCCCCGACCAAGGGATAGTCAGTCTTTATGTCCGAGGGCTGTCTAAAAAAAAGCCCGCTCTTGCGAACCTCACGACCCCTTTTTGTCGCGGCGAGTATCTGTTTAGAAAAAGACGGTCCGATCTCTACCGCTTCGTCGACGGAACCATTCTCGATCTTCATCTCCCCTTGCGTTGCTCCTACTCTCATCTCGAGTCTGCGGGAAAAATGCTTCGGGCAATCTCGAAGTCTCAACTGCCCGGCAAAAAGGCGACCGCTCTTTATCATCTCCTTGCATCTTACCTAAAAAAGCTTCCCGAAGCTCTTTTTCCCAACACCCTCCGGGCAAGCTTTGCACTGAAACTCTTAAAGTATGAAGGTCTTCTCGCAATCGACGAAACCTGTCTTTGTTGCGGCAACAATAGGGCCTGTCATATTTCCGAAGGAGAGAGTCGATGCGACGGTTGCACGGCTCCCGCGAGCTTGTCCTTTTCCGACCTCGATTGGAAAACCCTTCAAATCCTGTCACATATCCGCTCTTTTAGCCCGTTGTTAACGCTCGAGCTCCCGACGCCGTTGATTCAAGCGATCGACACCCTTTTGTCTCTCCACCGCCCATGATGCAAAACTGAAAAAGCGACGCCAACCGCTCCGGGAATCGAGGAGAGGTTTCCACTATCGTAAAAGATTTTACAATAGCGAGACCCTTTCTTAAGGTATGAAATTCAATTGAAGCTAAATAATAAAATGAACTATTAGAAATGAATAATAGTCAATTAAAAAAGAGCCCCTTTGAATCGAATTTTTTTTCTATTCATTTTATTTGCCGCAACGACACCTTGTTGTGAAGAGGCGTTAAAACGCCCTTTCCACCGAGCGGCAGCGCTTGCCTTCGATCATAATCGACCGGCAGAATCGGGCAATCAAAGCTCCTTTTTAAGCCGGTTGCTACCGACTCAAACCCTTTTCTTTGCCGGAAAGTACTATCACCTTCCACTCACAACCCTTAGCGATAAACGGCTGCAACGGATGAAAAGGATTTTAAATGGCGCTTACTATATCGAAGCGATGAATAGCTATTTTGCCTCCCGATTCGAACGGATCGATCGTTACCACTTACTCCGTCATCCTATCGGAATCGATCTAAAAATGGAGGCTAAGGACCGCTTATGACCGAAAGAGGGAAAAAAAGGGGAAAACGGAGCTATTTTCTCGGAGGGGCGGCGGTCCTTATCGTCGTTGCCATCGGCGGCTGGTTCCTGGCCTTAGGAGGAGGAAGATCCGTCAGGACCGACGACGCCTTTATCGACAGCTACCGGATCGATCTTTCTCCCGATATCCTCGGACGCGTCGTGCAACTCAAAGTCGATGAAGGAGATCCCGTAAAACAAGGAGAAATCGTCGCCGTTTTGGAGCAAGATATCTTCCTATCGCAAAAAATCGAAGCGGAAGCCGCCTTAGAACTTTCGATCGGCGACGTCTCGTTTCAAAAGGTCCGTTTCGAAAAGGTCGAGAGCGATTATATCCGGGCAACGAAGGGAATCCGAGACCGGATCATTTCTCGTCAGGAATTCGACCGCTCTCAAAAAGAGTATCAGACGGCTAAAGCCTCCTACCGCCAAGCCTTAGCGGCTAACGTTGTAGCAAAGTCAAAGGTTCGACTGATCGACACCTACTTGAACCACACCGTCATCCATGCCCCATGCGACGGGATCATTGCAAAACGGTGGATTTTTACCGGCGCCGTTATCCGCCCCGGACAAGCCCTCTTTACCATGTACGGAGGGGAAAAGGTGTGGGTGCAAGCCCATTTAAGTGAAAAGAAAATCGAAAAAGTGAGACTCGGCGACCCGGTTGAAATCCGTATCGATGCCTATCCCGACAAGACATTCTACGGAAAAGTGTTGACGATCAAACCGGCGGCCGCCTCTCAATTTTCGGTCATTCCGCAAAACAACGCGACGGGGAATTATACGAAGGTCGCTCAAAGAATTCCGCTCAAAATCAGCCTCGATCCCCCTCCTTCCGACGACGGTCTTTACCTCTTTCCCGGGATGAATGTCGAGGTGAAGATCAAAACTCGAGGCGATTGATGGGAAAGCTCGAGCGTAAACTCGACTGGGATAAGCCGAAGCTGATCGACCCTTACCATCCCGCCCTCCCTTGGATCAATCTGGGGATAATCATCCTCGCCACCGTCTCCGTTATCATGATCGCCTTCGGTCTGATCATTGCCGACAGCTCGGTTCAGGGAAGTCTCGGCATCGGAGATCAAAAAAATCTATGGTTTAACATCAGTTTTTTCCTGATCTTGGCAACCGTCGTTCCGATTGCTAATTGGTGCGCCGAACGCTTCGGAGACAAGACGATTTTTTTTATCGGAGCAACCTTTTTTTTCCTCCCGATATTTTTCTCGGCTTTCACGACCAATTATTGGGTGATGATGTCTTTTCGCACCCTCTACGCCTTAGGAGCGGGCACGATTTTCCCGACCACCTTGACCCTGATCGATCGGCTGTTCAGTCCGAACCGAAAAAGCTTGGCCGTTGCCATTTATATCGCCGTCGCTTTCGGCGCCGGAACGGCTTTGGGAACATCGATCGGAGGTTTTACAGCCGAAATCCTCTCCTGGAAAGCCATCTTTCTGATCGCCGCTTCTCCCGCGCCGTTGGTACTCCCGTCCGTTTGGCTCCTGTTTCAAGAGCGACAAAGGGCGCATCGAAAACGGTTGGACCTATTCGGGGTCGTCTTATATTTGATCCTAATCACCTCCCTGGTAACCGGTCTTGCCTCTTTGAAACAACCCTGGACAACCCAAGGCGCTCGCTCCCCATGGATCATCTGTTGCGCTCTTTTTTTTATCCTCGCCCTCTACGGTTTCATCCGGCGGGAACTGACTTCATCGAAACCGCTGATCGATATCCGGCTGTTTACAATCGCCCCTTTTGCCATCGGGAACCTCGCCGTCTTCGTCGTCGCTACAACCTTTCCTTCTACCATCACCTATCTTTCAGAAATCTTTGAACGACAGCTCGGCTATTCCAAGTATCAAATAGGTCTGTTCCAAGTCCCGTTCGGATTGTACATCGGAATTTGCGGTTCGATAAGCGGTCTTCTCACAAAATTCATCGGCATCCGTATTCCCGCCATTCTAGGGATCGGCTTGGTTACAATCAGTTGCTTCACACAACACACCGTTACCATTCAAAGCGATCCCGGTCAATACTCGCTGATCCAAGCCCTTCGAGGGATAGGAATCGGCTTTTCCCTGGGACCTTTTACAGCTTTAGCCCTGAAAAAAATACGGCCGGAAAAGATCGGGCAAGCCGCCGTCATCGTGACCCTGTTCCGTCAATTCGGAGTCGCTTTAGGAAGTATCATCGTCATGTTGGTCCGATCGATCCGTTTCCCGTTTCATCTTCTCCGCTTCGGCGAACAAATAGACTTGCATTCCGCCGCCGTAGAAAACCACCTCTCGACTATCGATACCTTTCTCACCGATCATGCCGGTTCGATAGCCGCAATCGAACCTTATTCGCCGCACGGACCGACCGAAGCCGCGAGCGTCGGAGGGTTGACACGGTTAACCGAATACGCGGCGGCGCAAGCTCGGATCATTGCCGTTAACGATGCCTATTATCTGATCGGATGGGTCGGTTCGATCGTCCTTATCATCACCCTTTCCTCGATGCTGATAGCGACCCGAAAAGAAAAAGGGGCAGAAGCGCGCCGTATATCGAGCCCCTCTATCGGTTCCGATACCGGCTCGAGAAAAACCGCTTCTAAACGGTAACGACCTCAACATGATCCCCCCCTCTTCCTCGACCCGATCGGTCCCCGATCAATCAAAGATTTTTCCGAAAAAATCACCGGAAACTAGCCAAGGAATTCTTTCCCTGTTATTAGCAAAGTGTATCGAATCGGTCGATAGCCCCTATTTCCAACCCCTCACAGGATGAAAAATGTTAAACGATAAAAATCTCCTTAAAACCGATAGCTATATCGACGGCAAATGGGTCCGAGGGAAAAAAACGTTCCCCGTCAACAACCCCTTTGACGGAAAAAAGATCGCAGACGTCTCCGAAATCGACGCAGCAACCGGAGCGGAAGCGATCGAAGCGGCGCACCGAGCCTTTAAGGTCTGGAAAAATGTCAGCGCCAAAGAGCGACAAGCCCTACTGAAAAAATGGGAGGCTCTCGTCAACGAAAACTGGGAAGATCTGGCAACACTTCTGACCCTGGAACAGGGGAAACCCTATGAACAGGCAACCCACGAACTGATGGGCAATAACGGCTTCTTCGACTGGTACGGCGCAGAAGCGCACCGGACGGCAGGTTGCACCGTCAACTCACCCGACCCCGACCGCCGTTTTATGATTCGGAAACAACCGGTCGGCGTCGTCGGCGTCGTAACGCCTTGGAATTTTCCCTCCGTCATTCCGATTCAAAAATCTGCTCCCGCCTTAGCCGCCGGCTGCACCGTAGTGTTGAAACCGGCAGAAGAGACCCCCCTTTCCTGTCTCGCACTCGCCGCACTCGCCGACCGCGCCGGATTTCCCGCCGGCGTCTTCAACGTATTGACCTGCAACGACCCGACCGAAATCGGACACCAACTGACCCGTCACCCCTTAGTCCGAAAATTTACCTTCACCGGATCGACCGAGGTGGGGAAAAATCTCTACAGCGCCTGTAGCCATACCGTCAAGAACGTGACGATGGAGCTGGGCGGCAATTGCCCCGCGGTGATTTTCGAAGATGCCTCGATCGATACCGCCGTCGAAGTCACCTTTCGGTTCAAGTTTTATAATGCCGGGCAGTGTTGCAACAATATCAACCGCTTTCTCGTCCACACATCGGTCCGCGATCGATTCGTTCAAAAGTTTCGGGAGCGGATCGAAAAAGAGATCGCTCTCGGCAACGGTCTCGATAAAAAAACGACCGTCGGTCCGTTGATCAACGAGGCGGCCGTCGCAAAATGTGACCGGCTGGTCAAAGATGCCTTGACCAAAGGGGCGAGCGCGGTCGTAGGGGGATCCCGATCGAGCGTCGGCAAACTGTTTTACGAACCGACGCTCCTAATCGACATGAACCCCGAGATGGAGCTCTATCGCGAAGAGGTGTTCGGACCCGTCGCACCGATTTACACCTTTTCCACCGAACAAGAGGCGATTCGAATGGCAAATGACACGAACTACGGTCTTGCCGCCTACCTCTTCAGCACCGATATCGGACGGACTTGGCGCGTCGGAGAAGCCCTTGAAGCGGGCTCGGTCGGGATCAATACCACCGATGTCGTATCCGAACTCCTGCCGTTCGGCGGTTGGAAAGAGTCGGGTCTCGGTCGGGAAAACGGGATTATCGGGAGTCTCGACCCCTATCTCGAACGAAAATCGGTGGTTATCGGCTCGATTCAAGGGTGAACCGAGCGCAACCCCCACCCGACGACTGCGAAAGGGGGGACTTGAACCCCCAAGGGATGTTACTCCCACTACCTCCTCAAGGTAGCGTGTCTACCGGTTCCACCACTTCCGCAAAAAGATCGAAAAAATGATAATAACGGGATGACTTCGATCAAATCAAGGATATTATTCGGTTGAAATACCTCTTTATCGCCCTGATTCGACTCTACCAATGGACCCTTGCCCCCTTCACCCGAGGGCACTGCCGTTTCTACCCCTCCTGTTCCGACTACGCCCTTGCGGCGTTTGACAAGTACGGCACCTTCAAAGGGGGTTACCTGACGGTGAAGCGCCTCCTAAAATGTCACCCTTGGCATCCCGGCGGTATCGATCCCCTCCCCTAAAAGCCCCCACTTTAAAATTTTTCCTTGCACCAATCGCCCCCCTTCCGCCATCCTTACCGCTAAAAACGATACAGGGTGAAACGATGAGTAAAAAAATAATAAAAATCGCCTCCATCAAAGACATGGCCGTCTTTAAGGATTTTAAATGGGACTGTAAAAAGACTGTTAAAGATAAAGAAAAGCTTGAAGAAGTGCTTTTTAAAGATGTCAATATCTTTTACGGTCTTAACGCTTCCGGTAAAACCACCCTATCGCAGATTTTTAGAGCCCTGGAAAAAAAGTCGAACTCGGACCTCTTCGAGAAATATGAGAATCAATCGCCTCAATTTTCATTAAGTTTAGAGGGGGGAAAAGAAATAAATCAGAAGCAAGAATCCCTTGAAAAATACCAAGAACAAGGAACGGTTCGGGTTTTCAATCGAGATTTTATCAAAGAGAACCTCTCTTTTATCATTGACGAACAAAATGGGTCTATCAAATCATTCGGCGTTATTTTAGGTGAAGAAAAGATCAAGCTTTCAGAAGAACTAAACAACGATAAAAAGACACTTGAGACCGAGAAACAAGCCTTACCAAAAGCTGACGAAGACCTTAAAGGCAAATCCAAGGACTTTAACACAGAAAAGAGAAGAATAGAAAAAGCTTTAAGCAAAGAAGCTAGCGAAATAGCAAAAGATAAGGAAAATCTTTTTAACCACCCCAAGGCACCTATAAAGGACTACAATAGAATCGCAATAACTGAGGATATCAAAACAATTGCTCAAGCCGATAGTGATGCGTACAGGCTCGGTGATAAAAAAAAAGAAGAGTATAAAGATACAATCGATTCGAAAGAAAAAAGCGAGATAACACCCCTATCATTTACGCTTAACTTATCCGATATCGCAGAAAAAGCTAAAACGCTGTGTCAGAAAGAGATTTCAACAGCCAAGGAAATGGAGAGGTTAAAAGGTAATCTCGAGTTGGAAAATTGGATCAGAGAAGGGCGGCTAAAATATAGAGATGAGGAAACAAACAAGTGTCCGTTTTGCAATGAAAGCGTTCAGGATAGTTTTTGGGAAGCGTTAGACAAACACTTCAATAAGGGATATAAAGACCTTCACAAAGAACTCGATCAGCTGATTGAGTCGATAGACAAGCGGATAGAGGTTTCTAAAACACTAAAAGCACAAGGCATCGAGCAGGACCGTTTTTACCCGAAATTTACCAAACCGTTTAAACAATGGGAAAACGAGTACCGAGACGCTTCGGATTCATATGGTAAGGCTCTCGAATCAATTAGAGACAAGGTCAAACAACGAAAAAAAGATATCTTCCGTCGTCTCAAACCTGAGGAATTTGAATCAATTGCTACTGATAATCCTACAGCTAAATTGGATAACTGTATAAAAAATATTAACCTTCTCTGCAAAGAATCAAACGGATTGACAAGTAAGCTACAAGAGGAACAATTAAAGGCTAGCGAAGCACTCCGTCTCGATCAAGTCCTCGCGTTCATGAAGAATAACAGTATAGTTTATGTTGACGGTGAAGAACAGGATACTGTTATTGACTACAAAAATAAGAAGCTCAAGGATTTAAAAAAAGAGCAAATAGAGGCAAAAGAGAAGAAGGAAGAGATAGAGAAAAATATTGAAAAGATAGAGAAAAGGATTGAGAACAACGAAAAACAACTGCAAGATGAGAGTAAAGCTGCAGAAAAAATCAGTACACTCTTGAAAAAGACAAACACCAATCTTTCCCTTGAAGCCATTAAAAAAGAAAGCTCCGAAGGGACGGAACAAGACAACTCTCAATCACACCGATTCCAAGTGCAGCGGAATGGAGCCGAGGCATCCAATCTCAGTGAGGGAGAGAAAAATTTGATCGCCTTTTGCTATTTCATCGCAAAACTTGAAGATAAGGCTACCAGTGGGAAAAAGCCCATCATCTGGATCGATGACCCCGTTTCCAGCCTCGATGCAAACCATATTTTTTCTATACATGGTCTGATCAAAAACAAGATTGTCAAAAAAAGAAACGATTTTCTCCAGCTTTTTATTTCAACGCATAGCCTCGTCTTTTTGAGGTATGTGCAAAAGTTGGAAAGTAATCAGCAACAGTTCTTGATCGTAAAGAAAGGGAATGATGAATCTACGATCGAGTTAATGCCAAAATATTTAAAGGATTATGTCACCGAGTTTGTCTACCTTTTCACAACGATTTACCGTTGTGCAGACGACAATAAAGAAAATAAAAAGGATGACCTTGATGCGATATTCTACAATTTCGGCAATCAGACCCGAAAGTTTTTAGAACTTTACCTCTATTATAGGTACCCGGATCAAGAACATCTTGAAGAAAAAATGGAAAGGTTTTTCGGTAACAGTCCTGAGACGGATGCGTTAGGGCGATACATCAATGACGAATCTCATAGAAAGGGGTTGATAGAGTATGGCACATATCCCTATCCAAATGAAAGCAAGAGGGATTTTGCAAAGTATATTTTGAAGACAATGGAAAAAAAGGACCCAGATCAACTTGCGTGTCTTGTAAAGACAGTAGACCCAAACAATACCGAACGATTAAAGGAGCTAATAGAGGGGTCGAAATCGAAGGCTAACGACGAAAGTGAACAATCGGCAGCGGTTTAGGCCGGGCGCCGCTTTTCGGGGAACGGCTCGGGGGGTAAAAGGAGTGTCGTTCCCGGCTTAAGGCTTTCGGATCGAAGGGGGTTCATCTCTTCGATCGATTTGGTCGTAACGCCGTAATCGCGAGCGATTTTCCACAAGCTGTCGCCCGCTTGGACGGTGTGGCGCCGCGGCGGGCTTTCGGAGGACTTGTCGGCGAGTCGTCGGATCCGGTTACTGCGAAGACTCGCTCGAATCTCGGCTAAAAAGGTTTCGATTTCGGGGGTCTTTTCGGTCAGTAGGGAAAGGAGGCGTTCCAGTCGGGGATCGTCGAGCCGTTTCAAAGCGTAGTCTCTATCGAGTAGCACCAGTAGATAAGCGGCGAGCTCGGAGCCCCTGTCCAGTCGAGGGATTAAGAAGGGGGTGAGCTCGACGATTTTGCCGTCGGGGTTGTTTCGAATCCGATCGGCTAAAACCTCGATCTCGGTCCAACTGCCGTCGGTGATGAAGGAGAAAAGGGAGGCTTCGTCAATGCGGTAAGGGAGGCGGTTCAGGGCTCTTCGAATCAGAAAATATTCGGTCGTATTTTCAAATGCTTGCTTGAGGCTGTGAGGAATCTCGGTTCTCCGCTCTATTTCCCGAAATAATCCTTCGGGGGTCAAGGGCCAAACCTCCGTCCGCGCAAAACGGCGCACCGCTTCCAGTTTCCCGGCGCTCAATCCCGGGTAGAGGGTGATCTCGTCGCCGCCTTCCGAAACCGTCACCCTTTTCTCGACCGGATACCCTGCAAGGGCCCGTTCTACATCGAAGTGGTGGTAAGCGCCTAAAAACGCCAACGCCAAATCGCAGCGACGCTGTCCTTGTTCGATATGCGTTTCATCGTAGAGGGCTCGGACCAGCTCGTCGTAAGGGATACCGATAAAACGGCGCAGGATCCGTTGATAGGTCGGGGGCGCCGGTTCGAGACGAGTCTCGACCGTTGCGGGAGCGGCTAGCCGCTTGTCCTCTGTTAAAACGGTCGTTACGAACGTAGCGATCAAGGCGATGTTCAAGGTACCGCTCACGATGAGCGAGTGGATGAAAATACGCGTACGACGCCGCATAACCTTTTCCGGAAAATCCATGGGAATCAAACTAGCAGATGAAAAAATTTCGAAGCAACGACCGTTTTAATGGAAAAAGGGGTGCTCCGATAGGGCTCTTGTGTTAAGCTCGGAAAGCGAAAAAACTTCGGATTGAATATGCGCGTCCCCCTTTCTTGGTTAAAAGACTATGTAACGCTCGATTTATCGGCTAAAGCGCTCGCCGATCTCCTGACCCTCGGCGGAATTGAAGTCGAAAAGATAGAACCGAGCCGCTTCTCGTTCAAGGGGGTCGTCGTCGGCGAGGTCGAAGAGGTCAAGCCCCACCCCGATAACGAGCGGTTAAACGTTATCCGAGTCTGCGCCGGCAGTGAGACGGCGGAGGTCGTTTGCGGCGATCTCGGTTGCAGCGTCGGAATGAAGGTGGCATTGGCACCGATCGGGAGCTCCGTTACCGATAAGAAAGGGAAAACGGTTCAGATTCGACGGTCGAAACGGAGCGGTGTCGAATCCTTCGGGCTCCTCTGCAGCGCCGAAGAACTCGGTCTCGTGGAACGGTCCGAGGGTATCTTGGTCTTGAGGGAAGATGCGCCGATCGGAGCCGATTTGACAGAGCTGCTCGAAGATGTCGTCTTCGACATCGCTCTGACCCCGAACTTAGGACATTGCATGAGCCTGTTGGGGCTGGCTCGCGATATAGGAGCTCTTTTAGATCAACGGGTCAAAAAACTTGCCGTTCAACTCGAATCGGGCAATCGGAAGTGCGATGTCGATGTGGAGATCAAGGATCGAGAGAACTGTTATCGGTACTCTTGTCGGAAAATTCGCGGTTTAAGCGTCGGGCTTTCGCCGGAATGGATGGTGCGCCGCCTGGAACAGGCAGGATTGAGAAGTGTCAATAATGTCGTCGATGCCACCAATTATGTGATGTTGGAATTCGGGCAACCTCTCCATGCTTTCGATGCGAAAAAGGTCGAGGGGCAAAAAATCTCCGTTCAATCGACCGAAAAAGAGCTGTCGTTCAAAACGTTGGACGGGAAGCAACGGAACATTCCCGAAAACACTCTTATGATCTATGACAAGCGAGGTCCTATAGCGGTTGCGGGTGTGATGGGAGGCGCCTCGGCGGAAGTCGACGAAACGACGACCGACATCATCTTAGAAGCGGCCCATTTCAATCCGGCAGCGGTCCGTCGAGGGAGCAAAGCTCTCGGTCTGCGCTCCGAATCCTCTATCCGTTTTGAGCGTGGGGTCGATTTTGAAGCGATTGCTTTAGCTTTAGATCGGGCTGCAAGCTTGATCGGCGGACTCGGAGGGGGGATCGTCGATGACGGAAAAGTGGACAACATCGCCAACGAGCAAAGGAGACGAAACATCAGGCTCCGCCTATCGAAAGCCAACCGCATTTTGGGAACCAAATTTAGCTTGGATGCCGTCAAAGCTTTCCTGAAGCGGCTGGAAATGGAACCGGAGGGGGAAAGAGGAGAAACGGTTGTCGTCGCCGTCCCCTCCTATCGAAACGATATCCGCCATGAAATCGATGTCATCGAAGAGATCGCCCGCCTCCACGGCTATAACAAGATCGAAAAACGACGGACCCGCGTCGTCAATTCTCCCATTCCCCATTCCCCCCTCTACCTGCTTCAAAAGGAAGTCAGAACGAGGCTCATTGCAACCGGTCTCAGAGAATTCCTGACATCCGATCTCATCGGTCCCGAGCTTGCGGCACTCTCTATTGAACAAGGTCGAGGCGAAAGAGAAGCGATCCGTGTTCTCCGCCCCCGCTCGATCGATCAATCGATTTTACGCACTTCACTCCTTCCGGGAATGCTTCAAGCCGTCAAATGGAACTTCGAACGACAAAATATGGCCGTATCGGCCTTTGAGATAGGAAACATCCATTTTAAAGCGGCTGAAGATTATCGCGAACGGTTGACGGCGGCCATTTTATTGACGGGAAAAGTCGATCCCCATCATTGGGGGGTGAAGGGAGAGGATGCGGACTTTTTCGATCTCAAAGGAATCGTCGAAAGTCTGTTGGAACAACTGCGCATTACGGGGGAATGTTTTTCTCCGACCCGACTCAACGGTTTTCACCCCGGCATTCAAGCGGAAGTCGCCCTGCGGGGATTGCGGCTAGGGGTTTTGGGAGAGGTCCACCCCGACCGACTGAGACGGCTGGGGATTGAAAAAAGGGTCTACTTTGCCCAATTGGATCTATCCGATCTGATGAGCGTCGGAGAAAAAGAGTGGCAGATGTCGGCGCTGCCCCGGTTTCCGGGGTCGACGAGAGATTGGACGGTCACGCTGGATCGAGACGTCGCCGTCGGAAGGGTCCTGCGGGAAATTCAAGCATTCCCGTCACAACTGTTGCAGGAGTCCTATCTTCTCGACCTTTACGAGAGTGAAAAAATAGGAAGCGGCAAAAGAAACGTCACCTTCCGCCTTACCTACAGGAGCGATAAACGAACGGTAGAGCAACCCCAAGTGGAACGAGAACACCGACGTTTAATCGACGCAATCACAAAAAAGGTCGGTGAGTTTATTTCCTAAAATGTTATGATCGAGGAAATAGGAATCAATCGAGGTCGACGGATGCATAGGTTTTCCCCGCTCTATATCGCCCTTTCCGGTCTGGTCGTTTTCGGCTGTTGGAATGCGCGCAAAGATCAAGACGAAAATATCGTTTCAAGACGGTATATCCACAAATACGGCTATGACGTGTCTAAAGAGGAATGGGACGGAGCGACCTACCCCGGTCGAGTGATCACCACCCTCCGAAACGGCGTCACCGTAACCGCCTCTTACGAAGACGGTATCCTCCACGGTCCTACCGCCCACACCTTCCCCCACTCCCATACGACCGAATCTTTAACTATCTATGAGCGGGGCAATCTCGTGAAACAAGTGCTGCACGACGTTCGCGGCATCCCCCGAAAAGAACGGGTTTTCCTCTCGCCCTCCCATGTGAAAACGACCCGGTGGTACCGACAGGGAACCCCCTTGAGCGTCGAAGAGCATCACAATGACGAACTCCTCGAGGGCGAATACTACAATCAGAAAAACGAGCGGCTCGCCCGTGTGACGCAAGGAGCCGGTATCCGGATAACGAGAGACCGGCATGAAAACATTATCGCTAAGGAAACGATCGACAACGGATTCCCGATCCTAAGAGAGACTTTCCATCCCCACGGCATCCCCCATACGGTCCTCCCCCTTGCCGGCGGAAAACTCCACGGAGAAAAAAAAGTTTTTGCCCCGACGGGAGAGCCGGTCTCGATCGAATCCTACAAGCTCGATCTCCTTCACGGCAAGGCAACCTACTATCAAAACGGCTGTCGCTATCTTGAAGTGCATTACCGCGAAGGCTTAAAGGACGGCAAAGAACGCCATTTCGTCGACGGTGAAACGGTTGTGGAGGAAACCGAATGGATGGAAGGTCAAAAGCACGGTCCCTCGGTCGTCTTTTTTGACGGAATGTCGCGTAGCCGCTTCTACTATAACGACCGAGCCGTCAGCAAGGAAAAGTATAGGGAACTCTCCGAAATTGAAGAAAATATCGCGATCATGAGTGACCGTGCTCTCAACAAAGAATAGCGGCAAAAGGTCTGAGATTGAAAAATACCGGACCTTGGGACCCCCTCCGGTTCAAGTCTCCTTTTATACACGATCGTCATCCATCTTTCGGATCACCCTCGCCGCCGGCGACCGTTTCGGTTATCGTATCTTCGGAGATCACTACCGTCGAGAGATATCGGACTGGATCGAAAGCTATGCTCAAAGAAAGGAGGGGAAAAAGCTTCCCCTCGATTTCGCAAAGCTCTCCCCCTTTATGATTAGGGGGCTTTTAGCCATCGGCAACATCCGTTTCGGTCACTGCGCGAGTTATGGGGAAATCGCTGCCCTGGCGGGACGAGAAAAAGGTGCCCGTGCCATCGGCAATGTTTGCAATCAAAACCCCTACCCTCTAGTGATCCCCTGCCACAGGGTCGTTCGGAGCAACGGCTCTCTAGGGGGATTTGCTTATCCTATTGAAATGAAACGGTCATTGCTCGCTTTCGAAGCCTACAACCGGCAACGACCGCCCGTCTCAAGCCGCTTGATCGATAGAGAATCTCACCCCGGCGCTCGTTTCCCGTCTAGGTAAACGGAGACGAGGTAGGATCGAGAGCGCTCATTAAACGTAAGTTAAGCGGAAGGAAAAAATTTCCCGCCACGTCCTTACCGTTTCACGCCCCCTCCCTCTTAAACAATGAACAAAAATGCTCCTCCGATCCGATGTTGGCATAGTTTTTGCAAAAGATATAGCTAAAAGGGGGAATGATTGTGGACCGGGATCAATTGCTCAGAAAGGTTGCGAAGCTGGAGTCGATGTGCGACCAGCTTCAATCGGAAATGAGATACCTCGACCGACTACTGGTCGAAGTAGGGTTCGAGGAGGGTCTTAAGACTTTGAAAGCCGCCGCTATAGAGCTTATCGACAAGAAAAGACCGCCGGGGCATCCCTAGCCGTTCGTATCCGACCGACTTCGTCCTTGGAGCTTAACCTTTTCTTCGAACGGGAGCTTTCTAAACGGTTTGGGGCGATCGGACGGTTGAAAAGGGCGACGACGGCGGGCGTCCGTGCAAGATGCTCGGCAACAACCGTTCATCTTTTCAACGCATGCTTTACAACCGATAAAGAGTCGATTGCAATCCATATCTGCGCAGTTATAATAGCTATCGACCGCTACGTCGCAACGGTAGCAGCGACCGATCGCCTCCGCTTTTTCTCCGGCGCTAATCGGTACCACGAGACGATCGTCAAAAACGAACAGGTTTCCCCTCCAATGTTTATTCCCTTGTTCAAGACCGTATTGAATAATCCCGCCCCGCAGCTGGTAGACCTTTTCAAACCCTCGATCCTTTACCAAACAGGAATAGAGTTCGCATCGAATCCCGCCGGTGCAGTACATCATTACCCTCGTCTTCTCGGGATCATACGTTTTTTTCAATTCCTCCACATAGCCCGGAAACCGTCGAAAGGTTTTGAATCGAGGTTTTTCCGTCCCTTCAAAATGACCCACTTCCCATTCATAATCGTTCCGTATATCGAGCATCACCGTATCGTCATCCCTTTCCTCGATCATCGCCGCCCACTCATCGCTCGACAGATGTTTTCCGCCGCGGGATAGATCATAATCGCCATCCATCGCCACCAGTTGGGGGCGGTACTTAATCGTTAATTTCGGAAAAGCTTGCTCGGGGTGGCGGTGGACCTTGATCTCGGTCCCTTTATAACGGTTATCGCCTAAAAACCAGTCATAGAAATAAGGGGCGTCTTTTGCCGAAATGCTCATTTGAGCATTGATCCCCTTCTCATTGATGTAAATGCGACCTAAGGCATCTTTTCCTTTAAGGAAACGTTTCCAGTTATCGATTTCGCGGTGCGGGCGATCGATTTGCTTTAAAACGTAAAAAGCCAAGACCGAGTAATCCATATCGATCGAATGGTATCGGATCAAACGGTTTTTAGGCAACAAGAGAGGCCGGTCCTCTTCCCGGAACCGATCGGGAAGTTAAGCTATTTTAAAAAAAAATCAACAACGGGCGGTTGCAACGGAATGATAGGGATACGGCACTTGTACAAAATTCGTCATTTGCGCTAGGATGGACGGTCTCGATCAGAAGGAGTATTCAATGTCTCGTTATACCGGTCCGAAAAATCGTATCGCCCGCCGTTTCGGAGTCAACATCTTCGGGCGTCTGCGCAACCCCCTTTTACACAGACCCAATCCTCCCGGAATGCACGGCGTCAAACGGCGAAAAAAATCCGACTACGGCATCCAACTCGAAGAAAAACAAAAATTAAAAGCCGTTTACGGAATGATCAGCGATAAACAGATGCTGCGCTACTTCCACGCGGCCGTTAAAAAAGAAGGAAATGCGGCGCACCTTCTCCTCCAACGTTTAGAGTGTCGTTTGGACAACGTCGTTTACAGGTTAAAACTCGCAGCAACGATTTTTCAGGCCCAACAATTGGTGGCTCACGGGCATCTCCTCATCGACGGCAAAAAAGTGGACATCCGCTCGTTTCTCGTCAAACCGGGGATGACCGTCGCCGTTAAGGAAAAATCAAAGACTATCAAGGGGCTCAAGGAATGCGTCGAAAACTCTTCGAGAACCGTTCCCGACTACCTCGCTCTGGATGAAAAGCATTTTTCCGGACAACTCCTATCGGCTCCGGAACCCGAACAAATCGTCCTCCCCCTCCCCATCAATATCGCACTCGTCTGCGAATTCCTAGCTCACACCCACTAAAGCGATGATCGGGAAAGAGCGGTTATCGATCGGTGCCCATACCTCCACCGAGGGAGGCGTCCATAATGCTCTCATCAAAGGTCGAGAAATCGGTGCGACGACGATTCAAATCTTTACCAGTAACCAAAAACAATGGAAAGGACGGGTCTTTTCGGACGACGATTTAGCTCTATGGAAAGAGCATCTCGTCGCTAGCGGTATCGATGCCGTCATGAGTCACGATAGCTATTTGATCAATCTCGGATCGAATAAGGAACAGCTTCTGGCAAAAAGTCGAAAGGCATTCGGAGAAGAAATCGAACGTTGCCTGGCACTGGAGCTCACCTATATGAATTTTCACCCCGGAAGTGCCACCGGCGCTCCTGAAGAAGAGTGTCTCGATCGAATCGTCGACAGCCTCATCCCGCTGGAGCCTCTACTGGAAAATAAAAAAATACGTCTCTTAATCGAAACGACTGCCGGGCAAGGGAGCACGGTAGGTCACCGCTTCGAACATCTCGGCTATATCGTCGAAAGGGTCAAAGATAAAATTCCCATCGGCGTTTGCATCGACACCTGCCATATCTTTGCCGCCGGTTACGATATCCGCACTTCAGCCGCCTGGGAAAAAACCCTCAATCAATTCGACGAAAAAATCGGTCTCAAACATCTCCATGCCTTCCATGTCAACGATTCGCTGCAACCCTTCGGATCTCGAAAAGACCGCCATGCAAACCTCGGAAAAGGGGAGATCGGGCTCGAATGCTTTGAAACGATGATGACCCATCCCGAGATCGATTTTATCCCTAAATATCTGGAAACCCCCAACGGCGAGGTGATGTGGAAGGATGAAATCGCACTTCTTAGAAGACTTGCTCGTATCGCCCCGAAAGATGAAATCGGTCCTACTTACGGCTAGAGCGCCGTCCTTTTGATCGAGGTGAAGAAAAGAAGGGTTAAAGCGAGACCGCATAACGCCATTTCGCTTGTTTTCGCTCCTTAAACAGTTTCATTTGCTTCCGAACGGCCTTTTCGACCGCATTTTCACACAAAGCGATCTCCCGTTCGCCGTCTCGTTCCGGTTCACTCTTTCCGATCCGATCGATATCGTAGAGCTTCAGACCGGGATGCTTCCCCAATTCCGGGTCAATATTTCGAGGAACACTCAGATCGAAAAGGAGTGTTTCCCGCAAGAACCGTGTCGATTTTTGAAGAATATGCTCTTCATGACGAGTCCCGCAAATAACAACGTCGTACCTATCCCAGTTTTCCAAGATATCCCAGTTTTCGACGGAAATTTTCGGAAATTCCCCTTTTTTCATCCGGGTGCATAATGTTAATTTTTCAGCCCCTCTAAATTGAAAAAAAGAAATCAGTTTTCGATTGATTGCAGAATTTCCGACAAAAAGAACGCGAGATTCTTGTGCAGGTCTCCCGTGTTTTTCTAAAATCCGTTGGATGATATAGGGAAGTTCCATCCCTTTTTTTGCCATTAAAAAGGAGCTGCGCAGCTCTTTTCCGATTTTCAGCCCCTTTTGAAAAAGGTAATGGATCTCATGAGAAAGATTTCCCCTTTCCCGAGCCTTTTTATAGGCGAGTTTGACCTGTCTTTGAATATCGCTTTCACCGAAAATCGCACTGTCTAATCCGGAAACGACTTTTCCCAAGTGGTTGAAGCAATCGTGACCGAAGTAGGAATAAAGAGCGTGCTCAAAACTTTCTCCCATCTCCTCCCTTAACAACGACAGGATTTCCATCTGGGTTGTGACCAGACTTCGAGCACAAAAATAAAATTCCGTCCGATTGCATGTCGATAACAGGACACCTTCTTTTGTTTCACAAGCTTTTTGAAACGCTTTGGCAACGGCTTCTCGCAGAGGAAGTGTTGAAGATTTATGATTGATTCCGACGATTCCGAGTTGCATATTAAAATCCTGTATAGAAAATCGCGATTAAGGTGTAAACGATTGTCGATAAATCGGGCGAGCATCGAAACCCTTTTCCGGTAGAAAACAATCAACACTCCGTTCGATTTCGATAGCATTTAACTCACCTGGCGTTCGATAACTTATAAACAATCCCGCCGGTCGTTTCACTATCGATCCGGAACGGCGCCAAGGTCTTTCAGATCTTTGTTGACCGACGGTAAAGGATTTGTCGTAAGGAATTCTTATAGAGCTTTCTATGTATTTCCTCCCGAAGCTTTCCCTCGATTAAAAATGTCTAAACAACTTATTATCAATGATTTTTGTATCGATCAGGCCTTAACCAAAGTTGCAATATTTATTCATTACGGGTATAATGAAGTTAGAGCGCAGTAAACACATACCGTGGAGGAAAAATATGGTAGATCCGATCGATAATACTTCATCAAGTTCTACCGGTTCAAAAGGCGAAGTCGGTCAAAACCTTCGCCCCGGTCATCGCGAAGGTTCCGATTTTAGCCGAGGATCCGCCATCTATCAGCTTGCAATGAGGAGTGCTCTACAAAGTATAATGGACCGAACGAACCAGGTCCAAAAACAAGCCAAACAAAATGCTGAAGAAGGGGGAGAGCCCGATTCTACAATCACCTCATTCTAAGATAGCTACTAAGCTAACGGTTATCAACGATCGAGTCTTTGCCTTTGCAAAGGCTTTTTTTTTTGACTTTTGCGCTTTTCGGAGTTATTGTGGAATTAGCAGCGTTAAAAGAGGAGGAGAAATCATGAGCGGTCTATCGGGTATCGGAGGTTCGGGTCATATTCCGCAACAACCGCCGCAACAACCGCCGGAACAACCGGAGCAATCGGAAACAAATCTCAATCAAACGGATGCCATCAATCTATTCAATGACCTCACCCAGATCATTGCCTCTTTGGTGAGCGAAGCGAAGCTGGGAGGAAAAGGTCATGGCTAGCGGTATCCCGGGTCCGGACGGAATCGAACCGACTCAAGGGGGAAATCAACCCGAGCAAATCCAAACGGGAATGACAAAGATGTATAGCGCTGAAAAAGCACCCGGATTTGCTCAGATGCTCGAGCTCTGGTTTCCGGGGAAAGTCACTCCGCAAATGGTGACCAATTTTGAAAAAGGGGTAATGCAAATGATCTCGAACAGTATCAAAGAAGCCAAAGCCCAGCATGCAAAAGTCCAAGAAGAGATCCGAAAGCGGATTCAAGAAAACTGATTTTCATCGATCGAATGACCGGAAACCGGTGTTTTTCTTCAGCCGAACCCCTCCGCCGTCGTCGACCTCCTAAATACTCCCATATAAGTAACCGTTTCGATTGTAACGACGGGAAAGTTCAACAAAAATATCCGGCTTCAATCGACCCGATTTTAAATCGAATCGGCTATACTTGTCATCGATATGAAACGTTTGATCGTCGAGGAGCCGAAGAGGCTCGACAAACTTCTGGTTGCGACATTTCCGAAGCACTCAAGGAGTTACTTTCAATTTTTAATCGATACCGGCGCCGTGACTTGTAATGGAAAGAAGGTAAAAAAAAGGCTGATTCCCCGGTCGGGCGATGAGATTCGAATTTTTTTTCCCCCCTCGCCGGATATCGAATTGGTCCCGGAAGATATCCCTCTAAACATTCTGTATGAAGACGATGCCGTCATCTGTATCGATAAACCGGCAGGAATGGTTGTCCACCCGGCACCGGGTCACCCGACGGCGACCTTCGTCAATGCCCTTCTCTACCGTTGTCGCTCGCTTCCGATACAAGATTTAAGACCCGGGATCGTCCATCGCCTGGATAAAGAAACGTCGGGTGTTTTGCTTGCTGCGAAAACGGCCGAAACACACAAGAGACTGATCGAAGCGTTTAGTCGTCGGGAAATTGAAAAGGAATACCGAGCGATCGTAGTCGGCAACCCCGGAAAAAAGATGATCGATGAGCCGATCGGACGCCACCCTCTCAAGCGGAAAGAAATGACGGTCTTAGCGCAAGGGCGTCATGCAACGACAATCGTTGAACCGTTGAAGTTTTCAAAAGGGTTTTCCCTTGTAAAAGCAATGCCCGTCACCGGAAGAACCCATCAAATTCGGGTCCACCTTAAATCGATCAACACAGCCGTTATCGGCGATCCCCTTTACGGATCGGTAAAATTGAATGCGAAGTTGAAGGTAAAAAGACAGCTCCTCCACGCCTATCGCCTGACTTTTCCCCATCCCGCCGACGGAAAAAAAATCACGGTCGAAGCTCCTCTTCCCAAAGATTTCAATCTGTTTCTTAAAAAGATGGATTAATATCTTCGTATTCGATTATGATGGGATCTCAAGCGATAGTTGCGTACGAAAAACGTTCAACCCCAAGGATCGAATCATGAAAGAATTTGTAGAGTACATCGTCAAAAATCTCGTAGATAACCCCGATAAAGTGAAGATTAATGAAATCGGAGGAACCCATACCCTTATCATTGAGCTCAGCGTTGAAAAAGCCGATATCGGTAAAATCATCGGAAAAAAAGGGAAAACCATCAACGCTATCCGCACTCTGTTGATGTCGGTCGCGTCACGTAACGGAATCCGCGTTAACCTTGAAATTCTTGAAGAAGGCGGCGAAAAGGTCATTGAAGAAGATCAATAAATGAGCGCTAAATTAAAAGAATGGTCTTGGTATCCGAGACCATACTTCCCTCTATAGTTAAAAGAAGCCTTCGGAGCCTTCTTAACGTCCCACTTCACATCAAATCCTCCCCCGGTCCCGACCAAGAACCGAGAACGATAATAACCGTAAACATCGATCGGACACCCTCCGAGACGACTTTTTTCCCTTGCACCGTTCAAACGTTTCTCCCAAACCCCCGAAGCTTGCACGTAGGGGGTCAATGTCTTTCTTACCAAAGGAAAACAGTGCGTTATTGCCATTCCAACCTCGCTCTGAATGAAATTTGCATGTTTTCTCGATACGTTAAGATTTAAACTCTTTGCACCGGTTTCACTAAATCCGGCTTCATATTGGTACCGATAATCGAGGCTTGCGTAGGGTCCTAAAAGGGTTTTATCTACCGGCAGCCGTAAGGCTCCTTTAATATGACCGGAACCCTCTAATCCGTAATGAACGGCTTTAGCATGACGGTTTAGAGGAATGAGTCCTTTGATATAAATGTCCCTTTGGGTCGAATACCAATCATATCCGAAAATGGCGGCTCCCTCCAAAAATCCTATTTGATAACCCAATCGGCTGTAAAGGGCGGCATAAACTCCTTCTATCCTTCCGCTCCCTCTTCTCTTTTTCCAACGGACAGCCGAATTCGTATAGCCCAGACTTGCTCCAAGCTGAAAGTTTGAGTCTAACCAACCGTCTACGCCGACTACGAATCCCGGTGTGAGGGTACGATAACCCACCTCTTTCCCATGGTTATCTTCCTGGGAAACGCCGATAAAAGGGGCTCCCCACATACGATAGCCGCCGGTCTCGACCATACAAGAGCGTGTGCGTGATTCCAACCGACTGAAAAGAGCATGACGCAGATAAAGGGTACTCTCTTGCTTAATTGTTGCAAGTGAAACGAACAGAGAAGGTTGCATGTTGAAAAGAGACGTTTCGATCGCATCGACCGAAGTGATAAAACGGAGCGCATTGATCACATCGTAAAGATCGCTCCCGGGTTGAGAGTCGAGCCGATCCAAACAATCGGCAACTTTTTGTGCATTTACGCCGAGCCCGGGAAGATCACCGATAGGAGGAAGGGAAACGGCAAGATAAACACTACTCGCATCGTAGGTAACCGTTCCCGAAAATAGCGGGAACGGATTGGAGATGTGATCAAACGTTCCTACCCTTCCGCCGGTGGTTTGAATAACCGTATAGTCTAAAGGCTCGATATAAATTGCGGGCTGCGGGAAAAAACCAAGCGATGAATCGGCTTGAATAGCGATTGCTCCTACATTATCGACACGATCGTTAGCCGTCGGAGTCAGCTTAATGTCTAACGCAGAACCTGCATCCAATGTCTGCATGCCGTTCAAGGTCATCGTCCCGATTCCGCGGTCGCCGGGAGCAAGAGTTCCGCCGACGATCACATCTTTATTAATCGTCCCGATTCCTCCGAGAGTGGCGCCGGGATTAACGGCTAGAGTTCCCGCAGAACTATCGAAACTACTATTAACGATCAGCGTTCCCCCGTCAACGGTTGTCGTTCCGTCGACCGTTTGAGGCGTCTCGAATCGAACCGCGCCGCTATTTCGTTTGATCAGATCGCCGCTACCCCCTATCAGCGTCCCCATAAATGTCCCGTCAAAGGTTTGATCAAAAACGATGTCGCCTCCGGTTTGGGCAATCGATCCTTGAAGACCGGTCGTGTTTCCCCGGAGAATCCCGTCGATGACCGTTGTCCCGCCGGTGTAAGTGTTGGCCCCGAGAAGAACGAGCGTTCCCCCACGATCTTTTACGAGAGAACCATTGAAAATCACACTATTGATCACCATATCTTCCGTCGACGTGCCGTTATCGATCAGGAAACGAACCGGTTGCCCGCTAAAATCGAGAGTTCCGTCGACCGTTGCCGTCCCGTTATTTGATGCATCGAAGGAGACATCGCCGCCGCTCGGAGCGGCAAGGACGACCGCCCCGTCTAATGTCGTGTCGCCCATCGTAAGCATATTGGTAGGATCGGTTAAGGTTAAAAGCCCTCCGTCCGGCATGACCGATCCCCCTAAATAGTTTAGAGTCGAAAGCTCTTGATTCTGTCCGAGGAGTCGAAAGCTCCCACTATTGACCGTCACCGTTTTGTTATTTGCTAGTTGGTCCGAACCCAATAGCTCAAGGGTCCCTCCATTGATCGTTACATCTCCCGCATCGGCATTGATAGCTAAAGCTCCGTCTACTTTATTTAAACGGAGAGTGCCTCCGTTGACCGTCGTCGTTCCTTTAAAGGCATTGCCGTCTCCTCCGTTGAGTTCAAGAGAGCCGAATCCCTCTTTGATCATATTTGCTCCCTGCGCTCCCTCGAGAACGCCGACTATTTGCATCTCGGGTGTCGCGGCCCCGGCTTCGATCTCAAAAGAATGCTCCCCCGCTGCCGTAAAGTCGATATTTCCAATCGTCGCAGTCCCATCCTTAGTCGAATCAAAATAAACCCCTGCCGTTGCATTTGAAATAGCCACCGTCCCTCCACTTAAGATAGTCCCTCCCGACATTTGAAGGGCCGTCGAAGGAGACTCCAGTGTGAATCTTCCGGTAAAACCGTTTACCGCTCCCGCAATGAAATCGAAACGATCGATCGTATTATCAACCCCCCCCATATTAAAGGTGCCCACTCGAAGAATCATTGTGGAATTATTTGCAATCTGATCGGATGCCGCAAGAGTCAGCGTTCCGCCGTCGATAAATACATCTCCCGGAACTGCAATCGATCCCCCTTGATTCAATATCATTGTCCCCGCAATGATAGACGTTAATCCGGAATAGGTATTATCAACCGCTCCGTTTAACTCAAAACTCCCGGAACCCGTCTTTACAAAGCCTCCTTCGGCACTTCCCGAGATCGCCGCCGTTATTTTCAACCCCGTTACACCGGCGGGAACATGCACTTGATGTAAATGCGCTCCTAAATCTAAAGCTCCTGCAAGTGTCACGTCGGAGCCCGCAACGGGAGACATAACGATAGATCCCGATCCCGAAAAAATAAGACCGGGATCGACCGTTACATTATTTCCGAGTGTGAGAGCGGTATTATTGCTTGTGAGGGTCATGGCGGTTCCCGCCGTAGCCGTAAAAGTCCCCGCTTGATAATCCAAACTGCCGATTGTCTGAGCAAAAGCGCCGAGAGCCAACGTTGCGTTGGCCCCATTAATCGTAACCGTCGAACCGTTTCCGAATTGGTTCGCCGCAGCCGTTGTCAACGTTCCGAATGCAATCGAAGTGTCGCCGGCAATCGCAACCACATTCGGAGATTTTTGTAGCGTTAATCCCGCTGTAGCAAGCGTCGTATCGATCGTTGTCAGCCCCGTATAACTATTCGGAGCGATGCCCGATAACACCAGCTGTCCGTTATTGCCTTGGACGGTAAGGGTTCCCGCTCCGGACACCGGTCCCGATAGCGAGATATCGCTGGCAACGTTATGATCGATCACCAAGTTGCTGGTTAAACCGATATTACTGGAGATCACATGTTTTCCCGATCCGGCGGGAATCATGATCTGAGCATTCCCCGTAGTTGTTTGAAAAGAGAGGGTATTCGCATCGATGGTATAAGCATTGGCATTATTAAAACTCAGTGCTCCGACCGTCGTCGCTTGCGACAGAGAAACAACGCGGGGCGCCGTAATGATTGCAAAAAACTGCGCAACATCATCGATCGCATTCGGAGCGCCTGCGGTCCAATTTGCCGGCGTTGCCGTTGCCCAATTTCCGTTGTTGTTTAAGTTCCACTCGGAGGTGAGAGAAAATAGAAACGGAGAAGCAAAAATAAAGGGTAGCGAATATTTTAAAGTAGCCATATTCTTCCTACTTAAAGAGATTATTTTTTTCTTTCATCTAAAAATGCAACTTCCGGATCGAATCTCATCTGTTGCAACAGCGTTCGGATTGTTGAGAAAAATTTCATAAATTAGTGACAATGAAATAGAAAAACTATTCTTACCCCACATAAGGGTCCGATCCGGAAAAGAGGTTTCCAAGAAAATATGGAGATAAAGGTTGCTCCGAGGAAAATCTCTC
>JBCDES010000024.1:0-15620 GCA_039179295.1 Chlamydiota bacterium
CTAAACTCGTCATTATTACGAAAGACGGGGACGTACCCGTTATCGATAAAGATGTCTTCGAGAATTTTTTTCTGTAAAAATGTTAAACCGGCCATTTCGATAACCTCTCAATCGCTTTAACCGTTTTTCAGAAGCTTTTTAAGCTTTAGCTTAGAGAGTAGCGGCACTCGGACTCGAACCAAGGACCTGCGGATTATGATTCCGTTGCTCTACCGACTGAGCTATGCCGCCCTGCAAAGGATGAAAATAGCGGGGACAGGACTCGAACCTGCGACCTTCGGGTTATGAGCCCGACGAGCTACCACTGCTCCACCCCGCGACAATTTGAGATCACTATAAATGTAGGGTTAATTGTTCTCAAGGGAAATGTTCGAAGCGATCCGTTTCCAGGTTCGAGCCGAGGCGCCGGTCACCTTCCGGGCAAAGGTCGTCCCTTTTCGTCCCATTTCAAGGTGCAATCGGGAATCGTTTAACAGTTTTTCAACCGCTTCGAGAAGATCGTCCGTCGTAACTTTCAGCGCGGCGCCGCTTCGGCTCATGTCGCGACTGAGATCGACCTGTCGATCCATGTAAGGACCGTGCAGTGTCGGAATCCCCATTTTTGCCGGTTCGAAAATATCGTGTCCCCCCACCCCTTCGATAAAACTTCCCCCGACGATCGCCAGATCGGATAAGCGATAACATTTGGCAAGAATGCCCATTTGATCGACAACGGTGACTTGAGGGTGACGGATCAGATTTTTTACCCGTGAAAAACGTTCGGGATGACGGGGAACGACTAAAACCTTTAGGTGGGGATCGGACGTTAAAGCGGGAGTCAAGCTTTTATAGAGGAGCTTTTCTTCCCCTTCATGGGTCGATCCGAGGGTGAGGACCCGATCTTTCGGTCCGAGATCGAAATGTTTTCTGAGCCGCTTCGAATCCCCTCCTCTCTCTCCGGGAATATCGAATTTAAGGTTGCCGGTAATCGTGAGGTTTTCGGGGCGGATCCCTAATTTTAAGAACCGGCATCGATAACTCTCCCCTTGGATACAGAAGTGATCGACGGCGCTAAACATCTGCCGACTGAAAAATCGGACGGCCGAGTATCTTTTGACCGATTTTTCCGACAGCTTGCCGTTGACGACGACGATCTTGCCGCCGTTGCATTTGACCGCCCGCATCAGGTTGAACCAATAGTCTCCTTCAACGAGGATCAGAAGAGAGGGGTTAAGCTTCCGTATGAAACCGTTAACGATCCAAGAAAAATCTAAAGGGAGATAGCCGACGGCATCGATAGCGGCTATTTTCCGATCGGCCTCTCGATATCCCGTTTCGGAAACGGTTGTGACGTAGATAAACGCTTCGGGGTAGTCCCGACGTATATGGGGAACGAGTGTCGCAAGGGCTTTTGTCTCTCCTACCGAGACGGCGTGTAGCCAAATGACTGGTTTTTTAGTGATCTTCGGAGGGACGGGGGCGATTCGAGCCGTCAGGCTTGCCCGATACTTCCCTCTAAAAAGATAGTCGTAGAGGAGTTTGGGGCAAAAGATCGCGACTAGCAGGTAGAGGACCAGGTCGTAGACAAGGCTCATGAACCTATCTCTCGACGACGATGTTGAGCAGTTTGTCCGGAACGAAAACGACCTTTAGAATCTCCCCCGTAAGGTATTTTGCGATCTTTTCATCTTGTCGGACCTTTTCCAGAAGAGCTGCCTCGGTCTGCCCTTTCGGAAGCTCCCGTTTGGCGCGGAGCTTCCCGTTCACTTGAATGACGTAAGTCGTGCTCTCTTCGGTGAGAAATTTAGGATCGGCTATCGGAAACGGCGTATACGTTAACGATTGTCGATGTCCGAAGTGCTCCCAACACTCTTCGGCTAAGTGAGGGGCAAACGGCGACAGGGCGACGGTTGCCATTTCAAGGGCTTGTTGCGGATAGGTTTCAAGCTTCGTAAACGCGTTGACGAACTCCATCAGTTTCGCAATCGCGGTATTGAACAGCATCGCTTCGATATCTTTGCCGACCCCTCGCACCAACTTATGGGCCAGTTTCATCGCCGTCGGATTTTCTTCGGCGCTTACCTTTTCCGATCGGACGAGGGTGTAAAACCGGTCGAGAAAACGACGGCAACCGCCGATCGCTTCGCTATTCCAAAGCTTTTCTTTATCGAAGGGACCCATAAACATTTCGTACAGGCGGAGGGAATCGGCGCCGTAGTCTTCGATGATTTTGTCGGGCGAGACGCCGTTGAGCTTCGACTTCGACATTTTTTCAACCGCCTCGATCAGATCGGTCCGTCCTTTCCCCTCTTCGGGAGTGACGTAACCGCCGCCTGATTTTTTGAACGATTTTGCCGTAACGAGCCCTTGATTGCGGACGGTTTGAAACGGTTCGGGGGTGGAGACGTAACCGCAATCGTAGAGAACCTTATGCCAAAAGCGAGCGTAGAGGAGGTGAAGAACGGCATGCTCTACCCCTCCCACATACATATCGACCGGCATCCAATATTTTTCTTCTTCTTCGCCCCAAGCTCGATTCCGATTTAAAGGGTCGCAAAAACGGAGGTAGTACCAGCAAGACCCCGCCCATTGGGGCATCGTATCGGTTTCCCTTGTCGCTCGTTTCCCGGTTTTGGAATCGGTGATGTGCATCCACTGCGGAGCGTGATCGAGAGGCGTTTTCCCCGCACCCGGCGGTTTATAATCGGTCAGTTCGGGGAGGATGAGGGGCAATTCATCGAGGTCGAGGAGGCGCTTGGAGCCGTCTTCGAACCGGAGAATCGGAAAGGGTTCGCCCCAATACCTTTGCCTTGAAAAGAGCCAATCCCTAAGTTTGTAGCTGATACACCTTCGACCGGATCGGTTTTCCTCCAACCAATCGGCAACGGCTTCTTTAGCCTCTTCCAATCGGAGACCGTCGATGTCGAGTCGCTCGCTTTTTCCGTGAATAACGGTGCCGCCGGCATTCCAACATCTTTTCCCGGCTAAGATTTCGAGACGCATCGCTTCTTTCGTCATCCCTGCCGGAGCGGTCTCTATGTCGGGGTCGTAGGGGGGGATAATCGCCAGATCGTACTTCTTAGCAAACTCGAAGTCCCGTTCGTCTCCGCCGGGAACGCCCATAACGGCTCCCGTTCCGTAGCCCATCAAGACATAATCGGCGACCCAAATGGGGATAAGCTTGTCGGTTACGGGATGGATCGCATCGGCGCCGGTCCAAACGCCCGTTTTTTGTTGCGCCGATTCGGTCCTTTCGAAATCACTCTTGGTCGCTACTTGTTTCAAGTAGGCGTCCACGACCGGCAGCTGACGGGGCGATGTGATTTTTTTCACCAAAGGGTGTTCGGGCGAAATCGCCAGGAAAGTCGTTGCTAAGAGGGTATCGTGACGGGTCGTAAATAGGGAAATCGGTTGCTCGGTTTCCTTTTCTAAGAAGGTAACCGTTGCCCCTTCACTCCGACCGATCCAGTTTCTTTGAACGTTTTTCAGATAATCGGGCCAATCGAGAAGGTCCAAATCTTTCAGCAACCGCTCGGCATAGTCGGTGATCTTTAAAACCCATTGACGCAAGGGGCGCCTTTCAACGGGGTAGCCTCCCTCTTTAGCCTTTCCCCCTTCAACCTCCTCGTTGGCAAGGACCGTTCCCAGAGCGGGACAAAAATTGACAAGCATTTCCGCTTCGTAGGCCAGTCCTTTTTTGTACAGCTCCGTAAAAATCCATTGGGTCCATTTGTAGTAGTCGGGATCGCTCGTTGCACATTCTCGGTCCCAGTCGTAACTGAAGCCTAACGACTGAAGCTGCCTCCGGTAGGTAGCGCTGTTTTTTTTCGTCGTATCTTTGGGGTGGGTTCCGGTGCGGACGGCATGTTGCTCGGCCTGCAAACCGAAACTGTCCCATCCCATCGGATGGAGGACGCTGTAGCCTTGTTGACGCTTGTATCGGGCAAGGATATCGGTCGCCGTATAGCCCGTTACGTGACCGACGTGAAGACCCGCACCCGAGGGATAGGGAAACATATCCAAGATGTAATATTTCGGTTTGGAGGGGTCGAGCTCGGCTTTAAAAAGTTTCTTTTCTCTCCAGTGTCTCTGCCACTTCCGTTCGATTTCTAAATGATCGTATTTCATCGCTCTTTGGAAAATCGTATCTTTCGGGCGATGATACCAAACCCCTAAAAAAAAAGATAGGGTTAGCCGCTGCTGCACCGATAATCGAATCGATCGATTATGTAAACCTATTATTTCAACTTCCGGTTGCGGTAAATCGACTATTTTTATATCATGGCGATGAAAAAAGGATTCCTATTCTCCATAGCTTATAAAAAGCGGTGAAAAATGGTCGAGACGAACGTCTTCAGAAAAAATAAGATCAACCTCGAAGACTATGACTATCGAAAAGATATTCAAAATCGGGTCTTGATGTCCCATTTTTCCACGGAAGACTTGGAGGTCTTGGAGGAAATCGTTTACAGCTCTCAAACGATTCCTATCAGTCGCCTTGTCGATCAAGTGAATAAAAATCTCGATAAACTACAAGCGATTCTCAAGAAGCTATCCAAAACCGATCTGTTTAAGATAGAAAAAGATACGGTTGTCGTCGATAAAGAGATGCGCAAGTATTTCGAAACGCAAATTCAAAAATTCGAAGAAGGCTTTTCTCCCGGAATGGAATTCCTTCAAGCCTTGCTAAAAAAAGTCCCGATTCACGTCCTACCCAGTTGGTACCCGATCCCGAGAACGTCGAATAATATTTTCGATTCGTTGATCGAAAAATATCTCGAGACGCCCCAAACGTTCCAAAGGTATCTCACCGATTTGAACCTCGGCAATCCTATCCTGAACGGGATCGTAACCGACCTGTTCGAAGCTCCCGATTACAAGATCTATTCCTCCGATATCCGAAAGAAATACGATCTTTCGGAAGAGACGTTCGAGAAGCATCTCCTCTACCTGGAGTTTAACCTCATCGGCTGCCTCGTTTATGAAAAGAAAGAGGACCGATGGATCGAAGTCGTGACTCTATTTAAAGAGTGGAAAGATTATCTCGGCTTCTTAAAAAAAAGTCAGCCGAAGGAGATCGTAAAGAAAAGCGCCGTTAAAAGAACCCGCCCTCATGATTTTTCCTTTACCGAAGATATGTCCGCCTTGCTCGCCCTGTCCATGACCAAACCCCTCTATCTCAGATTAAACGAAGAAGAGGAGTGGGTTTTCGAAAGAGCTTCGGCAAATATCGTTGCGAAACAATGTAAAGGGTTTGAGCTCAAGACGGAGGAAGGACGGAGCCACTTCCATCGCTACATGTCGAAGATCATTCAAAAGCTCCTGTTTCTGAAACTGACCCGGATTGAAGGGAACCGACTCATCGCTTCGGACGAAGTGGAGAAATGGCTCGCCCTTCCTATCGAAAAGCGGGCTTTAAATACCTATAAAGCGACCCTTTCGACCTATCCGTTTGCCGAGTTCGCCAAGGAGACGTGCACGGAAAGAAACATCCATGAAATCGAGAAGAGTATCGGTCGCATCATCGACTCCGGCTGGGTCCTCTTCGATGAGTTTTTAAACGGCGTTACCGCACCTATCAGTGAAAATAGTAAGATGTCCCTGAAAAAAACCGGACGGTTTTGGAATTACTCATTGCCCGATTATTCCGAAGATGAGGTCTCTCTCATCCGCCTGATCATCTACAACTGGCTCTTTGAAGGGGGGATCATCGCCACGGGCTCTTATCAAGGGAAGGAATGTCTTCGCATTACCCCTCTCGGACGGTCGATATTCGGCTAAAGTCGGCGATCGAATGACCGCCCGGTTGCCGGCAATCGGTGTAGGATGATATAGCTGAAGAGATGTTTGACCAAACATTTTCCGCCGTTGACATTCCTCGACTGATCACACTTATTTTTCTCGAGGGAGTGCTCTCGCTCGATAATGCGCTGGCAATCGCATTGATCGTTCGAGGGTTGCCGAAGACCGTCCGTCAAAAAGCCCTTTTTATCGGTCTTGTTTCGTCGCCGGTTTTCAGAGTATGCGGAATTTTAAGTATCAGCTATTGGATTCGATTTTTTTGGTTTCGGATCGGTGGAGGGATTTATCTTCTCTATCTATCTCTTTCCCGCTTCATCACTACAAGACGCGCCGAAATGCGCATTCCGAGACGGAAAAAAAATTTTTGGATAACGGTTTTCCTAGTGGAAATGACCGATCTCATCTTCGCAATCGACTCGATTTTGGCAGGGCTTGCGATGGTCGGGGTTTCTTCGACACGTCATCCGTTGCCGTCTAAAGTTTGGATCGTTTACCTTGGAGGGGTAGCGGGTCTTATCATCAGCCGTTTTGCAGCAAAATTTTTCACCGATCTGATCGATCGTTTCCCCCGCTTGGAACTCGGAGCTCACCTTATGATCGGTTGGATCGGTCTGAAGCTCATTTTAGACGTTTTGCCGACGGGACTTCTCGATTGGACAAAACCCCTATTTTGGATCGGAATCGCTTGCTTTTTTTCTTTCGGATGGATCGGGAAACGTTAGGAAGAAAATCCTTGATGGCAATCCCTTCTCCTGGGACAATCGACACTTATGCGCAACGCCAACGGCAATCGATCGGAACTGGTCTCCAACAGACGTGCTCGATACGGGTATGAAATCCTCGAAACCTTTGAAGCGGGGATCGCCCTTCAAGGAACCGAGATCAAATCGCTAAGAAACCACGGCGGTTCGTTACAAAACGCTTTCGTATTGATCGCTAAAGGGGAAGCATGGCTTAAAAATGCTTCGATTGCCCCCTATAGTTTCGGGAATATTCATAATCATCAAGAGGATCGAGACCGGAAACTTCTCCTCCGTAAGAGGGAGATCGATAAATTGAAATGCTCAACGGAACAAAAGGGACTCACCGTTATCCCGCTGTCCGTTTACCTAAGCAAGGGAAAAGCAAAGGTAAAGATTGCCGTCGCCAGAGGAAAAAAAGAGCGCGATAAACGGTTTGCCATCAAAGAAAGAGAACAAAAACGGTCGATCGAACGTGCACTTAAAGGGTAACGATTTAGGAGAAAATATCAGGTTTCCATCGAGAGGAGTTCCGTTGGTTGACACTCTTTCATCGTTTCACTATGCTTGAGGGAAAATTTCAGAGGTCTCGATGAAGGTAGTTTTATCCCGCCCGGAGCTGGTAGATTTGATCGGAAACATTCAAAGCGTTGCGGCGAGTAAACCGGCGATTCCCGTCCTAGCCAACATTCTAATCGAAGCCGAAAGAGGGATTTTGACCGTCAGCACCACCGATTTGACCGTCAGCATGCGGACTCGAATGGAAGTCGACATGATCGAAGAGGGTGCGATCACACTGCCTGCGCGGCGGTTCTTTCAGTTGGTCCGAGAGTTAACGGCGCCCGAAATCGAACTGAGGACGACCGGCGATGAAATCGCCTACGTTCAAGCCGGAACCTCGGAATTCCGCTTAAACGGAATGAACCGCAGTGAATTTCCGGCTTTCCCCGACTTGACTCGAGGACGCCACTTCATCATGCGCGTCGATGCCTTTAAAGAAATGCTGTCGAAATCGGTGTTTGCCACCGCAAAAGAAGATAGTCGTCACGTTTTAAACGGCGTTCTGATGCAGATCGAAAATAGTGATGTGACATTTATCGGAACCGACGGGAAACGGCTCGCCAAGGTGAGTACCCCGATCGATAGGAATCTCGGGGCTAAACACAGGTATCTGATCCCTTTGAAGGCTGTTGAAGAGGTTATAAAATCTCTCGATGGCAATGAAGCGGTTCAAGTGAGTCTCATGACCGATAAAATCGGGATCGAATACGGCTCCACCGCCTTGATCACAAAGCTCCTCGTAGGAGATTATCCCGATATCGAACGGGTGATTCCGAAACAAACTACCTTCAACCTCACCTTGCATCGCGAAGAGTTGATGGTGCTACTCAAACAGGTCGCTCTATTCACAACCGATAGGAGTCATTCGGTTCACTTTACCTTAACCGCCGGCGAGCTGACCCTTACCGCTAACTCGAGTGAAATCGGCGAGGCATCGGTTTCCATTCCCGTAGATTATCGCGGCGAGTCGTTCGAAATCGCCTTCAACCCCCTTTTCTTCCATGATATTCTCCGACATTGCTCCGATGAAACGGTTAACCTTGCGATTACGACCCCCCATAATCCGGCACTGATCACCGATTCGACAACGGCTAATTTCGTAATCATGCCGATGCGTTTGGCAACCGTCTGACGATCGGTTAGGGGATGGAAATTTCAAGACTCATCCTCAAAAATTTCCGGTGCTACGGAGAAGTCGAAGTACCTTTTACGCAAGGTGTCAACCCGATTCACGGCAAAAACGGCTCGGGGAAAACCAGTCTCTTAGAAGCCCTTTATCTCCTCAGTACGGGGCGCTCTTTCTTAACCCCGCACCTTTCCGATTTGATCCGTAAAGATTCCCCCCATTTTTATATCGAAGTCTATTTTGTCAGAGATAACGTCGGTCAAACGATGAGTATCGGGTTCGATGGAAAAAATCGGCACATCCGCTATAACGATACCCCCTTCCGAAGCCTGTCGCACGTTCTGGGGATTCTCCCTTCGGTCTTCTACTCACCGCAAGACAGTACCCTGATCTCGGGGACACCCCAAGAAAGGCGTCGTTTTCTCAATATTCAGCTTGCGCAAACGGATCCCGTCTACGTCCACCACCTGATACGCTATCACAAAGCGCTGAAAAACCGGAATGTACTTCTTAAAGTGAAATCGGAGGTTGCCATCGAAAGTTGGGAACGGATGATGGGAGAAAGCGCCTATTATTTAATAGATAAGCGTTCCAAGCTGATAGAACTCCTCCGCCTCGATGTTGCAGCCTGTGCAAAGGATTTTTCAGCGACGGAAGATGAGTTCGATCTTCATTATAAACCGTCGATCCCGCTAAAAAAAATCGAACGAATAGAGGAGACGTTAGCCGAGCAACGCCCTAAAGAGTTGATCATCGGAAATACGATGATCGGTCCCCACCGGGATGAGATGGAGATCACCTATAAAAAAAGAGAGGCTAAAACCTTTGCCAGTGAAGGGCAAAAGCGGACATGCATCGCCGCACTGAAAATAGCGGAATGGGAGGTTTTGAGGAAACAAACGGCAACCGCTCCCCTTTTTGCAATCGATGACTTCGGCGTTCACCTCGATCCCGAAAGGACCGAAGTGCTTCAGGAAAAACTTGCCTCTCTCGGTCAAGTTCTCCTCACCTCTCCTACCTCCTCGATAGGAGGGCTCCGTATAGATAAAGGGAAATTACTGCAATATGTTTCATAGCCTCTTATTTCAAAGGAGACGGAAAGGGGAAATTCGAAGAACCCCGCCTCTGCGTCGGAGTTTAAAGCTTTTTGAGTTGATCGATGTAAACGGCTCCTAGAGGAAAGTCATCTTCAAAGGGTTCTTCCTTCCCCTTTTTATCGAATTGATCGATAATCCTATTCGCCAAAACCTTTCCCAGTCGGACCCCTTCTTGATCGAAAGAATTGATATCCCAAATAAAACCCTGAAAGGCGATTTTATTCTCATAATAGGAAAGGATTGCCCCGACGGTATAGGGATCGCATCGTTCGGCTAGGAGAACGCGGTTCGGGCGATTTCCCGGGAAAAATCGGTTCGGATTATCCGATTTCCTTCCCGTTGCAAGCCCAATCGACTGAGCAAAGAGGTTGGCGAGAAGCTTTTCTTGTGAAGTCGTCCCTTTAAAGGCGCTGTCTCGACCGTATTGATCGTTAGCAAAACCGATGAATTCCACAGGGACGGCAACGGTCCCTTGATGGATCAGTTGATAGAAAGAGTGTTGACCGTTCGTTCCCGCCTCTCCCCAAACGACGGGACCCGTATGGAAATCTACCGGATTCCCCCGTTTATCGATTCGTTTGCCGTTCGATTCCATATCACATTGTTGAAGGTGCGCCGGAAAACGGGAAAGGGCTCGAGAGTAAGGAATAACCGCGGTTGTCGGAAGGTTCAAGAAGTTCCGGTTCCAAATCCCTAAAAGGGCGGAAAGTAAAGGGAGATTTGCGTCGGGATCTTCCTCTAAAGCGACCTTATCCATACAAGAGGCTCCTCGAAGAAAATCGAGCAGCTTTTCCATCCCCAAAGCAAAGGCGAGGATCAAGCATCCGACCATCGATGTGGCGGAATACCGCCCGCCGACGTAATCCCAAATAAAAAAGGTTTGCCGGTATTTCTCGGGGTTATCCATAGGACTCCCCTTCGCCGTTACTGCAAGGAAATGGTTTTTCGAAGATAACCCGTCGGCTAGAAACTCCTTCCGAATCAGCTCTTCATTGGTCAATGTTTCGAGGGTCGTTCCCGATTTTGAAACGATCACGACAAGGGTCTTGCTTAAATCGACTTGCCGGAGAACATGCGCCGCATCATCGGGATCGACATTGGAGATAAAGCGGACACGCCTTCCTTGCCGTTTGAAAGCTTCTAACGCGAGATAAACGGCTTTCGGACCGAGCTCCGAGCCTCCGATTCCCACCTGAATCATATCGGTAAACCCTTCTTTTTCGATACCGTCGAGGAAAAGTTTCAATTTTTCCAATTCGGCATAAGCGAGAGCGGCGACTTCCTTTGCTTCTTCCGTCTCATTTTGCCGCTTGAAAAAATCGCGCGTTGCCGTATGAAGGACCCTCCGGTTTTCACTCTCATGTCCTTCGATCTTATTCATCACAACCCCGGCTTGCATCGCTTGCATTTTTTCATAAACGGCGGCCTCTTTAGCAAGATCGAAAAGGGCTTCAAGGGTCTTTTCATCGACACGTTCCGTCCCATATAGGAGTTTAAGATTTAAACATTTGGATTTCAATCGCTCGATACGCTTCGGTGTTAGATTCCCCTCTTTAGACAGGTCATAAGGCTTTTCTGCAAGCTTTTTCAGCTTTTCAACGGCCGGGTACTGACTAAAATTAGACATCCTTTATATATACACCGCTTCGTCCGATCTACGCAAGTACCTTCGATTTGTGATGGGAAACGATCTTCCGGCTACGAGGACACCTTGTTATTCATTGTTCATAAATTTTTATGGAAAGAGTCCGACGCAGCTTCAAAGAAGGTATGAGCTTTTTTTGTATTCAGCAACCTTCCCGTTGCCGTCAGAGCGCTACCTAGAACGACGCCGAAAATAGTAAAAGGGAGAAAAAATAGGGCGACAAGCAATCTAAATATTATTCCGGAAACCAGCACCGTCTGCAAACAAGCCCGACCGATCTGAAATACTCCGAAATCTTCGGGAAAGTGGTGAAAAGACAAGGCATAAGGTAGTTTAAACTTAGCTGAACAAACGACTCTCGTGATTACCGTATCGCGAGGCAAGCAAATCCGGATCCATTTAAATGTTTCGCGATAGAGCGATGAAATCGAATGGAGGAGTGTTTTTTGTAAGACGTGGTGAGGGCGGATAAATTTTTGCCCGACTTCCGTTATCAGACCCGCCAAGGAAGCGCGATCGGTCGAGCCGGTTTCGGATGGTGTGAATTCCGCAGAATCGTTGACACTCTCGATGAACATCTCCCTCTCTTAATCCGAATCCGTTTTTTATCTTTTCATCTTCGGTAATCGAGTACCGATCCTAAAAGAAAAGCACCCTTTTTTGCAAGTTTTTCCATTTGTCAACGGTTACCGACGGAGTGAAAGGAAAGGTCCGTAGAAAAGTATCCCCTTGCCGGAAATCAAAAAATTCGATAGGATCATGGCTCTTTTTCGGGGTATAGCGCAGCTTGGCTAGCGCGTCTGCTTTGGGAGCAGAAGGTCGGGGGTTCGAATCCCTCTACCCCGAACCTCTCTACTTTCCCTCCTGCCGCTTCGAACCCCCGTATCATCCGAAGTCCGCCGGTCGAAATCAGTGTAGGAAAAATAATGATCTTATCCAAATCATCCCACTCTTCGGTAAGATAGGGTTCGGCAATCAATCGGTAACGGGTTTTCTCCCGATCGAGAAAACGGAGACACCGATCGACTGCATCGAATCGGAGACCTTTTGCGCGCAGAGGAAGGGCAACCCCTAATCTTGCATCGCATCGACGAGGAATCAATCTTTCTCCCCATTCGATAGCGCCGATAGGTCCCGATCGGAAACCTAAATGAATATGGGGAAAAATCTCTTTAGAAAATTTTAACGGGTCTCCTCGGCAATCGAAAAGAGCAAAGGGGGGAACTTGATCGGGAAGCTCTGCCGCAATCTGATGGAGATAGTCTGCAAAATCTTCCATTTCAAACGGCGGGATGTCTCCTTTGTATAGAATCGCTCCCAACGTATTTTCGCGATTGTTTGCCCAAATCGTTTCGATAAAGGTTCGGACCGCCAGTCGATAGGAAGCTAAACGGATCGGGTTGAGCGTTCGAATAGCGAAATCCAACTCCCAAATAATAGGAGAATCGTCACTTTTTATGTCCCATATCAGATCGGACTGTAAAGAAGCGTCTAATGTAATCGAATCGAGCGTTTTGTGAAGAGGATTAAACCCTCGGTGGTCAACGATTGGCATAACATA
The DNA here is from genome assembly GCA_039179295.1 of Chlamydiota bacterium. GTDB lineage: Bacteria > Chlamydiota > Chlamydiia > Chlamydiales > Simkaniaceae > Neptunichlamydia. The sequence goes on from JBCDES010000024.1 coordinate 12,512, forward strand.
AACGGTAGATAGGAAGTCCGTGACGGCGCCAAAGGCGTTCAAAGAATGAGGACCCGTAGTTTTCACGGGAAGCTTCGACCTTTGACCACCCCCCCATTTGGTGCTCTATTTGCTCTTTATAAGAAATGTGATCGGTGACCAAAGTCACCAGCCCTCCTTTCTTTACCTTCTGACGGAGCTCTCGCACGAAAGGGGGTTGAATCATCCGGTGTTTGGCATGACGATTTTTAGGCCACGGATCGGGAAAATTGATATACGCTTCATCTAAACATCGAGCCGAAAGATACTCCCGAGAAAACGTCAGCCCCTCGCCTGAAATAATCAATAGGTTTTCGACGCCGTAATTCACTGTCTTCGAGTAGATTTTTCGCACTCTTTCAAACCGCATTTCGACCGCAATCCAATTGATCCCCGGATTTTCCAGCGCTCGATTGAGAACCCATTCTCCGTTTCCGCTGCAGTATTCCAAATAGATCGGATGATCGTTGCCGAAGTACCGTTGAAGGTTCGGAAATAGCTCTTTTTCATGTCTTCGATAATGATTGGGGACATAGAAAATCTTATCCTTTAATAGAGGGCGACGGTCTTGCCAGTTGTAAGGATGGGGTAAATCGTTCGGTTTCATAGGCGGCGATGTTAACCGGTTCGAGAATAATTTGCCAGAGGGGGGGGATCGGGAAGAGGTATTGCCCAGGAGAGGACTCGAACCTCCATGCCTTGCGGCACCAGAGCCTAAATCTGGCATGTCTACCAATTTCACCACCTGGGCAAGCGATGATAAGATGTTCAATTTACTCGTTAAGAGGGGTTTTCGTCAATGATAAGACTGAAAAATATGGTGCGAAACAAAGACCCTACGACGAATTTTTCTCCGACGGTTGCCGTACGACCGACTAAAGAGCTTTCGGACGAGATTCTTATCTCATAGCATTTTTGGAGATAATCGTTTTAAAATCAATTGCTTAGCATTATTAACTGGAAATTCGGTAGAATTTTTGGTATAATAGGTGTCATGAAAGGAACGGAAGGTAGTAAAATGAATGAATTTCCCGTAAAACCGCTGATGACCGCGGAGCTCGTAAAACTTCTTTTTCTCGAGAGCTATCAGACAGATATTGCCTCTTTAAATTTTTCCCCTCTGTTGGGATCTTTCGAATTAACCTGGTAGCGTCCGAATCTTTTTTCGGGCACGGACCCGCCGATAAGCATCTCGGGATTAGGAGAGATAAGGAGCGTTAAACCCGATATCTTCGGTGGGGTCGAACCGGTGTGCGTTCGTCGTTTTTCGAAGCCGGGCGGGCGCGCAAGCGCTTATCCTCGATCGTTATAATTATTCTCGGCAAAATCCCAATGAATCACATCTCTAAATTGCTCGATGAACCGGGGGCGTTCGTTGCGGTAGTCGATGTAATAAGCATGTTCCCAAACATCGAGGGTTAAAATGGGAATTTTACGATGTTTAAGGGGGGTATCGGCATTGCTCAGAGGCATGATCTCCAGTTTTCCGGAGATATCGCTTGCAAGCCAAGCCCAACCGGAGCCGAAAAGGGTTGCGGCGCTATCGGAAAATTTCTTCATGAAGTCATCGAGTCCCCCGAAATCCCTCTCGATCGCTTCGAGAAGCTTTCCGGTCGGTTTTCCTCCCCCGTTCGGGGACATGCAGTCCCAGAAAAAAGTGTGATTCCAAGCCTGAGCCGCGTTATTGAAAACGCCTCCCGAAGCATTTTTGACGACGGTCTCGAGGTCTTGACCCTCTTCGGGCTTTCCTTCGATCAACCCGTTGAGCTTCTTGAAATAAGCGGCGTGGTGTTTGTTGTAGTGATAATCCATTTGCTCTTCCGAAACGAAGGGTGCGAGCCCTTTCAGATCATAAGGAAGTCGGGGTTGTTTGAATGTCATGGTTGTCCTAATCTTTTGGGTAATCGTCTAAAGGTCGATTGTAAAATATTTTTCCCTTTTTATTGAAGTATTTTTAAACGGCGATCCTTACTTTCGGACAAACGGTCCGAAGTCTCGCTCGGATAGGGAGGGTTTGAATAATAACCGCACCCCCTCAAAATTTTGGGATAACCGAAATGTTCGATAACCGGCCATTGACGACAGATCAAAGGACGTAACCGGTAATCGCCGCAAGAGCCGTTTTTCCTCAAGTGGCGACATCCCATCACATGCATTTTTTTTCCCTCATAGATCCGAGGTTCGGGCAGCCGTTTATAAAACCCTAAAATCTCCGTATACCAAAAGTAGAAAAGGCGTCCGATAAAGGAATCGGAATGAGCAACGAGAACGTAGTGGCAACAATTGCCCCGACGCTTACATCGACCTTTTCGTTTAAAAGGGGGACGAATGATCTTCTTGGCAACTTTTTGCATCGAATAATCGATTAAAACGAACGGGAGGGCAACGATTTTTATCGCTTGACGGAGCCGATAAGGAATTTTTTGCTTCGGGATTCCCCTTTTAGGCGGCGGCGGCGGTCGGGTTGCTTCCGCCGCCTCGAACAGCAGATCGTCTAAAGTCTCGGAATCGGGATCGAAATTGTCTTGCACAATTCGGAGTTTAGCCTAAGGACGAATAGCGCTCAAGTATTGATTTGAACCGGATATGCTAAAAAATCGAATCCTTTTGAAAAAAAGCAAGATGCTCGGTTCGAAGGTTGCGGCGTTTAGAATCTGGGCTGAAAAAAAAGTGGCAAAACGAGCGGAAAACTATCTGCGCGTTCTCTACCTAAAGCACCCGGAAAAATTTGGAAAAATCGAATACGAGCACTCGAATAAAAAGAGGATGCGTCTGGCAAAAGCTAATTATATTTTGAGTGAAATGATATCTCAAAAGAGTATTTCGCTGAAAGACGAGTGTGACGATCACATCGATCGACTCGAAGACTTCAAAAATCGATTTACCGGCGAGGTGAACCGCTTTGCTCTTCAAAAAAATACCATTACCGATCTGACCCAAGACGATCACTCCGGAAATTCCGGACCTCTCGAACTGGAAAATAAAAAAGTTGAACAATGAGCTAGAAAGCATTTAAATCATTAAAAAAATATTTCGCCACAACGCAAAACCCCTTACATTTTTTATCTGGGGGGTGGGTTTTAAACCGCCC